>JAKATT010000088.1:8823-20267 GCA_021818615.1 Actinomycetes bacterium | reverse complement strand
CTTTTCTCGAGGGCGCGCTCCTCTACGGCGTCTTCCACGGCGACCTGCACGGAGGCAACCTCTTCGTACAGGAGTCCGGACGGGTCGCTCTCCTCGACCACGGCATCACCGGGCGTCTCGACGAGCCGCAGCGGCTCGCCTTCCTGCGCCTGCTCGTCGGAGGCACGACGAACGACGTTGCCGCGCAGGTCGACGCGCTGCGTACGTTGGGCGCGCTGCCGAGAGACGCCGCGACCGAACAGGTCGTCCGTGACCTCGGCCTCGACAGACCCGCACAGGACATGACGCTGCTCTCGGCCGACGAGCTGACGGCCCAGATCCGCGACCTCACGCGCCAGCTCCTTGCCTATGGGGTCCGCATGCCGAAAGAGCTGATGCTCTTCGTGAAGGACCTGCTCTTCCTCGACGGTGCGGTGGCCACCATGGCCCCCGAGATCGACCTGCTCGGCGAGGTTGCCGTGATCGCCGCCTACTTCGCCCAACACCACGGTATGCGCATCGCCGAGGAGGTCGGGGTCGACGTGCGTACGACGCCCATCGACCTGGACGGCCTGCGCGCCTCGATGGGTCTGTCTGCCGACACCCAGTCGCTCACATACCGGGAGCTGCAGCGACGACGTCAGATCCTCCGCTCGAAGCTCGAAGGCGAGACCGGGACCAGCGGCACTACCGGCACTACCGGCGACCCCGAGGCTGCCAGCGGACAGTGAGGCGCCCCTCTTGGTGCGGGCAGCACTGTCTCATCGACACAACTGATCCTCACTCTAAGGATTCATACGGCTACATTGAGCGTCCGTACAGTCACTCGAGGTCAGGAACCATGAACGATGCCCGCTCCCCCTCTGGGCCGAGGAAGGGAAACACCGCTCTTGCAGAAAGCGCCGAGGGGTACATCCTCGTGCGTGACAATGGAGAGACCTTCGCCTTCGGCGGCGTGGCTGCAACGGGTCGCCTCCTCGCCAACGAGATCTCCGCTCCGGTCGCCGGCATCGCCGGATCGCCTGGTGGCGACGGCTACTGGATAGCGCTGAAGGACGGGGTGGTGCACGCCTTCGGCAACGCCGAAGCCTACCGTGGGCTCTTAGAAGCCGACACGAGGGTCGTCGGGATCGTCGCGACCGGCGCCGGCGATGGCTACTTCCTCGCCGGTAGCGACGGTGCGGTGAGCGCTTTCGGCGCGGCCCGCGTCTACGGAGACGGGCGGGTGCAGATGCCGGGCCGGCGCGTCGTGTCGATCGCCGCCGGCTTTGCAGGCCCGGGCATGACCGTCTCCTCCGGGTAGTCCCAGTCGATGCCGCCAGCCGTGCCGCCCGTCGTCCAGCACCCGCCGGCAACGCTCGTGCAGCTCAGCTCCTGGCTCGTCGTGAAGCTCGCCCAGCGTACGGGGACCGGTACGCTTCGCGGAGACGGTGGGCCAAGCGCTGTCCAAGTGTGGGTCCCGTCAGAGACCGACACGAAGTCGGCCCGGTGGTGACGTTCTGTCCCCAGATGCCGTAGGAGGTCGACTAGCCGGGAACCTCTTGGAAGTCGATGATCCTGAGCACCCCGTCGGCCGCAGACACTGCAGTAACGATCTCGAGGTGCATCGGCACAGCCAGACCCGAGCTGGCGGTCGAGCTGCGGGCGCTGCAGTTCACGTCCACGGCGCTCAGGTCTGCATAGCCGCTCACCCTCGCCGCGTACGAGGCAGGCGGCTGCGTGCCGAGGCGGTACGAGCAACTGGTCAGCAACACCGCGTCGGTGAACCCCTGGCAGCTCGGCGCTGTCCTGTGGAGTGTGCTCGAGCCGATAAGGGCGATCGCTGAAGCGCAGTCGCCTGAGTTGATGTCGTTCACGAACGCCTGAGCGATGCCGATGGGCGAATCGGCTCCCTGTGCCGCTTGAGCACTCAGCGAACCGGACCAGGCGAACAGGCCCATCATGGCGAGGACCGGCAGGGCGAGAAGGACTAGAGCGCCGTGGCGCCGCGAAGCTGAGGCCATCTCTTGAGCGTACCGGTGGTGGGGCGGCGAGGACGGCTGCCACTCCGGGCGGCAAGGAGGGCGGGGCGACAAGGCCGCAGCGATGACACAGCCTGGCGCGATGATGTGCTGCGGTCACACCACGGCCGCGCTCGCACTGCCGGTTCGCCCCGGTGGCGCCACATGTCACCCGCGATGACAAGGAGGCGCCGTGCAGAGCGCTCTCGACCACCCGACAGTCCAGATCCTCCTCGGGGAGATAACCGGATTCGAGGACCACTACCTCGATCTTGTCGACATCTACGGAGACGATCTCGGCTGCGACATCGTGCTCATGGAGCTCGCAGATGTCGTGGCGGACCTTCTCAGCTCCCGTCGGGACGACGCAATGCTCGAGCAGTGCCTCGAAGCGCTCGAGCAAGTCGCCCGGCTGCCGGAGGAGGGCGACGACCTCGTGGCCGCCTTCTTCCTCGCCGAGCTCCCCCCGTCGGCCACCGACCGGATCCACCCCCTCCTCGGTGAGCGGACGGCGGCACTTCTCGACGAGCTCGGTGGACGGAGGTACATGCGCGGCGATGAGCCGCCGCGCCCACGTCATCTAAGAGCTCAGCCTCTCAGCCTGGCAGGAAGTGCCTCCTCGACGGCATCGATGCACCGCCTGCGCAATTGGGCGACCTCGCCGTCTGTGAGGGTGTGGTCAAGTGCGCAGAATCGTAACCGGTAGGCAAGCGATCGCGAGCCACTGGGCAGGCCGGAGCCGCGGTAGACGTCGAACAGCTCGACGGACTCACACAGCTCGGTCGCCGCCTGACGGAGCGTCTCCTCCACACGGATGGCCGGCACCGACTCGTCGAGGGTGAACGCCAAGTCCACGTCGCTCGAAGGGTAGCGGCTCACGGGCCTCGCGAGCGGTGCCTTGCGCGGCGAGCAGGCGAGACCCTTCAGGTTCACCTCGAGCCAGCCGATCCGTTCGTGGGGCAGCCCGAAGGCTTCGATCACCTCGGGCTCAACCTCCCCGACGCTACCGACGAGCGTCCCCGAGCCGCAGTCGCCGGTCGGTCCTGGAACGCCGGCGGTGTCCCCAGGGCACCGCCGAGCCGCGCCCGGGCCGGTGGCCACGAACAGGCGCGCCGAGCGTGCGAGGTGCAGACCGGTGAGCGCGCCACGCTGCTCGAGGTCCGGCTCGGATTGGACGAGGTCGATGCCGACGATGCCTAGGGAGTCGGCGATCACGCGCCAGGCTTGCACCGCCGAGGCTGCATCGTCGCCCTCGCGTGCAAGGACGAGTGCCATGTGCTCGCGCTCGTGCGGCCGCACGACTGGCTCGCCACCGCCATCACCCGGGGTAGGGCTCATGAAGAATACATCACCGATCTCGAAGAGCCGGAGCCAGGGATGCCGGTGCCCGGAGTTGTGGCGGAGCGCCGCCATCAGCCCGCCGAGCAGTCCTGCACGCAGCCCCGACTCCTCGGCCACCATCGGGTTCGCCAGCCGGACCAGACCCTCTCCGAGGTGGGCACGGGCCTGCTCAGCAGGGTCGACGATCGAGCCCGTCCAGGCTTCGTGCGCCCCTAGGCCTGTAAGGACGCGCCGCAGCTGCCGGCGCAGCAGCTGCACGCGGTCAAGGCGGCCGACGTAGGGCGAGCGCCGTTCGGTCCGGGTGATCTTCTGGTAGCCAAAGGTCCTGGCCACGTCCTCGATGATGTCGACCTCCCGAGAGACGTCGGGGCGCCACGGCGGAATGGTCAACTCGATCGGCGCCGTCGCCGACTCCCGGTCGCCCGCGACCACATATCCGATCGGCTCCAGCAAGGACACCATGTCGATCGCCCGGAGATCCGTGCCGAGCAGAGCGTTCGCCCGCTGCGGACGCAGGCTCAGCCGGGTCCTTTCGAACCCTACAGGTGCATCGTCGAGCAGGCCGCGCGCAAGGCCGGGTGGTGCCACGCCGGCAGCCGTAGCGGCTTCCACCATGAGCTCGCACACCCGCAGCGACGCCCGCTCGACGCCCTCCGGGTCGACGCCTCGCTCGAAGCGCACCGAGGCTTCAGTGCGCAGCCCGAGCCAGCGCGCCGTCCGCCCGACCGCAACGGGCAAGAAGAGCGCCGCCTCGAGCAGGATCGCCGTCGTATCCGCTGCGATCTCGCTCGAGGCACCGCCCATCACTCCGCCGATTCCCACCGGCACGTCGCGCGCATTGCAGACGAGGCAGTCCAGCGCCGACATCGCAAGTGAGTCGCGAGCAGGCCTGGTGCCGAGGAGGCGGGTCTCGCCGTCGAGCGTTACGAGCGACTCGCCGGGACGGGCGGCCCGAGCGACGAGCCCCCGGCCCCCCAGCCGGTCGAGATCATAGGGGTGGGTCGGTTGGCCCAGCTCGAGCATCACGTAGTTCGAGGCGTCGACGGCGCAGTTGATCGGGCGCATCCCGGCGAGGGTGAGGCGACGCTGGACCGCGGGCGGGGACGGCACGATCGTGACTCCGGTGAGCACCCGGCCGGTGAGGCGCAGGCACAGTTCGGGCGCCTCGACGCTGACCGATGCCAGCTCGCTCGCCGGAGGGAGGACCTCGGCAAGATATGGCACGGGTACCTCGAGTGGCAGGCCGTAGTGGGCGGCGAGGTCTCTCGCTATACCGAGAATCGACAGGCAGTCCGGGCGGTTCGCCTCGACCGCCAGGTCGAAGACGACGTCACGACCGATTGCGAGGTGCTCGGCGAGCGGCATCCCGAGCTCCACGCCGGGGGCATTGCCAGCTCCCGGGCGCGCGAGGATCATGAGCCCGGCGTGATCGTCCGCGAGCGCAAGCTCCCTCGGGCTGCAGAGCATGCCGTTCGAGGTCACTCCGCGCATCGTGCGTCGTTCGATGCGCAACCCCCCCGGCAGCTCCCCACCGGCCGGGATGAACGGGACAACGTCTCCCGCTTCGAAGTTCCAGGCGCCGCAGACGACCTCGGTCGTCCTGCCGCCGCCGACGTCTACGACGACGCGGCGGATGCGATCGGCACCTTCGATGGGCGAGATATCGAGCACCTGGGAGACGATGACGTCGTCAAGTCCCTCGCCGACGAATTCCATCCCTTCGACGACGAGACCAAGCGCGTCGAGCTCGGCACCGAGCTCGAGCACCGTGTCGCGCTCGGTCGGTTCGGCTGGCAGTGGGGTGAAGGACTTCAGCCACGAGAGAGGGGCGCGCACCTTGCTGCCTCGTTATCAGAACTGCTCGAGGAAACGGACGTCGTTCTCGATGAACGACCTGAGGTCGGCGATCCCGTGCCGCATGATCGCGAGACGGTCTATGCCGAAGCCGAACGCGAACCCCGTCCACTCCTCCGGATCGACGTCGGTTGCCTCGAAGACCGCGGGATGCACCATGCCGCAGCCCCCGAGCTCGATCCATCCCGTCCCGGCGCACGTCCGGCAGCCGGATCCATCGCAGATCATGCACGAGATCTCGAATTCGGCCGAGGGCTCGGTGAAGGGGAAGTAGGCGGGGCGAAGACGCGACCTCACCGTCTCGCCGAAGATGGCGTGGACGAAGGTCTCGATGGTCCCTGCGAGGTCGCCGAAGCTGACCCCACGATCCACCACGAGCCCTTCTAACTGGTGGAAGGCAGGAAGATGCGTGGCGTCCGGCGTGTCCCTGCGGTAGACGAGGCCAGGGACGACTGCATAGATCGGAAGCTCCCGGCGCTCGAGCAGGTGGATCTGGACCGGCGAGGTGTGCGTGCGCAGCAGGAGCGTCTCCGCTTCGGCCGCCTCGACGAAGAAGGTATCGACGGAGCTTCGCGCCGGGTGGTCGACCGGGATGTTGAGCGCCTGAAAGTTGTACCAGTCGGTCTCGATCTCCGGTCCTTCGGCGATCTCGTAACCCATGCCGACGAAGACGTCCTCGAGCTCCTCGCGGACCCGGGTGACGAGATGGAGATGGCCCTGTCTCGCAGCCGGGAGCACCTCGGTGAGATCCAGCCGGTCGGCGGCGAGACGGCCGACCCGCTCGGCAGCGGTGAGCTCGGCCCGCTTGGCGGTGATCGCCTCGTCGAGGCGCCTGCGGACCTTCTGGAGGCGTTGGCCTGCATCCTTGCGCTCTGACGGCTCAAACGCGCGCAGCTGCTGGTACAACCCGGCAAAGTGCGACCGCTTGCCGACAGCCTGGCGCTCGGCCTCCTCCAGGGAGGCGAGGTCTGTCGCTGCCTCGATACGCGTGAGCGCCTCCGACTGCGCGTCGGCGAGCTCCGCGGCGCCAAAGGGTGCCGCCCTGAGGGTCGCGTCAGGCGAGGCCTCTGATTCGCGAGCCATGACCGACGATGCTACGGGAGCGCTGGCGGAGCGGGCGAAGCCAGTCGCGCGCCACCTGGACAAGCTGCGGCTTGCGGCGCGCCCGCCTCAGCCTCTCGCCTCCGGCGGGCAGCCTCGAAGCAGAGGACGGTCCCGGTCATCGCCACGTTGAGCGACTCCGTCCCCGCCACCATCGGGACGGTCACCCGGCCGCTGACACGCTCCAGCACCTCGTTGCTGAGCCCGTTCGCCTCGTTGCCGAGGACGAGCGCGATCCGGCCCGACCAGTCGAGCATCGCGTAGTCGTCCCCGCCCTGTGCGGTCGTAGCGAGCAACCTGAAGCCCGCTCCTTCGAGGCGCCCGAGAACGGTGGCGGCGTCTTCCACGTGGATGAGGGCCACATGGAAGATCGCGCCGGCGCTCGACCGCACGGTCTTCGGGTTGAAGGGGTCGACGGTACCTGCCGCGCAGACGAGGGCTCTGGCGCCAGAGGCTGCTGCGCTCCGCATGAGCGCCCCGAGGTTCCCCGGATCGCGCACGTCAAGGCAGACGAGCACGAGTTGGTCGGATGTCACGGTGGGGACGCCGGGAGCCACGATCGTGTCGAGCGGCACGTCGACAGAGCCGACGATGGCACAGACCGGCTGAGGAGTGACCGTGTCGGCAACCCGTTCCATGACGCCGCGGCCAAGCTCGAATACCCGGGCACCGGCCCGGAGTGCCCGGTCGGCGAGCTCTCTCACGTTGGTGTCGGCGGAGCCCTCGGCGGCGACGAAGACGGTCTCGACAGGAGCGGCGGCATCGAGCGCCGCAGCGACTACTTTCCTGCCTTCCGCGACGAAGGCATGCTCGGACTGCCGGAAGGCGCTCCCGCGGACGAGTCGTCTCAGCCGCTGGACGCGGTGGTGACGCGAGCCGAGAGCTTGCGTGCTCAGAAAGCTCCTCCGGCGGACCCGGCGGAGGCGGCCGAACCCGCTGAACCCGCCGAACCCGCTGAACCCGCCGAACCCGCCGAACCCGCCGAACCCGCTGAACCCGCCGAACCCGCCGAACCCGCTGAACCCGCTGAACCCGCCGAACCCGCGTCATCAGAGACGGCGAGGGCTCGGGTCACCTCGGCCCCACCGATCTGGCCCTCTCGAGGGGGAGGCTCGACCGGGGCGGACTCGCTCGAGGCGCTCCCATCCTCGACCGAACCACCTCTCGCCTGAGCGGCCGAAGCGCCATCCTGCAGGCCGCTCCCACTCCGACCGGCAGCGACCTTCACGAGGGCGCTGAAGGCTGCTGGGTCGCGTACGGCTAGATCGGCGAGGATCCGCCGGTCGACTGCCACGCCCTCGGCGTGGAGCCCGGCAATGAACCGGCTGTACGTCGTCCCGTTGAGACGGGCAGCCGCGTTGATCCGCTGGATCCAGAGCTGGCGGAAGTCACCCTTGCGAGCCCGGCGGTCGCGGTAGGCGTACTGCAGGGAGTGCATCACCTGCTCGTTGGCGGACCGGTACGAGCGGGACTTGTTGCCGTAGAACCCCTGGGCGCGCTCGAGGACCGTCCTGCGGTGCTTCTTGCCATGGACGGCGCGTTTCACCCTGGCCATAGGGGGCTCCTTTCGTTCGTGGTGTCGGTAGCGGACTGTGACAGTGCTGCGGGAGGCCCCAAGGGCCGCTCCCACCGTTGGACGCAGGCGCCCGGTGCGGTTCAGATGCCGAGCAGCTTGCGGACCTGCTTGCGGTCCCCCTTGGAGAGCTCGACGTCGCGGGCGAGACGGCGGGTGCGCGTCGAGGACTTCTTCTCGAGAATGTGCCTGCGCATAGCCTGGCGGCGGCGGATACGCCCGGTGCCCGTGATCTTGAAACGAGCGGCTGCTCCACGGTCTGTCTTGATCTTCGGCATCGTGTCTACTCCCCTGTCGGTTTGCTCGCCTCGGTCGCCACCCCACCGTCACCGACCGCAGCGTCGCCTGTCGCCACCGCCCCGTTGCCCACCGCAGCGTCGGTCGTCGCCCCGCCGGGCAGAGGCTCGACTGCGTGCTCGCCGGCTCCCTCGCTCTCGTTCGCCGCCCGTGCCGCACTCGACTGGCGGGCCCTTCGGTCGGGCGCCAGCACCATCACCATGTTCTTGCCGTCGAGGCGAGCCTCAGACTCGACCCGGGCGGTCCCGTCCACCCGCTCGGCGATCCGGTCGAGGATGCGCTTTCCGAGCTCCTGGTGGAAGACCTCCCTGCCCCGGAACATCACGGTCACCTTGACCTTGTGCCCCTCATTCAGGAACTTCACGATCTGCCGAGTCTTCGTGTCGAAGTCGCCCTGCCCGATCTTCGGGCGGTACTTCATCTCCTTGATCCCAACGTTGCTCGCCTTGCGCCTGGACTCGCGAGCCCGCTGCGCCGCGTCGAACTTGAACTTGCCGTAGTCCATGATCCGGCAGACGGGCGGGTTGGCGAGCGGCGCCACCTCGACGAGGTCCAGGTCCCGCTGCTGTGCGATGAGCAGGGCCTCGGGAAGAGACTTGATCCCTAGCTGGCGACCTTCGGGGTCGACCAGTCGAACGTCTCGTGCTCGGATACGGTCGTTGATCCGGGGCTCGTTGGTGGTTGGTGCGTTGGTGATCGGCTGCGCTTCCTCTCTCTCAGGCCATGCGGACCATGGCGCAACAAGGAGGCGGATCCGCGCCGGACTGTTATGTCGACCAGACGCACTCGGCGGCCGCGCCGATCAACTGATCCGAGCGGCACGTTCAGAACCGGTGGCCAGGTGGGAGGGCGCCCGGGCGCAGCTCCGCTTCCCCTTGATTGTCAGCCACTTAGGCTAGCAGCCGTGAGCAGCCTCTGGACACCTGAAGGTGAGCACCGGGTTCCCCGTGACACGAGAGCCTCCGCTGGGCAGCCGCCTACGAGCCGGGCTGCTCCGGGCAGGGGTCCCGGCCCTGGCGGCACCCCTCCCGGCTCTGGCCGCGCTGGGGGCGGCACCCCTCCCGGCTCTGGCCGCGCTGGGGGCGGCACCCCTCCCGGCTCTGGCCGCGCTGGGGGCGGCACCCCTCCCGGCTCTCCCACCGCAGCAGGCGGCAGCGGTGGCCCGAGCGAGGAGGAGATCCGCCAGCTGACGGCGGAGCTGGCGGCCGCTCCCGTCGAGGCAGTCGTCGCTAACCACTGTTACGGGCTGTTCGAGCTGGCGGCGCTGCACCTGTCACTGCGCCCGCCGCAGCTCGGCAGGGCCAGCCTTGCCATCGACGCCCTCGCCCTCCTTGTCGACGGCCTCGGCGACAGGCTGGGCGAGCACGGCGCTGACCTTGCCGAGGGACTCAACCAGCTGCGCTTCGCCTACGTGCGCCTGTCGGACGCGGCGCGTGGCGAGGATGGCGTCGCGGCCGGGTCCGTGCCGGGCTGACGATCCGCAACGCTCTCTTTGAGCTTGCTCCCGTCCGGGAGGCTGCGGCCGTCCTCAGGCGGCCCTTCAGGTAGGAGGGTCGGCCGTTGCCACACCAAGCGGGGCGATCCTGGTGACAAAGCGGGCTTCGAACGCCCCGCCAACCGAGGGAAGCGCGACAAAGGCGACGTCCGAACCGGGCTCGATCCGGCGCGTCCCGTCTGCGATCGCCGTGCAGTGGAAAGGGAAGTCGCCGCGATGCTCGAGCATCCCGCCCGGCTCCGCAGTTCCTCTCGAGCGGACGACGCCAAGCCCGCGCTCGGGGTCGAAGCTTGTAACTGTGCCGATGAAAAGGTGCCGATGAAACGACGGGGACGGCGCGGGTGGCCCGGTCAATGGACGATCTTCGAGAGCGCCAGCTCGATGATGTCGGTGGCGCCTCGCTCCTTCAAGGCAGGGATGAGGACATTGACGTCGGCTTTCGGGACCACTGTCTCGACGGCGTAGGCGCTCTCGCCGAACAGCTTGGAGAGGGTCGGCGACTTCATGGACGGCAGAACGCCGATGACTGCAGCGAGCTCCTGCTCGCCCACGTTCAACTTGAGGAGGACCTTGTCTCTCGCCTCGAGTGCTCCCTGTAGCAGCGTCAGCAGCTGGCCCATCGCCCGGCGCTTCTCGGGATCGGCGACCGCGGCACGGTTGGCGACGAGCTCGGTCGACGAGACGAGGATGGTGTCGAGGATGCGCAGTCCCGCGGCACGCAATGCCCGTCCTGTCTCGGTGATCTCGACGACGGCATCGGCGATGTCGGGGATCTTTGCCTCTGTCGCCCCGTAGGAGAAACGGACCTCCGCTTGCACTCCCCTCGCGGACAGGAACCTCTGAGTGAGGCGCGGGTACTCAGTGGCTACCCTGCAGCCGGCCTGCAGGTCCTCGACCTTCTCGATGCTCGAGTCGGCCGCGACGGCAAGGACCACCCTGATCGGCGACGAGGTGGCCTTCGAGTAGGCCAGCTCGCCAAGGGTCACGACGCTCGCCCCTGTCTCCTCGATCCAGTCACGCCCTGTGACGCCGAGGTCGAAGAGGCCCTCCTCGACGTAGGCAGGGATCTCCTGCGGCCTGAGGATTCGGACCGTGGCAACTCGTGGGTCGTCGATTGAAGCCGTGTAGTCGACCTCGGAGGTCCGACGTACGGTCAAGTCAGCGCGCGAGAAGAGATCGAAGGTGGCCTTCTCGAGTGACCCCTTCGGAAGCACGAGCGAGAGCATGACTCAGGCTGTCGCGTCCGAGGCTGACCTCACAAGCCTCGGGGCGGCTGCGAGGCTCGAAAGGAGGTTGATCATCTCGGCGGCTGTCTCGACCGCCTCGGCGCCCTTGTTGCCGTGCCCGCCGCCGGAACGCTCGAGGGCCTGATCCAACGTATCGGTGGTGAGAACTCCGAAGACAACGGGAACGCCGGTGTCGAGCTGCACACGCTGGAGGCCTGCCGCGCACTGCCCGGCCACGAAGTCGTAGTGGGACGTCTCGCCGCGGATCACGCACCCGAGGCAGACCACCGCATCGGCCAGGTGGTGGGTGGCTATCGCCCGGGCCACGAGAGGCAGTTCAAATGCCCCCGGCACCCAGCAGACGAGCGGAGGCTCGCTCGCGCCCTCGAGCGCGCCCAAGCGATCGAGCGCCTCGAGCGCCCCGTCCAAAAGGCGCGACGTCACCTGATCGTTGAAGCGGGAGCAGGCGACAGCGATCCTCTGCCCGTGGGCATCGTGAGAGCCGACGAGCTGTCCCGCCGTCGCCGCCTCGGCCTGGTCTGGCACGTCCGGCAGCCGGTGCACCGACCGCCCACTCC
>JAKATT010000088.1:0-8451 GCA_021818615.1 Actinomycetes bacterium | reverse complement strand
CGCCCCTGCTCCTGCAAGGTGTAGGCGCGCAGTTTGTGGGCGAGCCCGATCCCGCGTCCCTCATGGCCTCGCAGGTACACGACCACGCCCTTTCCTTCCTCGGCGATCTTGCGAAGGGCGAAGTCGAGCTGGGGACCGCAGTCGCAGCGCAGAGACCCGAAGACGTCGCCGGTGAGGCACTCGCTGTGGACGCGGACAAGGACGCCGCTCGCGCCCGCCACCTCGCCGGCCACGAGCGCGAAGTGGTGCTCGCCGTCGACGAGCGAGAGGTAGGCGTGCCCGGCGAACGCGCCATAGGCCGTCGGGATGCGGGCAGTAGCGATCCGCTGGACGAGCTTCTCCTGCCGCCGGCGCCAGCGGACGAGGTCGGCGATGGTGATGATCGGCAGGCCGTGGGCCGCCGCGAAGCGCTCGAGCTCGGGCAGGCGGGCCATCGACTGCTTGTCCTCGCTCACGATCTCGCAAAGCACGCCGGCCGGAGCGACGCCCGCGAGGCGGGCTAGGTCTACGGCGGCCTCTGTGTGGCCTGCCCGCTTCAAGACTCCGCCAGCACGATAACGAAGGGGCAGGATGTGTCCGGGCCGGGCGAGGTCGACCGGCTTGGTCGCCGGGTCGATGAGCGCCTTTATGGTCGCGGCCCGATCGGCTGCCGAGATACCGGTCGTCGTGCCGGGCCGGAAGTCGACCGTCACGGTGAACGCCGTGCGCTGCGACTCGGTGTTGTGCGAGACCATCAGCGGGAGCTCGAGCTCGTCGAGCCGCTCGGGCAGCAGCGGCACGCAGATGAGACCCGAGGTGAACGCGAGGAAGAAGGCGATGTTCTCGGGTGTGGCGAACTCCGCCGCGAGGATGAGGTCGCCCTCGTTCTCCCGGTTCTCGTCGTCGACCACCACGACCATGCCGCCCCGGCCGATCGCCTCGATGGCTTCTTCGATCGTTGACAACCCCATCTGCCAGCTCCTTGTCGGCTCGAGCCTACCGGCTGGTCAGCCTCGCTTGATCCGCCGCCGGAGGTTTGCCAACCCTTGTCACGCCCCCGCGCGAAGTGGCGCCACCACCACCTTCACGTCGTTGCCGAGCCGGTCGACCGACACGAGCCGGCCCCTCCACGCCTCGGCCATCGTCGCAGCGCCGCTGCCGGCGAACACGGGCAGGCCGTCGTCGCCCCCGAGCATGGCAGGAGCGAGATAGAAGACGTAGCGGTCGACGAGGTCAAGGCGGTGGAGCTCATGGGCGACGTGTGCGCCCCCCTCGACGAGCAGCTGGAGCACGCCGCGCCTGCCGAGCTCGTCGAGCACGGATCGGATGTCGCCGGACAGCTCGAGGCCTGGCCGCAGCGCGGCATCTGCCGGTGCCCGTCCAAGCACGACCCTCAGCGGCTGGCGCGTCGCCTCGCCCGGCAGACGGAGGGTGAGGCGAGGATCGTCGACCCGCACCGTCCCGGCTCCGACAAGTACGGCATCGCTCTCGGCGCGCAGTCTTTGCACATCGTCACGAGCCTTTGGGCCCGTGATCCACCTGCTCGTGCCGTCAGGGGCCGCCAGGCGTCCGTCGAGTGTCGAGGCGAGCTTGAGGACGACAAAGGGACGGCCACTTCGCCGGTGGACGAGATATGGGGCGAGGAGCTCCTCCGCCTCGGTCGCAAGGGTGCCGACGACCACCTCGACCCCTGCTCGCTCGAGCCTGGCAATCCCCCGGCCGGCCACGCGGGCGTCCGGGTCGAGCACGCCGATCACGACCCGATCTACCCCTGCTGCGACGAGCGCGTCGGCACAAGGCGGGGTCCTGCCCTGGTGGGCGCACGGCTCGAGCGTCACGTAGGCCGTCGCGCCCCTGGCGCGCGCTCCCGCCGCTCGGAGTGCGGACGCTTCGGCGTGTTGGCCCCCCGGAGGGGCGGTCGCGCCCTCGCCGGCGATCGCGCCGTCGGCTGTGACGAGGACACAGCCGACCCACGGGTTCGGGGAGGTAGAGGTCCGCACGGACGCGGCGAGCTGGAGCGCTCTTGTCATGAACGCCCGATCACTCTCCAGCGGAGGCTCGCTCAGTGCGGCCGCCCTCCGGAGAGCAGGTCGAGGGCATGCGGCAGCACGTCGATCACCGCCTCGAGGCACTCGACGGATCCGCTCGTCGATCCCGGCAGGTTCACCACGAGTGCCCGGCCCTTCGTGCCGGCGACCGCCCGTGACAGGCGACCGAGCGGGTTCGCGAGCCGCATGGCCTCGGCGAGACCCGGCGCTTCGCGATCGAGCACCTGGCGGGTCCCCTCCGGTGTCTCGTCGCGCGCCCCAAACCCGGTTCCCCCCGTCGTGGCGATCAGTCCGACGAAGCCGGCGGCCATCGTTTCGAGCGCCGCAGCGACAGGGAACGACCCGTCGGGGATCTGGCGGCGTTCGACGATCTCGAAGCCGCGCGCCGCCAACAGCTCGGCCACGGCCGCTCCGCTGTGGTCCTCCCGCTTGCCGGCCGCGACGCCGTCGGAGACCGTGAGCACCTTCGCCCGGAGCACCTGCGCCTCGCTCATGGCCGGCTCTCCATCGCCGACACGACCTCTGCCGCCTGCTCGTGGATCTCGCGGGCAGCGCCGAGCGGGTCCTCTGTGTGGAAGATCGCGGAACCGGCCACGAAACAGCGCGCTCCTGCCTCGGCCATCTCGCGCACCGTGTGCGAGTCGATACCACCGTCGACCTGGAGGGTCACCTCGAGTCCGCGGCGCTCGATCTCGCCCCACGCTTTGGCAGCCTTTGGCACCACCTCCGCCATGAAGGACTGGCCGCCGAAGCCGGGATGTACCGACATGACGAGCAGGTAGTCGATGTGCTCGAGGAACTCGAAGGCCTCCTCGACCGGCGTTTCCGGGTTGACGGCCAGGCCGGCGGCGAGCCCGAGGCTCCGCATCTCGCGCAGCAGCTGCTCGGTTCGGTCCACCTCGACGTGGACGCTGGTCGCGTCAGCCCCTGCCTCGGCGAAAGCCTCGAGGTAGCGCCACGGCTCGCTGATCATGAGATGGCAGTCGAGGAACAGACCGGTATGGCGACGGATCGATGCCACCACAGGTGGGCCGATCGTCAGGTTCGGCACGAAGTGCCCGTCCATGACGTCGATGTGCAGCCAGTCAGTGGCCGCGCTCACTCGAGCGATGTCGGCCGCCAGGCTCCCGAAGTCAGCCGAGAGGATTGACGGCGCCACACGGACCTCGCCAGGACGCAGACGAGGCAGCCCAGGCTGTCCCCGTTCCCATGCGGCTCTCAACATGGCTCCCACGGTACTTCCCCGCCTGCGACGAGCTCAGCCGAGCCTCTCCGGCCCGTCGAGATGCGCTCCCCGCAGCCAGTCGGTCGCCGCCAGCCGCGGGCGCCCCTCCGGCTGGACTTCGACGAGCTCGAGGATGCCGTTGCCCGTCACGACGTCCCCGGCGACAAGAGTCCCGGGAGGTGAGCCTGACAAGGTGGGAGACGGCCCGGGGTCGCGCGCAAAGGCCTGCCAGATTATGAGCCGACGCTCCCGGAAGGTCGTCCAGGCACGGCCCACCCTCACCACCCGCTCGAGCTCGGCCGCCGCGCGGGCCCAATCGAGCTCGAGCTCCGAGGGGACGAGCTTGGGAGCATAGGTCGTCTCGAGATCGTCGCTTTGTGGGTGCGGCAAACCGAGCGAGACGGAGCCTGCCGCAAGCCGCTCGACGAGCAGGTCGCTGCCCAGGCTGGCAAGGCGCAGGCCGAGCTCGGCAGCGGTCTCGTGCGCCCCGATGGGTGTCTCGGCGACGGCATACACAGGTCCGGTGTCGAGGCCGGCCTCGACCTTCATGAGAGAGACCCCGGTGGCATCGTCGCCGGCCAGCAGAGCTCGCTCCACTGGCGCAGCGCCCCGCCAGCGAGGCAGCAACGAGAAGTGCAAGTTGACGAAGTCGAGCGCGGCCAGGATGTGCCTCGGGATGATCCGGCCGAAGGCCACCACGACGCCGAGCTCGGCCCCACACCCGACGACGGCACGGAGGTCGTCGGTGACCTCGAGCCCCCGCTCGAGGGCGAGTCGCTTCACTGGCGTCGGCGACGGCTCAGCCCTGCGGCCGCGTCGCCTGTCCGGGCCGCTCACGACGAGACGCATGTCGTGGCCCGCATGGAGAAGGGCGTCGAGGCAGACGACCGCGACCTCGGGCGAGCCGAGGAACGCGAGACGCGCCACCTAGAGAGGGGCGTCTTCAGGGCCGCTCGTGCCGGCCTGGCCAGCCGGGCGCTCCACCGGCGTCACCAGGCCGGCGCCTGCGAGCACCCGGGTACGGATGGTCCTCAGCGCCTGCTTGCGGGTGTCCGGGTCGAGCCGCTCGATGAGCAGCACGCCGTCGAGGTGGTCGAGCTCGTGCTGGAAGACCCGGGCGAGGTACTCGTCCGCCTCTATCGACACGTCGTTGCCGTCGAGGTCGATGCCGGCGAGATGCACTTCCCTCGGGCGCACGATGTTCCAGTGCAGCCCGGGGACCGAGAGGCACCCCTCCTCGAACTCCCACTCACCGCGCGCCTCGGTGATGACCGGGTTCACGATGGTCTTCGGGCCGAGGCCGTCACCGACATCGTAGACGAAGAGACGCTTCTCGATCCCGACCTGTGGGGCTGCGAGCCCGACGCCGGGTGCTTGGTACATCGTCTCGATCATGTCGCTTGCCAGGCGCACCACCCCACCATCGATGTCGGTGACCTCGGAGGCGCACTGGCGCAGCACGGGGTCGCCGAAGATGCGGATCGCGTACGCGGGCACGCAGCGAGCTTACCGACGCGGCACTGACGGACTGGCGCCTCAACTAGCGGACAGGCCGCCGTCGAAGACCACGCGAACCCGTGATCCGTTCCTCAGGCGGTGCGTGGCGCCGGCCACAATGATCCGGCTGTCACCCTCCTCGCCAGGGAGCACCTCGGCGAACACCGGTGCGAGGGTGCCGCCTGTTGCAAGTGGACCGATCTCGGCTCGAAACCCCCCGGGCGGAGGCAGCAGGATCTCCTCCGGCACACTCACGCTCTGCGCGCGTCCCCCACCGGCCGCGGCCAGTGTGCCTCGGACCTCGTAGGGTCGGGCAAGCAGAGCAGCAGCCTCCGCGAGGGCGCCCCTCGCGACGAGACGCCGGATCCTCGTCGAGGAGACGACCTCGTGGCGCGCCTCGTCGTCCACGAGCTCGAAGGGGACGACGCGAAAGCCGCGCTCGCCGCCCATCTCCTCGAGCAGAGCGACGTTGCCACCTCGTGCCTTGCCGAAGTGGAAGTCCCTGCCGACGACGATCACCCTGGCGGCGAGCTGTCCGACGAGGACCTCGTCGACGAAGTCCTCCGCCGTCTCGGTCGCCCTCGCCTCGTCGAAGCGCACGACCTCGACGTCGTCGACGCCGAGCGAGGCGAGCAGCTCGAGCTTGTGTTCGAGATCGGTGAGGAGCTTCGGTGCCGACTCGGGCCGCACGACCGATGCCGGGTGCCGGTCAAAGGTCACAACGACGCTGCGCAGCCCTTCGGCGAGCGCGAGAGAACGCAGAGTCTCGATGACGCGCCTGTGACCGAGATGAACTCCGTCGTAGGCGCCGATGGTCACCGCGCTCGCACGGCTCTCGGGCACCGCCGAAACGCTATCTGGCGGGAGCGAGCACGACGACCGGACGGACCCGGTCCCTGCCCCGCGCTTCGCATACGGCGATGAGGTCCCCCTCCGGTCCGACCACGGCCCACGGTCCCTCGCCCGCTACAGCGAGAGCGGACCGGTCGAGCACACGCCCGTGGCGCAGCGAGGCGAGCTGTTCTCCGCTGGCCGCTTCGACCCTCGACAGGTCCCTCACGAGCTCGAGGCAGGGGCGCAGGGCGCTCGGTGCAACCTCGTCGAGCGAGAGAGCCTCTTTGTCGGAGAAGGAACCGACGCTGAGCCGTCGAAGGCTCCTCAGGTGAGCGACGCCCCCGAGACGCGCCGCGAGGTCGACGGCGAGCACCCTGACGTAGGTGCCCGACGAGCACTCTACGAGCACCCGAAGGACCTCGTGCTCGCCGGTTGGGAAGACGTCGAAGCGGACCACGTCGACCTGGCGAGCTGCCCGCTCCACCTCCCGACCCTCCCGGGCGATCTCGTGGAGGCGGCGACCCGCTACCCTCACCGCCGACACCATCGGAGGCACCTGCTCGATCCTGCCCGTGAGCGAGAGCGCCGCCTGGCGTATCTCGTCGAACGACACGGCGGACATGTCGGCTCGCCCGGTCACCTCGCCGCTCGCGTCGAGCGTGGTGGTCGCCACTCCGAGGACTATCTCGGCCACGTAGGTCTTGTACAGCAGCGTGGCAAACCGCAGCAGACGAGTGGCCCGACCAACCCCGAGCACGAGCACTCCCGTGGCGTCTGGGTCGAGCGTGCCGGCATGGCCGACCTTGCGGGTGCCAAGGAGCCGGCGGGCACGGGCCACCACGTCGTGCGATGTCCAGCCGGCCGGCTTGTCGACGACGAGGCAGCCCTCCGGCTCTAGCGCCATGCCCGGTACTTCCTCTGCGGTCACCTGGGCGATCACACTTCGCGGCGCTGCATCTGCCGAAGCCTCTCCTCGACCCGTTCGCCCGCCGCCACCGCTGGATCGGCTGCGAAACGCAGCTGCGGCGTCCGCTTCATTCGGACCTCGCGGGCGATCGCAGCCTGAAGGGCCGGCCGGTGCTCGGCGAGCGCCTCTCCGGCTTGTCCGGGGAGCGACGCGAAGAAGACTGTGGCGTGTCGCAGGTCGGGCTCGGTTGTCACGGCAGTCACCGTCAGCAGTCCGAGCCGCTCATCGTCCTCGCTCGCTCGCTCGACGGCGGCACCGAGGACCTGGACAAGCCGCGAGTTGACCCGCGCTGTCCTCGGATATGGACGGCTCGGGCGGTCGCCGCCGCGGCCGCCCCGGCGGTCGAGCGAACCCGCCATCAGGTCCTCGGGATCTCGCGCTCCTCGAAGGTCTCGATCACGTCGCCTTCCTTGAGGTCCTGGAAGTCCGTGAGGCCGATACCACACTCGAAGCCCGTCTGGACCTCGCGCACGTCGTCCTTGAAACGACGCAGCGAGGAGACAGCGCCTTTCCAGATGATGACCCCGTCACGGAGGAAGCGCACCTTGGAGCCCCGTGTGATGACGCCATTCTGCACGTAGCAGCCGGCAACCGCGCCGATCCTCGG
This sequence comes from Actinomycetes bacterium, assembly GCA_021818615.1. GTDB lineage: Bacteria > Actinomycetota > Acidimicrobiia > Acidimicrobiales > Bog-793 > JAKATT01. Next base: position 1,294 of record JAKATT010000088.1, on the reverse strand, counting down.
CACGCGGAAGACCGCTCGCACCTCGGCGTCGCCAGTGACGACCTCTTCGATCTCGGGGGCGAGCATGCCCACCATGGCGGCCTGGATGTCCTCGATCAGCTTGTAGATGATCTCGTAGGTCCGGATCTCCACGCGACGCTGGTCGGCGAGCTCGCGCGCACGCCGATCCGGCCTGACGTTGAAGCCGATGATCGTCGCTCCCGAGGCAGCCGCCAGGTCGACGTCGCTCTCGGTTATGCCACCGACGGCACGCTGCACGAAGGCGATCTTCACCTCGTCCCGCTCGAGCTTGCGCAGGCTCTCGGTGACGGCCTCGAGCGAGCCCTGGACATCGGCGCGAAGAACGATGTTGAGGGTGGTCGTCTCGCCGCGGCTGATCTGCTCGAAGAGGTCCTCGAGCTTGGCGCCCGGGGTATGGCTGGCGGCGCTCGCCTGGGCAAAGGACGAGAAGCGCAGGCGCTGCTCACGGGCACCTCCGACCGCGCGGGCAACCGACAGGTCGTCGGTGACGCGAAGCTCGTCTCCGGCGATCGGCGGCTCTGAGAGACCGAGCACCTGGACCGGAGTCGAGGGGGGCGCCTCCTTCACCGCGTCGCCGTGGTCGTTGATAAGGGCCTTCACCCGGCCCCAGGATGGACCTGCGACGATCGGGTCGCCCACCCGCAGTGTGCCGCGCTGCACGATCACCGTGGCCACCGGGCCGCGGCCGACGTCCAGATTGGCCTCCAGCACAACTCCACGCGCCGGCGTCTCGGGGTTCGACCTGAGCTCTTCCACCTCTGAGAGGACGAGGATCTGCTCGAGCAGGTCCTCGATGCCGAGCGACTGAAGGGCCGAGACCTCGACGGTGATGGTGTCGCCCCCCCAGGCCTCGGGCATGAGACCGTGCTCGGAAAGCTGCTGCATCACCCGGTTCGGGTCTGCGTCCGCGCGGTCGATCTTGTTGATCGCCACGACGATCGGGACGTCGGCCGCCTTGGCGTGGTTGATGGCCTCCACCGTCTGCGGCATCACGCCATCGTCGGCCGCCACGACGAGGATGACTATGTCGGTGACGCTGGCCCCGCGGGCGCGCATGGCCGTGAAGGCTTCGTGACCTGGAGTGTCTATGAACGTCAGGGTGTGGTCGTTCCAGTCCACCTGGTATGCGCCGATGTGCTGGGTGATGCCGCCGGCCTCGCCTGCTACCACGTTGGCTTCGCGGATGCGGTCGAGCAGCAGCGTCTTTCCATGATCGACGTGGCCCATCACGGTGACGACAGGCGGACGAGGGCGCAGCTCGGCCTCGTCCTCC
>JAKATT010000046.1:11893-20601 GCA_021818615.1 Actinomycetes bacterium | reverse complement strand
CACGATGAGGCAGATCTCGCCTCGTTCGGCTACAAGCAGGAGCTGAAGCGATCGCTCGGGTTCTTCAGCTCGTTCGCAGCCGCCTTCAGCTACATATCGCCCTCGACCGGCATCTTCACGCTGTTCGCTCTCGGACTCGTCACTATCGGAGGCGTCTTCATCTGGACCTGGCCGATCGTGGCCCTCGGGCAGTTCATAATTGCCTTGAACTTCGCTGAGATATCGAGCCACTTCCCTGTCGCCGGATCCGTGTTCCAGTGGACGAAGTACCTCGCCGGGAAGCGATACGCTTGGTTCAGCGGCTGGATCTACCTGATCGCCGGCATCCTCACGACGACGGCCGTCCTCGTCACTTTCCCGCTCGCCTTCTTACCCGCCATGAACGAGCTCGGCTGGAACATCAATGCGGCGAGCCTCTCTGATCAGCGCTGGGTAGCTCTTGTCCTGCTCGTCGTCATCCTGGTCCTCAATATCTATAGCGTGCGCCTCGTCTCATTGATCAACAATACCGGTGTGTTGTTCGAGATACTCGGCATGGTGGTTTTCGCCATTATCCTCATGGCGCTGCACCATCATCACGGCATATCGGTCGTAACTCAGACTGGCAGCAGCAAGGCAACCTTCGGCTCCTTCTTCGCTGCGATGTTCATGAGCCTGTTCGTCATCTACGGTTTCGACACGGCTTCGACGCTCGCCGAGGAGACGAACGACCCGAGAAGCAAAGCGCCGCGGGCTGTTCTCACCTCTGTCGTCGGCGCCTTCGTGATCGGGGGCATCTTCTTGCTCGCCCTTCTCGTGGCTGTGCCGGGGAGCCTTGCATCTGCCCAGAAAGCGGGCTTCGGGCCCGCCCAGATCATCGAGGCGAACTTCTCGAAGCCACTTGCGGTCACCTACCTGCTGGTCGTCTCTGCAGCCATCCTCGTCTGCTGCATGGTCATCATGGCGGCGACGATCCGGCTCTGCTTTGGTATGGCGCGCGACGACAACCTGCCCTTCTCGCGGGCACTTGCCAAGGTGAACCCGAATCTGCACACGCCCGTCGTGGCCTGTGTCGTCGTGGGGGTGCTGGCCGCCGTCCCGATGATCAAGTACGCCGGAGCCGGCATCATCGCGATCGCCGCCACAGCCATGATCTACCTCACTTACCTGCTGGGCAACTTCGCGTCGATGCGGGCCCGCCTGAAGGGCTGGCCCCGGGTGAGAGCGCCGTTCCGGCTCGGCCGCTTCGGTCCGATCGTGAACGGGCTCGGCATCGCCTACGGAGTTGCGATGCTGGTCGACTTCGCGTGGCCCCGAGCGGCGAGTAACCCCAGCCCGAACCAGACGCTGGGCGCGCTGAGCCTCGGTGTCGGTTGGCTCAACAAGATTCCGATCCTCTACACGGTGCTGGTGGTCGTGCTGATCGTCGGAGCTCTCTACTACGCCTTCGGTCAGTCGCGAAAGGATCTGCCGCCGGTCGTCGTCCCGCCCGAGTCCGGGCCGGTCGAGCCTGCAGGAAGCGGCGTCGTGGTGCCGGGACTTGCCGGCACGGAGGCGGACGCGACCGTGCCGGGGCCTCTTGCCTGAGCTCTGAGCGGCTAGTGCGAAGGTACTTCGAAGCTCCAGACTGTCATGCGCGCCCGATCGCCCCTGAACAGGTCTCGGGCAAACTCGACGGGCGTGCCCTCGCCATCGAAGGCCGTACGCTCGACGGCCAGCAGAGCTGTCCCGGTTTGGACGCCGAGCAGGCGCCCGGCCTGCCGGTCAGCCTTGAGCGGCTCGATCGTCTCGCGAGCATGGGTCGGGCGCCGGTCGTAACGGCTGTGGAGGAGCTGGTAGAGCGATTGGTCGAGGCGCTCGTCGAGCAGGCCCGGGAAGGCCGCGCCCGGGAAAGAGGAGCATTCGAGCACGACGGGAGCGCCGCCTTCCAGCCTGAGACGCCTTATCTCGGCCACGGTCTCACCCTCGTCCAGCTCAAGGGCGGCGGCGACGGCCGCGCTCGCCGGGAGCAGCTCTGCACGAAGGACGCGGGTGGCGACTACGCGCCCCTGCCGTCGAAGCTGGTCGGAGAAGCCGGCGAAGTTCGTCAGGTCGCGGCTGATGGGGCGGGAGCGGACGAAGGTGCCGCCTCGCCGGCCGACGACGCGGTCGATGAGGCCACGATGCTGGAGCAGGGCGAGCGCCTGGCGCAGGGTGAGCCGGCTGACCTGGAACGAGGCCGCGAGCTTTGGCTCGGAGGGGAAGCGATCGCCAGGGCTGAACGTGCCGTCCTCGATCCGTCGCTCGAGCAGGCCGACGATCTGCAGATAGAGCGGGCCGTCGCCTTGCAGCTCTTCAGAGGTGAACACGTCGGGTTGTTCGGACTTGGACGACTCAATCACCACCGGCTCCCGTCGAGTTGTCACGCAGCTTTGCAGTTGCTGGCAGCAAATCATCGTACTACGACAGCGTGCCACCCCTTTGGATGGAGTTGGGTGCTCCCGTCGCGAGCACAAGGTTGACATGACAGAGCACGTACAGGCGGTCGTGGTCGGCGGCGGTGTCGGAGGCACCGCGGTCGCTTATTGGCTTACAAGGCTCGGTTGGCACGACGTTGTGCTCGTAGAGCGCGCCCAACTGACGAGCGGCTCAACCTTCCATTCGGCAGGTCTGGTCGGCCAGCTGCGAGGCTCGCTGTCTCTCACTCGCATGATGATGAACTCCGTAGAGCTCTACCGCCAGCTCGGCGACGAGGTCGACCTCGAGACGGGTTGGCGGGAAGTGGGCTCGCTGCGACTCGCCTCGAAGCCCGAGCGAATGGAGGAGCTGGAGCGCCAGGCTGCCTGGGCGGAGACTTTCGGGCTCCCGCTCGAGCTCATCTCGCCCGAGCAGGCAAAGGAGCTCTTCCCACTGCTTGACACCGATGGGGTGCTTGGAGCCGCCTTCCTCCCGACTGACGGGTACCTCGACCCGAGCCAGCTCACACTTGCCCTCGCGAAGGGCGCCCGCCAGCGCGGGGCAGAGATCCGCACCGCCACGGAGGTCACAGCTGTCCGGGTCGAGAACGGACGGGTCACCGGGGTCGAGACCGAGTCGGCGAACGGCGTGTCGACGACGATTCACTCCGGCGTCGTCGTGAACGCCGGAGGCATCTATGCCCACGAGATCGGCCTTCTCGCAGGTGTGCACGTCCCACTCGTTGCGATGGCGCACCAGTACGCGATCACCAAGCCGTCGGGACTGAGGACGGACATGCCGACGCTGCGGGATCCCTCCCTCCTCGTGTACTTCCGCAGCGAGAGCGGTGGCCTCATCGCAGGAGGCTATGAGCGCAATCCCTCTCCCTTCGGTATGGCGGGCATCGCCCGGGACTTCAATAACCGGCTGCTCGAGCCGGACTGGGATCGTTTTGCTCCTTTGTTCGAGAACGCCATGAGGCGTGTGCCGGCTCTCGCTGATGCCGAGATCGTGTCTCTTGTGAACGGTCCCGAGGCCTTTACGCCGGACGGCGAGTTCATCCTCGGCGAGAGTGACGTGAAGGGCTTCTATGTCGCGGCCGGCTTCTGCGCCCATGGCATCGCCGGCTCGGGCGGTATGGGCCGGCTCATGGCGGAGTGGATCGTGCAGGGGCAGCCCGGGCTCGACGCCTGGCAGATGGACTCGAGGCGCTTCGGTCCGCAGTATCGAAGTCGCTCCTACACCCTGGCACGCACCCACGAGGTCTATTCCACCTACTACGACGTGAGATATCCCGGTGAGGAGCGGCTCGCTGCGCGCCCGCTGCGGAGGTCTGCGACCTACGACCGCTTCGCTGGGATGGGAGCAGTCTTCGGGGAGAAGGCCGGCTGGGAGCGAGTCAACTGGTTCGACTCGAACGCCGCCGCCGGGAAGGCGTCGTTGCGACCGACTGGCTGGCCGTCCAGGGAGTGGTCGAGCGCGATCGGCGCGGAGCACCTGGCATGTCGCGAGTCCGCCGCCCTCTTCGACCAGACGTCGTTCGCCAAGCTCGAGGTGTCGGGCCCCGCTGCGGCAGACTCGCTCGAGCGCATCTGTGCCAACCGGGTCGCCCGCGAGGTGGGAAGGGTCGTCTACACCCAGCTCTTGAACCCGCGCGGCGGGGTCGAGTGCGACCTCACCGTGACCCGTCTCGAGGCCGAGCGCTTCCGGATCGTGACTGGCACGGCCTTTGGCCGTCACGACCTTTCCTGGATCCGCGACCACGTGCCGGGCGATGGCTCGGTCGTCGTCGACGACGTGACGTCGCGCTACGGCTGCTTGTGCCTGTGGGGGCCGCTCGCCCGGGAGATCGTCCAGCCGTTGACAGACACCGACATGTCGAACGGCGCCTTCAGGTACATGACCGCCAAGGAGCTGAACATCGGACCGGTGCCGTGCCTTGCCTCTCGCGTCACCTTCGTCGGCGAGATGGGCTGGGAGCTCTATTGCCCGACGGAGTTCGTGCTCACCCTCTTCGATCTCCTCTACGAGGCTGGTAGCCCCCTCGGGATGCTTGCGGGCGGGTACCGTGCGATCGAGTCGCTCAGGCTCGAGAAGGCCTACCGCGTGTGGGGTGCCGACGTGACGCCTTCGGAGACGCCCTTCGAGGCGGGTATCGGTTTTGCGGTCGCTCTCGACAAGGGCGAGTTCATCGGCAGCGCCGCCCTCGGCGCCGCCGGCCCGCCGGAGCGGGTCCTAGCGTGCATCGTCCTCGAGGACCCGCGCACGCTCGTGCTCGGCGAGGAGCCGGTGAGAGTCGGCGGCAGGAGCGTGGGTCGCGTCACGACGGGCGGTTATGGCTACAGCGTCGAAGAGTCCATCGCCTATGCGTACCTGCCGGCCGCAGCCGCCGAGATCGGACAAGAGGTCGAGGTCAACGTCTTTGGGCGCTGGGTGTCAGGATCGGTGGCGCCGCAACCGCGCTACGATCCGGAGGGCGTCCGTGTGCGTGGCTGATCCTCTCCGGCGAGGCCAGCGGTGAGCTCGGCTAGGGCCTCGAGCTCGAGGTTCGCCTCGAGCTCGAAGAACCCGCGGGCATGCTCCAGGGAGTACGCCTCGAAGTCCACGTCGAGGCTCGAGATGGCGAGCTGGGCGACGCCCCACATCGCCTCTCGCGCCTCCGAGACGAGCTCGAACAGCTCGAGGGCGGCTGTGTGCCGCTCGTCGAAGACATCGAAGTATCCCGCTAGAAGGCGTTCGATCTGCTCGGCAGTGAAAGAGTGGTTCACGGCGAGGTTCCCAAGGTCGAAGAACGGGTCACCCATGCCGGAGTACTCCCAGTCGACGATCCGCAGGCGCCCGTCGTGCAAGAGGTTGGCAGTCAACAGATCGTTGTGGCACAAAACGGTTGCGTGCCCGCCGCGGGCTGCTGCGATCCGCCCGAGCACTGCAGCCATGTGCTCGTAGTCGAAGCGCTCGGTGGTCTTGCGGGCAGCCGCCAGTTCGTGATAGGCGGAAACCAGACGGAACGCGTCGAAGTGAGCCTCGATCGTCCCTGCATGATGTACAGCCCGCAGCGCGCTCGATATCTCACTTATCATCGGCTCATCGCCGACCTCGCGGGCATCGACATGGCGACCCTCGATGAAACGTGTCACTACATAAGAATGCCGGGGGCAATGCTGAACGAGCTCTGGCCCGATGCCGAGCTCGGCAGCTATGCGGCCCGCAGCGATCTCGCTATCTCTGTCGATCCCGAGAAGTTCGGTATCCTCGCCCGGTAAGCGGACCGCGTACACATCATCGCCGACCTCGACCCGATAGTTGGCGTTCGTGATCCCACCGGCTAGCGGTTCGAAGTGCGCCGTATGCTCCGGCCAAAGCTCCGAGATCACATCCTCGATGCTGCGGGTCATGTCGGGATGCTAGTGCTCCTCGGGGTCGGACGTCCGAGCGCCTTTGCAGTCGGCGGATGGGGGTATCGATAATCTGCAAGCACGTCGGCAATCACGAGGCGGAGCGCCAGCCGCTCTCAAGAGGCTGTCCTGCCCGGCGCAAGTACGCTCGGCAGCTTGTTGACGGCGTCGATCAGCTGCCGGAGCCGCCCCTGGAACCTGAGGTCGAGCTCGAGGCCGATGCGCGGCAGCTCGAGGAAGTCATGGTCGGATCGCTCCGGGCCGAGTGGTTCGGTCCGCCAGATGCCCCGCGCCGAGCAACAGTCGGCAAAGTCCCGGTTGAGCCGGTCGAGCTCGGCGCCGGTCGGCGCCCGGCGCAGGCGCATGACCATCACCGGCCCGACGAAGCGCCGGGAGTGGTAGTTGCGGTAGAAGCCGAGGAACTCGCCGACGGCGGCGCCGACGTCGTCGGTGATCTTGTAGAAGGACCGATCCTCGGGGCTCGCCAGACCGCGCCGGATCACCTCGCCTCCGACGAAGCGCTCCAGGGCTTCCCAGTACGGCTCGCCCGGGAGGTCGACGAGCACGATCGGCGCCGGCTCGGCCTTGCCGGTCTGCAACAACGTCATCAGCTCGAAGCACTCGTCGAGCGTGCCGAAGCCGCCGGGGAGGACGGCGAAGGCTGCCGACTCCTTCATCAGCATCAGCTTGCGGGTGAAGAAGTACTTCATCTCGACGAGACGTCCCTCGGCGGCGAGCTCCGGGTGCGACACCGACTCGAACGGCAGCCGGATGTCGACGCCGAGCGCCATGTCGGGCCCGGCGCCGTCGGTTCCCGCCGCCATGATCCCCGGTCCCGCCCCTGTTACAACCATCCAGCCCTCGTTCGCCATCCGCGAGGCGAGCTCCTTGGCCTGCGCGTACAGAGGGTCGGACGGCTTCGTACGGGCCGATCCGAACATCGTGATCTTCGGAGTGCCGCGAAACGGGGCGAACAGCGTGAATGCCTTGGCCATCTCCTTCAGGGCCGCGCCGGCGATCTTGAGGTCGAGGCGCGTTGCCGTCCCGTCGGCCAGCAAGAGCGCGGTCGCCATGAGGTCGCGCAGGATGTCACGGTTCTCCTTCGCCCCCGCATCGTCCAGGAGCTCGTTAATGAGCCGCCGGGACTCCTCGGGGATGCTGCGCCCGGCCGCGGCTTCCGCCTCGGCGACGGCCTTGGCCGGCCCGGAGCCGGGCAGAGCCTCGCGGCTGCTCACGACAGTGCCGGCGCCACCCGGCCGTACAGGGTCGTGCGCTGCTCGAGCACCCGACCGAGCGGGGCGAGGATCTCTGCGAAACCCGCCTCGTTCATGCGCTGGCCGTGGTCCGCGCCCGCCGCTCTGGAGATGTTCTCGTCCATGAGGGTCCCTCCGAGGTCATTGCAGCCGGAGACGAGGAGCTGGCGGACGCCGGGGATACCCATCTTCACCCAGCTCGCCTGGACGTTGTCGATCGCGCCCGCATAGGCGATGCGTCCGACGGCGTGCATCAAGACGGCCTCGCGAAACGTCGGGCCCCGCCGTGACCGGCGCTGGAGGTACAAGGGCGCAGCCATGTGGACGAAGGGAAGAGGGACGAACTCGGTGAACCCGCCTGTGCGTTGCTGCAGCTCACGCGTCCGGAGGAGATGGCGGGCCCACGACCTTGGCGACTCGACGGACCCGAACATGATCGTGACGTTCGAGCGCAGGCCAACCTGGTGCGCAGTCTCGTGCACCTCGAGCCACCGCTCGGTCGAGATCTTGTCGGGGCAGATGACGGCTCGCACGTCGTCGTCGAGGATCTCGGCCGCGGTGCCGGGCAGCGTCTTCAGCCCGGCGTCCTTGAGGCGCCTCAGATAGTCGGCGAGCTCCTCGCCGGAGCGCCGCGCGCCCTCGTGCACCTCGAGCGCCGTGAAGGCGTGGATGTGGATGCGCTCCGACGCCCGCCTCACGGCTGCGAGCACGTCGAGGTAGTACTCGCCGTCGAAGTTGGGATGGATGCCGCCCTGCAGGCAGACCTCGGTTGCTCCCTCAGCCTCGGCCTCTGCGACGCGCCGGGTGATCTCCCCGAGGTCGAGGAGGTAGGGCGCCCCGCGCAGGTTGAGCGAGAGCGGTCCCTTCGAGAAGGCACAGAAGCGACACTTGAACGTGCAGATGTTCGTGTAATTGATGTTGCGGTTGGCGACGAAGGTGACCGTGTCGCCGACGGCGGCGCGCCTCAGCTCGTCGGCGACGGCAGCGACTTCTGCGACCTCGCGGCCGCGGGCTGAGAACAGTGTCAGGATCTCCTCCTCGCCCACCTGTTCGCCGGCGAGCACTCCAGCGAGCACCTCGTCGACCGGGCCGTTCCTTCGCCCGCTCGAACCGCCGGTGATGGCGGGTGGAGAGACGTCAGCGCCGGAGCTCCAGGCGGAGTCGCGGGCGAGGCCCTCGGCGTCGGAGTGGTCGAGCACCGGGAAGCGCAGGGCGGGGTCCAACCAGCGCTCGGGGTCGGCTGCCCACTCTGGGTGGATCGGGAGGCGGGGTGCGAGCACGCGACCTGCAGCCTCGGTGACGGCCCGTAGCCGTCCGAGAGCCGGCCAGGACCGCTCGGGGTTCACGTGGTCCAGCGTCACGGGCGACACCCCGCCCCAATCGTCGATCCCGGCCTCGATGAGCATCCCGAAGTCCTCTGTCAGGTTGGGGGGCGCCTGTAGGTGCACGTCCGGTGGCAGGACCAGGCGGGCAGCCGCTATCGACCAGAGGTGCTCCTCGGCAGAGCAGGGCGCTGCGGCCTGCATCGCCGTGCCGGGCTTCGGCAGGAAGTTCTGCACGATCACCTCTTGGATGTGGCCGTGGCGGCGGTGGGACTCGGCGATTGCCCTCAGTGCGACCAGGCGGTCGGAGCGCGACTCGCCGA
>JAKATT010000046.1:0-11776 GCA_021818615.1 Actinomycetes bacterium | reverse complement strand
AGAGCGACTCGAGCATCATGCCCTGGCTGGCCGAGACAGGCCTCAGCTCGGCCAGCTCCTCCGCGTCGAGAGCCCCTGCGTTGGCATGGGGGAGAAGGCCGGTCTCTCCGAGGACCAGCCGGGCCACGTGGGCGAGGTAGCCGACCGTCGAGGTGTGACCGAGCTCGGCGAGCCAGGCCGCTGCCGCTTCGTAGCGCAGCTCGGGCCGCTCGCCGAGGGTGAAGAGCACCTCGTGGCAGCCTGCGGCTTCGCCGGCGGCCGCGATGGCGAGAACGTCGCCGGGCAACAGGTAGGGCGTCTCGAGGCGAGCGGGAGGCTTCGCGAAGGTGCAGTAGCCGCAGTTGTCCCTGCACAGCATGGTGAGAGGCACGAAGACCTTCGGTGAGTACGTCATCCGTCGGCCGAAGGCTTCCTCCCTCACTCGGCGGGCCGCAGACATGAGGTCGTCGAGGCCGGCGCTAAGGAGGTCGTCGTCCCCGGGCACAGGGGGGAAAATGGTCATGCTCTCACCCTATGGCGCGAGCGGGAGCCAGCGCGGGCTACGAGGCGCCTCGCTGCGGGCCGGTAGCCTGGCGCCTACGATGCGCCTCGCCGACATGGTTGTCTCCCCGGGCCGGCCCTACCCGCTCGGGGCGACCTATGACGGGATCGGCACAGCCTTCTCGCTCTTCTCCGAGGTGGCAGAGCGCGTCGAGGTCTGCCTTTTCTCCGACACCGGGCGGGAGACCCGCTTCAGGCTCCCCGAGCAAACGGCGCACGTTCACCACGGTTACATCGCTGGCATCGGCCCCGGCCAGCGCTATGGCTTCAGGGTGCACGGCCCGTGGCGACCGGCCCAGGGGCTCCGCTGCAATCCCGACAAGCTGCTGCTCGACCCTTATGGCAAGGCAGTCGAGGGCAGCGTCAGCTGGAACCGTTCGCTCTACGGCCACCAGCATGCCGACGAGTCCCGGCCATCGCGGGCCGACTCGTCCGCGTCGATGCCGAAGAACGTCGTGGTGAGCCCGTACTTCGACTGGGGCAACGACCGCCCCCCGGAGACGCCCTGGCACAAGACGGTTGTCTACGAGCTGCACGTGAAGGGCTTCACGGCGCGCCACCCGGCCGTCGCGCCGCAGCTGCGCGGCACCTACGCCGGGCTCGCCACCGAAGCGGTGCTGGAGCATCTCCTGTCGCTCGGCGTGACCGCCGTCGAGCTGCAGCCGGTCCACCAGTTCGTCCACGATCCCCAGCTCGTGGCGAAAGGGCTCAGGAACTACTGGGGCTACAACTCGATCTGCTACCTCGCGCCCCACAACGAGTACGCCGCAGCGGGCCAGCTCGGCCAGCAGGTCCAAGAGTTCAAGCACCTCGTGAAGACTCTCCACTCGGCCGGCATCGAGGTGCTGCTCGACGTCGTCTACAACCACACCGCCGAGGGCGGCCACCTCGGGCCGACGCTCGCCTACAAGGGGATCGACAACCGCGCTTACTACCGGGTCGACCCGGAGGACCTCAGGTACTACGTGGACTACACCGGTACCGGGAACACGCTCAACGTCCGTCATCCCCATGTGCTGCAGCTGATGATGGACAGCCTCAGGTACTGGGTCATCGAGATGCACGTGGACGGGTTCCGCTTCGACCTCGCAGCCTCCCTCGCCCGCACGCTGCACGAGGTCGACCGGCTCTCTGCCTTCTTCGACATCATCCAGCAGGATCCTGTCATCAGCCAGGTCAAGCTCATCGCCGAGCCGTGGGACGTCGGCGAGGGCGGCTACCACGTGGGGAACTTCCCGCCGCTGTGGTCTGAGTGGAACGGCCGGTACCGCGACGTGGTGCGCGACTACTGGCGCGGGCGCGACCAGACGCTGGGCGAGCTCGCCTCCCGTCTCACGGGCAGCTCTGACCTCTACGAGCACACGGGGCGAAAGCCGTGGGCGAGCATCAACTTCGTGACCTGCCACGACGGGTTCACGCTCGCCGATCTCGTCTCCTACAACGAGAAGCACAACGAGATCAATGGCGAGCACGGACAGGACGGCGAGAGCGACAACCGCTCGTGGAACTGCGGGGTGGAGGGAGCGACCGACGACCCGTCGGTGCTTTTCTTGAGACGGCGCCAGATGCGCAACCTCATGACTACGCTGCTGCTTTCCCAGGGCGTCCCGATGCTGCTCGCCGGCGACGAGATGGGCCGGACCCAGCTCGGGAACAACAACCCTTACTGCCAGGACAACGAGATCACCTGGATTGACTGGGAGCACGCCGACGGCGAGCTGCTTGCCTTCGCCCGTGCGCTCTCCCACTTTCGTGCCAGCCACCCTGTGCTCTATCGGCGCCAGTGGTTCGATGGACGTCCTGTCGGCGAGGAGGAGGTGAAGGACATCGCCTGGTTCTCGCCGGACGGCTGTGAGATGTCGGAGAGCGACTGGAGCGTTGGCTTCGCGAAGAGCGTCGGCGTCTTCCTCAACTCGGCCGGCCTCTCGGTGCCCACGCGCCACCGTGTCGACCACTTCGAGTGTGACGGCTGCCTGTTCGTAGTCCTCAACGCCTTCTGGGAGGCAATCGAGTTCACCCTGCCGGCGGTCGCCTTCGCAGAGCGCTGGCTTCCGGCCCTCGACACGGCGCGCGAGGACGACCCGTTCTTCGAGCTGCAGGCCGTGCCGGTCGCGCGCCACCTTGCAGGCATCCGCCAGACCGTCGCGCGTCCTGTTGCCCACGAGGTGCTGACGGCAGGCGGGACCATCGGGATCGAGGGACGCTCGCTCGTAGTGCTCGAGCGTCTCTAGGCCCGATCGCTCGAGCCGCAACCCCCTCGCCCTCGGCGCGCCGGCGCGAGGCTCACCGGACAAGGCTCCGCGGCCAGCTGCCGCCGGTGAGGGTCTGCCTGCCAGGCAGGTTCAGTGGGTGCTGCCGACGCGGGTCGGGGCGAGAAGGAGCGCACCGAGCGGTGGCAGCCGAAGCACGACGCTCGCCGGGTAGCCGTGGGCGGGATCGGGCGTCGCATCGACCCGGCCGAGGTTTCCGACGCCGCTTCCTCCATAGCCAAAGGCGTCGGTGTTGCAGAGCTCCTCCCAACAGCCGTTCTCCGGCACACCGATGCGGAAGCCCTCCCGGACGATCGGCGTGGTGTTCGCGACGACGAGCAGGCCGTCCTCGGCGCCGGTCCGGCGCCAGGAGAGGACGCCATCTTCTTCATCATCCGCGATGACCCACTCGAAGCCCGATGAGTCGAAGTCGCGGCCATGCAGGGGCTCGAGTGTGGCGTACAGGCGGTTCAGGTCCGAGACGAGCGCCGCCACGCCGGCGTGCTCGGGGTGCTCGAGCAGGTCCCACTCGAGCTGGTCGTCGTGGTTCCACTCCTTCCAGGTCGCAAGCTCGCCGCCCATGAACAGCAGCTTCTTGCCCGGTTGGAACCACTGAAGGGCGAGGAGGAGGCGAAGGGTCGCCCTCCGCTGCCAGTCGTCGCCGGGCATCTTGGTGGCGAGCGCCCCCTTGCCGTGCACGACCTCGTCGTGGGAGAGCGGCAGGACGAAGCGCTCGCTGAAGGCGTAGAGGCCGCGGAAGGTGAGCTCCCCGTAGTGGTACCGGCGGTGGATCGGCTCGCGCGAGAGGTGCTGGAGCGTGTCGTGCATCCAGCCCATGTCCCATTTCATCGAGAAGCCGAGCCCACCGGCCGCGCTCGGGTGGGAGACGCCTGGCCACGCCGTCGACTCCTCGGCGACGGTCACGACCCCGGGGAAGCGCTCGTGCACGGAGTCGTTGAACTGGCGGAGGAACTCGACGGCATCGAGGTTCTCCCGCCCCCCGTAGCGGTTCGGCACGAAGCCGCCCGCCTCGCGCGAGTAGTCGAGGTAGAGCATGGAGGCGACGGCATCCACCCGGAGACCGTCCACGTGGTAGCGGTCCAGCCAGAACCAGGCGCTCGAGATGAGGAACGAGCGCACCTCGTGGCGTCCGTAGTTGAACTCGTAGCTTCCCCAGTCAGGGTGGACCCGCCTGCGAGGGTCCTCGTGCTCGTACAGGTGCGTGCCGTCGAACTCGCCGAGGCCGAACTCGTCGGTCGCGAAGTGAGAGGGTACCCAGTCGAGGATCACCCCGATGCCCCGCTGGTGGAGGTGGTCGACGAACCCCATGAAAGCGGCGGGAGCTCCGTAGCGGGCAGTCGGCGCGAAGTAGCCGGTCGTCTGGTAGCCCCACGAGCCGTAAAAGGGATGCTCCATCACGGGCAGCAGCTCGACGTGACTGAACCCTTCCCGGCTCACGTGATCGGCGAGCTGCTCGGCGAGCTCGCCGTAGGTGAGCCAGCTGCCATCCGGACGCCGCCGCCAGGAGCCGAGGTGCACCTCATAGATGGACATCGCCTGTCCGTCGGCCTGTCGCCGGGGCCGCTTCGAGACCCAGTCGGCATCCTTCCAGGAGTACTCGAGAGGGCAGTAGACCGAGGCGGTGAGCGGAGGCTCCTCGCTACGGAAGGCGAAGGGGTCCGCCTTGTCGCGCACCGGCCCCGATCGCGGCTCGATGCGGTACTTGTAGCGCGTGCCGGGCGGCAGCCCGCCGACAGCGCCGGCCCAGACACCCGAGGACCCTTGCGGCCCGAGCGCGTCGGCTCCGGGGGTCCAGCCGTTGCCGTCGTGCACGACAGAGACCGCGGCGGCGTTCGGCGCCCAGACGGCAAAGCTGGCACCGCTGCCATCGCTCAACGGGTGCGCCCCGAGGTGGTCGTACAGCTCGAAGTGCCGTCCCTCGTTGAAGAGGTAGAGGTCGAGCTCGGAGAGCCCGAGAGCTCGAGTCGCCGGCTGGGACGAGTTCGTCTCGCCAGCTGAGGCGATACGACCGCGCTCTCCTCCAGCCATCGGTCGAGGCGTACCCGGCTCGTCCAACAGATCGCCCTACCTTCCTGTCTCGAGCTCAGCTCGGTCTTCGGGCCCGGCGGCGGGCGCCATCGAGCCGCCGGAGGGGCTCGAGGCAGGCCATGGAGCTCTCGAGCTGTGCCAGGCTGACACTGAGTCGCCGCGAGAAGTTGGGGTGCTCGTTCGTCGTCCCGGGGATGTTCTGGGGGTCGTGCTCGCCCCACAGGTCCTCGAGGTTCGCCACCACCATGGCGGCCTCGGACGTACCCAGCTCCTCGAGCAGGGCGGCGTGCACCTTGTCCGGCCCCGCACCGGGGTCCTCGAGAGCTCCCGCAGCGGTGAGGTGACCGAGGAGCCAGTCGCGCGCCCCGTTGCGCCTCGAGCGCTCGGTCTCGGCTTCCTCCTCGTCGATGATGCCGAGCTGCACACGGTCCTCGATGTCCGTGCCGTCGAACCAGCCTGCGAAGGTGGCGGTGTCGTGCGTGTCGACGAAGGCGACCGAGCCCGGCCTCGGCGAGAGGGGCTTGCCGGGCAGCACCTCGAGGTCGAGAACTGCTACATGCATGCCGGCGATGCCGTGGCAGGCAAGGAGCTCGCGAAGCGCCGGGTCGACGGTGCCGAGGTCCTCGCCGACGAGGGAGGCGCCCCGGCGCCAGGCTTCCAGGCAGGCGATCGCCAAGAGCTCCTCCGAGCGGTAGTGGACGTAGGCGCCCAGGTCGGCCGGGGCGCCCTCGGGGATCCACCACAGTCGTTGCAGGCCCATGACATGGTCGATCCTGAGGGCGCCGCAGTGGCGCAGAAGGTGCGCGAGCGCCGTGCGGACGACGGGGTAGCCCGACGCCCGCTCACCATCGGGATGCAGCGGTCGAAAGCCCCAGTTCTGTCCCCCCGAGAAGAACTGGTCGGGCGGAGCCCCTACGGTGGCGCGCCGACGCGAGCCAGACGAACCGGCAAAGGAGCCCGGGTAGGCCCACGGGTCGTAGCCGTCGGCCCTCGAGCCGACCGGGAGGTCCGCCATCAGCCGGCAACCGGCGGCGGCGATCCTCCGGACGACGTCGCCGAGCTGGTCGTCGACCGCCCATTGGGCATACACGTGGGCGAGGACCGCTTCGTGCGGCACGTCGCGTCCCGCCAGGATGTTGCCGGCGGCCCACGATCGTGGCCAGGCGGATACTGCCGGGCCGGCCGCCTCTGCGGCCGCCCGGTAGGTGGCGTAGGTGAGGACGTCCGGCCGCTCGGCCTGGAAGGCACGGAAGCTGGCAAGGCGGGGACCGCCGGCGGCGACGAGACGCTGGGCCGCCACGCCGAGCAGCGGACGGACGAACGAACCGGCAGCCGCGACGTCGGCGAGGTGGGGCGGGGCTCCTTCTCTCACGGGCACCCGGACCTCGCCTTCGAGCTCAGGCAGCCGCTCGAGGTCGAGGTATGCCTCGTTCCACCACATGCGGGTGAGCGGTGAGTAGGGGCTCCGAGCTGCCGAGGGGGTGTCGGTGGCGGAGAAGTCGGCGAGCAGGGGGAGGGTGGCGACGTACGACGCCCCGAGACGACCTGCGAGCAGGCCGAGGCGCTCGAGGGCGCTGAGATCCCCGGCCGGGGTCTCTCTGCCGTCGAAGAGCCCGTAGGTCGGGGCGAACACGCCCCAGCAGGAGGGCTCGAGCGGACGGGCGCTGCGGGGTGCCGAGAGTACCAGGACCGGCGAGTCGGGATCGTCGGCGGGAAAGAGCCGGTGAGTGCCGAAGGGAAGGCGATGACGGGCTCCGGCGCCCAGTCCGGTGCCAAGAAGCCTGCTCGCGTCCGTGCCGTCTTCGAGCTCGAGGCGGGCACCGTCGCCGGTGGGAGAGCCTTCGGGCAGCGAGCCGTCCCAGGCCACGACGACCGGCTCGTGCCGGCCAGCCGCTCTCCGGCCGGCCTCGAGCCGAGCGAGGCAGGCGGCGGCGCCTGCTGGTGAGTCGAGCTCCTCGCCGAGAGCCTGCAGCACGCCGATCACGGCTTCGACGGGGACCTGCCTTCTCTGCTCGAAGGCATCCTCGTACGCGGTGGAGACACCTCGCGCTCGCGCCAAGCGCTCGAGGGGGCTGCCGGCCGGCGTCCGAACGGCCCTCATTCGGTGTGGCCCTGGCGGCCGAGCTCGACGAGGTCCCGCAGGCCGAGGAGTGCAAGGTGCACCCAGTCCGGCCTGTTGCCGAGCTCGTAGCGCAGCTCGTAGAGCGCCTTCTCGAGCATGTGAGCCTCGAGGTCGACGGCAAGCTCGCCGTCGGGCGGGAGCAGGCCGCCGCCTTGCGCGACGGGAAGATAGCCGTGGAGGAAGGAGACTGACGCCCAGTAGGCCCATCGAGAGGCCGAGCGCTGGTAGCCGGAGAGCTCGTCTGCCGACTCCTGCTCGACGACACCGCGGGCGACGAGGTCGTCGACGGCGGCGTATCCGGCGTACTGGTACGAGCGCAGCATGCCGGCGACGTCGCGCATGGGCGAGCGCTTCAACCTGCGCTCCCCGAAGCTGCGCGCCGGCTCGCCTTCGAAGTCGATGAAGACGTAGTCGCGCCCTGTGAAGAGCACCTGGCCGAGATGGAGATCGCCATGGATGCGGATGCGGACGCCGGTTCGCACCTCGAGGACGCCCTGCAGGCTTTGCAGCAGCCAGTCTTCTGACTCGAGGAGAGCGCGCAGCAGGTCCTGGTCGCGCTGGGCCAGGAAGCGGAGCCGTTGCCGGGCGAGGACAAGGGTGCGCCGTGCCGCGGTGCGCATCGACTGGTAGAGCGAGCGCTGGGTCATCGCCGTGACGGGCTCGGGCGCGAAGCCAGGGTCACTTGCCGGCGAGGCGAGCGCCACGTGCAGCTCGCCGGTCCGGCGCCCGAGCAGCTCGGCGGCCGCGAGCGTCTCGGACATGAGAGCCCCGACAACCGGCGGGCAGTCGCCGGCTTCTACGCCGGCGAGGAAGCCGCCAGGCGCGCTCGGCGGCAACTCGGGGCTGTGGGCGACGGGGCCCTCGTGCTCGAGGAAGCCGCTCGCGGCCCGAAGCGTCGCCACCCACGCGTCCGACTCGTTCGGGACGAACTCGTGGATGACCGCCACCGCCGTCGGCTCGAGCGCGGACGACGAGAGCTCGACCGTCCCAAGGAGCCGTGCGACGGCGGCACCGACCGAAGTGAGCAGGCGGCCGAGCTCGAGCTCGGGGTGGGGGCCGGGCTCGAGGCGGCGGAGGAGCTTCAATATGCAGCGCTGGCCGTCAGGATCGCCGATCACGATCGAACTGTTCGACTGCTCGGCGCCCGAGACGCGCGTCACCGACCTCGGCCCGGTGGCTATCTGGGCGAGAAGCCGGGCGGTCTCCGGCAGAGGAGAGCCGACGAGGCGCGTCCCTGAGTCGTCGGTACGCCGCCGGCGGTTCGCGACGAACTCGACGAGGGCCCGGCCGAAGGCGGGCTCGTAGTGGGCGTCGACGAGGAGGCCGGCCGAGCCGGCCGTCGACGACGTGAGGATGGCGAGGACGCCTTCGGGGTGGTCCTGGGCGAGCGCCTCGGCTGGGGCGCCTTCGAGGTAGGTCACGGGCAGCAGGTAGCGCTCGGGCTCGCCGTCAAGGTACTCGACGAGCACGACCAGCAGCTCGGCCCTCGTGGTGTTCGCCTGCAACGGCATCGTGGCGCGCTCGACGATCGTCGCCTGCTGGATGCGGCGGCTCTTCGAGCCGAACCATCGCCGGCCGCGCAGCATGGACTGGAGCGTCGCCTCGAGGCGGCGGCGCTCATCGGGTTCGAAGATGCGCCACCACGGCCCGCTCGTGCTGAGCGACCGCAGCGAGAGTGTGGCGGTCTGGGAGTCCACAGCCGGTCCTCCGAGCGAGAGCCAGTAGAAGGAGTGGGGCCCGAGCGTGACGAGGTAGGGGAGCTCGCCGATCATCGGGAACGACGTCTGGCCGAACAGCTCCCGTGGCGTGACACCCCGGTGTGCTCCGAGGTCGAGCTCGACGTACTGGGCGAAGCGGGACAGGTTGGCCACGACGAGGACCTGCTCGCGTTCGTCGCGGCGGACGAATGCCAGCACCTGGGGATTGTCGGAGTGCACGAACTCGAGCCCGCCGCGGCCGAAGACGGGATGGCGCTTGCGCAGCGCGATGAGCCGGCGGACCCAGCGGAGCAGGGAGTCGGGATTGTCGAGCTGCGCCTCGACATTGACGGACTCGTAGTGCGCGAACGGGTCGATGTTGACGGGCAGAAAGAGGCGCTGCGGGTTGGCGTCCGAGAAACCGGCATTGCGGTCGGCATTCCACTGCATCGGGGTCCTGACGCTGTTGCGATCCCCGAGGTAGACGTTGTCGCCCATCCCGATCTCGTCGCCGTAGTAGAGGACGGGCGTGCCCGGCAGCGACATGAGCAGCCCGTACATGAGCTCGATCTTCTGGCGGTGGAACTGCAGGAGAGGGGCAAGGCGCCGGCGGATGCCGAGGTTGACGCGCATAACGGGATCGCGGGCGTAGGAGCGGTACATATAGTCGCGCTCCTCGTCGGTCACCATCTCGAGCGTCAGCTCGTCGTGGTTGCGGAGGAAGAGAGCCCACTGCGCCGACTGGGGGATCGCCGGCGTCTGCTGCATGATGTCGATGATCGGGAAGCGGTCCTCCATGCGAAGTCCCATGAACAGCCTTGGCATGAGCGGGAAGTGGAACGCCATGTGACACTCGTCGCCCTTGCCGAAGTAGGCGGCCGCGTCGTTCGGCCACTGGTTCGCCTCGGCGAGCAACATCCGGTTGGCGAAGCGGTCGTCCACGTGGCGGCGCAGCTGGCGGAGGAAGTCGTGGGTCTCCGGCAGGTTCTCGCAGTCGGTGCCTTCCCGCTCGTAGAGGTAGGGGACGGCATCGAGGCGGAGCCCGTCGACACCGAGCCGCAGCCAGAAGTCGACGCAGCGCAGCATCGCCTGTCGCACCGTCGGGTTGTGGAAGTTGAGGTCCGGCTGGTGGGAGTAGAAGCGGTGCCAGAAGTAAGCGCCGGCTATGGGGTCCCATGCCCAGTTCGATGTCTCGAAGTCCTGGAAGATGATACGCGCTTGCTGATAGCGGTCGGGCGAGTCGCTCCACACGTAGAAGTCGCGCCACTTCGAGCCGGGGGGCGACCGGCGTGCCCGCTGGAACCAGGGGTGCTGGTCGCTCGTGTGGTTGAGGACGAGCTCGGTTATGACCCTCATGTCGCTGCGGTGGGCCTCCTCCACGAAGCGCTTGAAGTCGCCAAGTGTCCCGTAGTCAGGATGGATGGAGGTGTAGTCGGCAATGTCGTAGCCGTCGTCTTTGAGTGGCGAAGGGTAGAACGGCAGGAGCCAGATCGCAGTCACGCCGAGCTGGTGCAGGTACTCGAGGCGGCTCGCCAGGCCCTTGAAGTCGCCGCGGCCGTCCCCGTCGGAGTCGGCGAAAGCCCGCACGTGCAGCTCGTAGATGACGGCGTCCTTGTACCAGCCCTGCGCACCCGGCGGACCGGCGGCCCCGCCAGCCCGCGCAGTCGTCATCGAGAGCTCAGCTCGAGCAGGTGGGCCGGGGAGAGCCTCGGGTCGAGCTTCACGAAATTGCGACCTCCGTGCCAGATGTACGTCTCGTCGACGAGCACGTCCCGGACCTCGAAAGCGTCGCCCTCAAAGATCCCGAGCTCGGAGAGGTCGAGCTCGACGAAGCCCGACTGCGCCCATCGCCAGTCGAGGCTGACGACCCCGATGACGAGGTCGAGCCGGGAGGGGTCCACCTTGGTCCAGGCGATGAGCTGGTCGTTGTCGACCGGGCGGAAGCGCAGCCCTTCGTCGTAGCGCAGGGCGGGGTGCGCACGGCGGGCGGCGTTCACCTTGGCGATGACGTCCTTGAGGCTGGCCTGGGCTTCGAGGTCGTGGTGGTGCAGCTGGTACTTCTCCGAGCCGAGGTACTCCTCGCTGCCGGGCGCGGACGGCGCGTCCCACATGAGCTCGAAGACGGGCCCGTAGATCCCATAGTTCGCAGAGAGCCCGGCCGCCAGGACCAGCCGGCTCACGAAGCTCGGCCGGCCACCGGCCTGCAGGCTCTTCGCCAGGATGTCGGGGGTGTTCGGCCAGACGTTGGGGCGGAAGTAGCTCGTCGCGGGACCGTGCGCCAGCTCCTCGAAGTACTGCTCGATCTCCGACTTGGCGTCCCGCCAGGTGAAGTATGTGTACGACTGGTCGAAGCCGAGCTTTGCGAGCCGGTGCATGATCTTTGGCCGCGTGAAGGCCTCCGAGAGGAAGATCACGTCGGGATGCTCGCGTTTCACCTCGCAGATGATCCACTCCCAGAAAGCGAACGGCTTGGTGTGCGGGTTGTCGACGCGGAAGATCCTCACCCCATGGCTGATCCAGAAAAGGACGATCCCGAGCAGCTCCTGCCAAAGCGCCTCCCGGTCAGGGGAGTGGAGGTCCATCGGGTATATGTCGTCGTAGCGCTTGGGGGGGTTCTCGGCGCAGGCGATCGAGCCGTCCGGCCTGTGGTGGAACCACTCCTCGTGCTGGCGGACGTAGGGGTGGTCAGGCGACGCCTGGAACGCCAGGTCGAGGGCGATCTCCATGTTGCGCCGAAGTGCCTCGGCGACGAGCTCGTCGAAGTCGGCAAGGGTGCCGAGCTCCGGCGCGACGGCGGTGTGGCCGCCGTGCCTCGAGCCGATCGCCCAGGGGCTCCCGACGTCGTCGGGCCCAGCCGGCGTCGTGTTGTCCCTTCCCTTGCGCGCCGTCTCTCCGATGGGATGGATCGGGGGCAGGTAGACGACGTCGAAGCCAAGCTCCTCGACGTAGGCGAGGCGTGCCCGGACGTCGGCGAGCGTGCCAGGACGCGAGGGGTCGGGGCTCGCCGAGCGGGGAAAGAGCTCGTACCAGCTCGAGAAGGCCGCTCGTTCCCGGCTGGCGATCGCCTCTACCCGCACGGCGCTGCGCTCGTCCTCGGCGATCGAACGACGAGCGAGGAG
>JAKATT010000041.1 GCA_021818615.1 Actinomycetes bacterium | reverse complement strand
CCCGTCTCGTTCGTCCGCCTTGCCGATGATGGAACAATGCGGCGCACCTCCTAGGTGGCTGGTGTCTTTCGCGCCGATCTCGATTCGCGATCTGCGCCCAGATCTGAGAGAATTACAGCGTTGTAGTTCCCCGATCGGGAGGCGCTGATGACGCTCGGAGTGGCCGACAAGCAAGGGGACCTGTTCGACGACGTGGGGCGGTTTTGTGCCGGGGCGCTGCCGGAGCGCTCCATCTACTCGTTCCTCGCCAGAGAGCGTGACCGGCTGTTCCCCGACGAGGCATTCGCTGACCTCTTCGACGAGAACAAGGGCCGCCGCTCGGTCCCCCCGTCGGTGGTGGCGACGGTCATGGTGCTCCAGCGCCTGGAGGGGTTGTCGGACCGGGAGGCAGTGGAGCGCTACTGCTTCGACAACCGCTGGCGCTACGCGGCCGGTGTTGGCGGCTACGACGCGAACGGCTGGACGAGCTTCTCGCACACCGTCCTCGTCGACATGCGCGAGCGCCTGCGCCGCTCCGGTCGTCCGGACCGCATCTTCGAGGCCGCACTGGGTGCCGCCAGAGACGCCGGCCTGGTGGGTCGCAAGCGGGCCCTCGACTCGACGCCCCTGTACGACGCCGTGGCGACCATGGACACGATCACCCTCATGCGTTCGGCCATCCGTGGGTTGTTGAAGGCAGCCGAGGTGGTGCTCGAAGACGAGCTGCGCCGCGCCATGACC
Organism: Actinomycetes bacterium; assembly: GCA_021818615.1. Lineage (GTDB taxonomy): Bacteria > Actinomycetota > Acidimicrobiia > Acidimicrobiales > Bog-793 > JAKATT01. Next base: position 3,204 of record JAKATT010000041.1, on the reverse strand, counting down.
AGCGGCGACGACTATGCGAGCGCGGCCAAGCCCCAGATCGACTGGGACGACAAGGATGCCCAGGCTGACCTCGTCGACTCGAGGGCCAAGGACGCCTACGCCTGCCTGGCCTATCTCGACGGCTCCGAGCTCGGTCCCACCGTCGAGGAGGCTGCCCGCCTGCTCGCCACGGTGGTCGGCCAGGACCTCGAAGAAGGAAGCGACGGGATCTTCCGCATCGCCCGCAAGGTGGCCACCGACCGGGTGATCTCGACGGTCGACCCCGAGACTCGCCACGGCCACAAGACCCAGGCCAAGGGGTTCGATGGCTACAAGGGTCACGTGGCCGTCGACCCCGACTCCGAGATCATCACCGCCACGACGGTCACCCCCGGCAATGCCGGGGACGCCGGGGTCGCAGAGGAGCTCATCTCAGACCTCCTCGACGACAAGGACGCCGACACGACCGGCGAGAAGAACGGGACCACCGTGGACGACCCCGGTGATCTGCAGGACGGAGACGAAAAGACCCCGGCCACCACCGTCTACGGGGACAACGCGTATGGGAGCGGCCCGTTCCAGCGTCGCCTCGAAGACGAGGGGATCGACTCGAGATGCAAGACCCAGAAGCCCAACGCCACCAACGGGTTGTTCGGAAAGGAGCTCTTCACGGTCGACCTCGAAGACGACACGGTCACCTGCCCCGCTGGCGTCACGGTCTCCATCCGGCGTCACACCGACGGTGGCGGGATCGCCAAGTTCGCCGAAACCTGTGCATCGTGCGCGTTGCGGGCGCAATGCACGAAGGCCAAGGAGGGTCGCAGCATCGCCGTCGGTCCGAACGAGGCAGTACTGTCCCGGGCGCGCGCCCGCCAGAAGCACTCCGACTGGATCGCCGACTACCGGGCCACCCGACCGAAGGTCGAGCGCAAGATCGCGCATCTCATGCGGCGCAAGCACGGCGGTCGCCGGGCCCGGGTGCGCGGCCGAGTCAGGGTCGCCGCCGACTTCAAGCTGCTCGCCGCCGCCGTCAATCTGGCGCGCCTCGGGACGATCGGCGCACGCTCCACCCACACCGGGTGGAGCGTGGCAGGGCCGTGAGGAGCCCCGAATCGTGACCCAGAGCGGCCGCCCGCCCTCTCCAGACGCCACCCGCGCCGCGAGTAGACCAGACCCAACTCCACATGGGTCGTTACATCACCACGCGGAGTCCGCCACGGCCCTTGGTCACCCGCAGGTCAACGGCAACTCAGCTGCCCGAACACCCCACAAGACACCAGCCACCTAGCGGGACTTTCCGGGCTAGCGCTCTGAGCTGAGATCTGGGCCGCCGCGAACTTTTTTCAAAAAAGCCTCTGACCAGCGCGTTTGTCCTGGTCAGAGGCTCGCGATATGTCGCCAGGGGGTGTATTACCTAATGTATGGCTTCGATCATCTCCAAGAAGATCGGCGGGCACACCTACTACTACCTGGCCGAGTCCGCCCGGGTAGGCGGCAAGCCCCGGATCGTCTCCCAGCGCTACCTCGGCAAGGCGGCCGACATCGAGGCGGCGATAGCCGGCGCGACGGCGATGCCCGACCGAACCCGCCATCTCGCCTTCGGCGACGTAGCTGGCGTGTGGGGGATGCTCGAACGCCTCGGTGTCGCCGAGACCATCGACGAGGTCGTCGGCCCTCGCCGCGGTGATGCGGGGGCCTCGGTTGGGACCTACATCGCCCTCGCGGTGGCGAACCGGGTAGTGGACCCCTGCTCGAAGCGAGGGTTCTCGGAGTGGTGGAGGACGACGGCCGGCGACCGGCTCGTGTCGCTCCCTCAAGCAGCGCTTGACCACCGGCGCTTCTGGGAGGCGATGGACGCGATCTCCGAGGAGGACCTGAAAGAGATCGAGCGGCGCATCGTGACCACGATGGTCGAGGTCTTCGGCGTCGACCTCTCGGGCCTCGTGCTCGACATGACCAACTTCGCGACCTACATCGACTCGGCGAACGACCGTGCACCGATCGCCCAGCGGGGCCATGCGAAGCAGAAGAGAACCGACCTTCGCATCGTCGGTCTCGGGCTCGTCGTCTCTGTCGACGGCGGCATCCCGCTTCTCTCCCACGCCTACCCAGGCAACCGTCCCGACGTCACCCAGTTCCCGGCGATGGTCGAAGAGCTCGTCGCCCGCTTCGGCGCCCTCGGCGACGGTGCGGACGAGCTCACGCTCGTCTTCGACGCCGGCCAGAACTCCGAGGACAACGCCGAGCTCCTCGAGGTCTCGCCGCTGCACTTCGTCGGCTCGCTCCCGCCCTCTGATCACCCGGACCTGCTCGCAGTGGGAAAGGATCGCTACGAGGCCGTCGACCCCGAGCGCTTCCCCGGCCTCAGCGCCTTCGAGACCGAAAAGGTCGTCTTCGGAGCCCGCCGCCGCATCGTGGTGTGCCACTCCGAGGGCCTGCACGCCAAGCAGTCCCAGGGCTTCGACCAGACGCTTGGAAAGGCCCGCCGCCAGCTCTCCGAGCTCGCCGCACGCCTCGCCAGGGGCAAGACCCGCAAGCCAAGAGAGAGGGTCGAAGCAGAGATCGCCCAGATCCTGAAGCCCCGCTGGTTGACACGGGTGATCTCCACCACCCTCACCGGCGAGTCACCCGCGGAGCTGCGCCTCAGCTTCCGCACCGAGGCGAAGGCCCGGGCGGCTCTCGAAGCCGAGATCTTCGGCAAGCGGATCCTCTTCAGCGACAAGGACGAAGACCTCGCCTCGACGGCTCGGATCGTCGCCGACTATCGCTCACAAGAAGCCGCGGAGGGCGACTTCCGCCAGATGAAGGACCCGAAGGTGGTCTCGTTCTCGCCGATGTTCCACTTCACCGAATCCAAGATCCGTGTCCACGTCTTCTACTGCGTGCTCGCGCTCATGGTCGCCCGCCTCATGGTCCGCGAAGCCGACCGCCACGGCATGCACATGAGCGTGCGTGAGCTGCTCGAGAGCCTGGCGGGCATCGAAGAGACCGTCCTGCTCTACCAAGGCGAGCGGGGTCGGCCCCGAGCCCGGCGGATGCTGACCGAGATGGACGCCACCCAGCAGCGCCTCTACGAGCTGTTCCGCCTCGACGCCTACGCCCCCAGGCGCTGAGTTAGGTACTACAGCACGGCAGCGTGAACAGCTGAGCTGACCAGGACAAACGTCGCCCAGTCATCGGCTATCCCGGAAAGTCCCGCTAGGTGGCTGGTGTCTTTCGCGCCGA
>JAKATT010000040.1:13378-20827 GCA_021818615.1 Actinomycetes bacterium | reverse complement strand
GTGGGCGTTTTTCCGGACCGGACGACTGGAACGTCCTGATCGTCGTCGAAGTGCTCGGATCGCCGGGCGACCTGGCCGAGCGGCGCGAGGAGCTCGACCGGCTCCCGCCGCGCTCGGGCATGGTGGCGCTGATGCTCGTAGGAGGCTCGGAGCTCTCCTTCGAGCGCTTGAGCCACGAGCACGTGGTCATGAGAGTGCCGGAGGACCGCAGCCTCGCTGAGATCTGGAACACGCCGGTCGACGTGCCCGTCGGGGAGACAAGGGTGGTGCAGGCCTGATGACGCCGAGATGGCCCGCCCGCTGGGTGGCGCTCGTGCTGCTCGACGCCGTGGCAGTCGCCACCTTTGCCCGCTGCTTCGCCGGACCCTCCGAGCTGTGGCTCCTCGTGCCTTTGTGCATCGGGGCCCAGTTCGTCGCACACGGCGCACGCCTTGCGACGGCCGGCGGCGGTCGCCTGGCGGGAGCGGCAGTCTGGCTGCTCGCGGCCCTCCTCGTCGCCTGGGTGCCCGTACTGGCGCTCGACATCTCGAAGGTGAGCTGGGGCTTGCCGATCGGCCACGGGGCGACCGTCCTCGCGCACCAGCTCTCGAGAGCCTGGTACGTCTTCTCGGTCGAGGTCTCCCCGGTCTCGCCGGAGCCGGGACTCGTCCTTGCTGCCGCCTGGGCCTCGGGAGCGATGGCGCTCGCCGCCGAGGCGCTCGACTCGGACCCGTCTCTCCCGGTCGTCGTAGCCCTCGTGCCGGCGTTCGACATCGTCGTCTTCACGGGAACCCTCGGGACGTCGACCGGTCGCGCTCTCGAGCTGGCGGCCCTCGGCGCCATCTCTGTCTGGTTCCTCGCCAGCTCGGTTCCAAGCTCGAAGCGCGAGCGGATCGTCGTGGCCCGGGTCGACGAGCGCTCGAAGGACGACCAGGCAAAACCCGCTCCCGCGCTCTCAGCCCGGGTTGCCGCTCCGGGCCTCGCCGTGCTCGCCGCGCTCGCCGCCGGAGTCGTCGGACCGCTACTGCCCGGTGCCACCAGCCGGGCGCTCGTCGCCTGGCACGGCCAGGGACCGGGCTCCGGCTCCGGCTCGGGCGGCTCTGGCGGCTCCAACCCCTCGGCAAACGGCCAGGTGATCGTGAGCAGCCTGGTCCAGGTGGGAGAGGAAGAGGTTGACAACCCTGACGTCGTGCTCGCCACGGTTCATTCGAGCGTGCTCACGCGCGAGGTCCTCGAGACCCTCGACGACTTCAACGGCAACCAGTGGTTTCCTTACACGTACCCGCTCCCGCCGAGCGAGCTGCCAGCGCTGAGGGGTCGGGTCTCCAGCCTCGAGAGCCGTCCTCCCCCGGTTGCCTACGCCAACGGCCTGCCCGAGGTGACCCAGGTGATCACGGTTGCCGCTCTTGGGAACCTCCAGCTGCTCAGCCCCGGCCCTGCCATCGCGGTCGCCGGGCCGAGCCGCGTCCTCGAGCCGTCGCGCTCGGGCCCGCTCATTCCGGCGCGCGGGCTCTCACGCGGTCAGTCCTACGCCGTCGAGGCCTACCTCAACCCGCCCCCCTCGACTGCGCCCTCTCCGGGCGGCCAAGGGCTCCCCGGCGTCCCTTTCAACCAGGTCCCTCTCGGCGCCGACTTCTCGCTTCCCGCCCCCGTGCCGCAGAACATCGTCCAACTGGCTCACTCACTCGTGCGGGGGGCCACCACTCCCCAGCAGGAGGCGCTCGACATCCAGGACTACTTCACCGAGAACCCCGCCTTTCGCTACTCGCTTCCGAGGCGCCTCAAGTCCGGGATAGTGAGCACCGGAGAGGGCTACGCGGCGCTCGAGCAGTTCCTCTTCAAGACGCGAGTCGGCTACTGCCAGCAGTACGCGAGCGCTTTCGCGGTGCTCGCACGGGTGGACGGGCTGCCGACCCGTGTCGCGGTGGGCCTGCTGCCCGGCGCGGCGACGGGAGCGGACAGCTGGGTCATCACCGGGCAGGACGCGCACGCCTGGCCCCAGGTGTACTTCTCCGGGATCGGCTGGTCCGACTTCGAGCCGACGCCCGGAGCGGCGCTCCCGCCTCAGTTCCCCGTCCCGGCCCTCGGCACGACACCGCCCACGACGAGCCTGCCGAGGATCACGCCGACGACGCTGGGCCGCCACGCTCCAAACCTGAGGTCGGCCGGTCGTAGCGGTCCCCGGGCAGTGCCGAAGCCGCGAGCCCGCCGGGCGCTGGCTGCCCGGCCTGCGCCGGGAGGATGGGCGTCGCCACTCGACGTGCTGATCGGTGTGCTCTCTCTCGGCCTTCTGTGGGCACTGGCAGTGCCCTCGGCGCGGCTCCTCCTCGGCCGGCGACGACGACGCGACCCGGCGGGCGGGGTGCTCGCTTCCTGGCGGGGGGTGCTCCGCGTGCTCGCCGCCGCCGGCTACCACCGCCGCCGCACCGAGACCTACAGCGAGTTCGCCCAGCGGGTTCGCCTCTCGGGCGTTCTCTCCCCTAGCGCCGAGGATGCGTTTCGAAGGCTCGTGCTCGACGTCAACCGGGCCAGCTTCGGCCGTGGCGGGCTCCCCCGGGTGGACATCGACCGGGCCGTCTCGGACGCCCGCGCCGTGCGGAAGTCGGCATGGAGGCGCGTCTCGTGGCGTCAGCGCCTCGTCGCCGAGCTCGACCCGCGCGACCTGTTGAGCGCGGCCTGACGTCGGCGCGCCCGGCCTCAACGGCGCGCACCCCCGGAGTAGGGTTGGTGCGGTGGCAGACCAGGCAGGCTTCGCCGAGGACACCGAGCAGTACATGGGCTCGCTCTACTCGGCCGCGCTCCGGATGACGCGCAATCCTGCCGACGCCGAGGATCTCGTCCAGGAGACCTACCTCAAGGCCTACCGCGCCTACGCCACCTTCAAAGAGGGCACCAACTTGAAGGCCTGGCTGTACCGCATTCTCACGAACACCTTCATCAACTCTTATCGGTCCAAGCACCGCCACCCCGAGGAGACCGAGCTCGAGGATGTGGAGGACTTCTACCTCTTCCGCCGCCTCGGGGGTCTCGAGGCGGCCGCAGCCGGCCGCAGTGCCGAGGACGAGGTCCTCGAACGCTTCACGGACGACGAGGTGAAGCGCGCGGTCGAGTCGCTTCCCGAGAACTTCCGCATGGCAGTCCTGCTGGCCGATGTCGAGGGTTTCTCCTACAAGGAGATCGCCGAGATCATGGAGGTGCCGATCGGAACTGTCATGAGCCGTCTGCACCGGGGAAGAAGGGCGCTCGAGAAGGCGTTGCATGATTTTGGTATGGCGCGAGGACTCGTGTCCGCCCGCTTAGGATGAGACGGCGAGGGAACCTCAGGAATGGGATCTGACCACGACAAGGATGTTGTCGACTGCCGGGAAGCGTTGCACCGGATCTACCACTTCCTCGATGGCGAGCTGACTTCGGAGCGTAGGGTCAGGATCGAGGCGCACCTCGACGGCTGCTCGCCCTGCCTCAACGTCTTCGGCTTCGAGGCCGAGCTACGGCGGCTCGTGGCCGACAAGTGCCGTGACGCCGTGCCCGAGGGGCTCCGGGCGCGGATCGCTGATGCGATCGACCACGAGCACGACCACACCCAGGTGGACACCGGGCCCCGAGGCGAGATGGCCGGCAAGGACGCGAGCGAGGTCGTGGGCGGCCTGCCTGCCTGACGGGGTCGGCGGGCGCACCCGCCGTTTCGCCCGCCCGGGGGCATGCCTAGGATGCATCGGTGGAGAGCACCCCCGATCCCGTCGACTGGCGTGTCGCGGAGCGCGTTGCGACACGTGTCGCGAACCGGGGCGGCCCGGACCTCGGCGAGGGCACCAGGCGGCGCCTCGAGGAGGACTTTGCCGCACTGAGCCCGGTCGCAGAGGGGCTGGTCGAGCAGTCGACGGGCCTCAAGTCCCTCGAGGGGCGCGCCCAGGCCGAGGTGACGGACCGGGCAGGCTGGGTGCGGGCGAACCTGCGTTCGTTCCGCAGGCTGCTGCGGCCGATCCTCGAGCGGGCGAGCGCCGACGGCAGGCTCACCAGGAACCTCCCGGGCGCCCTCGGTGCCGGGGCACGTGCGGCCGCCGGGGCAGAGCTCGGTGTCGTGCTCGGCTGGATGTCGACCCGGGTGCTCGGCCAGTACGACCTCCTCTTCGCCGAGGGTCCCGACTCTCCGGGCGACACCGTCTACTACGTCGGCCCGAACGTCGTCTCCCTCGAGCGGCGCCATGGCTTCCCGCCAGATGAGTTCCGGCTCTGGATCGCCGTTCACGAGCTCACCCACCGCGCGCAGTTCACCGGAGTACCGTGGATGCGTCAGCACTTCCTCGGGCTCGTCGACGAGGGCGTCTCGCTCGCGACGCCGAACGCGAAGGAGATCGTCGCCGCGCTGAAGAGGGTTGCGACCGACGTCCGGGCCGGGCGCAACCCGCTCTCCGAAGCCGGCCTCGTCGGTGTGCTCGCCTCGGCCGAGCAGCTCGAGACGCTCCGCTCCATCCAGGCGCTCATGAGCCTGCTCGAGGGCCACGGCGACATCACGATGAACCGGGCGGCCCGCGACCGCATCCCCGGTGCCGATCGTTTCGCGAAGACGCTGCAGAAGCGCCGGGAGAGCGCCACGCCGATCGTGAGGCTCTTCCAGCAGCTCATCGGCTTGGAGGCCAAGATGCGCCAGTATCAGGAGGGGGAGCGTTTCGTCGAGGACGTCGAGCGTGCCGGCGGCCCGTCTCTTCTCGCCCGGGTCTGGGAGGACCCGGGCAACCTGCCCAACCTCGATGAGATCCGCAAGCCGGCGCTGTGGGTGGCCCGCGTGAACGGCCGGGCGCTCGAGCTCGCCTGAGCTTGTGAAGGCCACGAGGTGACGGAGGGAGCTGGCGGAGGTGACTTCGTAGAGCAGCTGCTGGCCCGCTGCACGTTCCCGCCTGCGGGCTCGCATCTCGACCTCGCCGTCTCGGGTGGGCCCGACTCGCTCGCCATGCTCGTGCTGGCCGTGCGCTCGGGCTGCCGCCCGACCGCTCACCACGTCGATCACGGGCTGCGGCCCTCGTCGGCGGGGGAGGCGCAAGTGGTCGAGGCGGTCGCCCGCAAGCTCGGGGCGGGTTTCGTGTCGCTCCGAGTCGAGCTGGCAGCTGGTCCGAACCTCGAGGCTCGAGCCCGCGCCGCCCGCTTTGCCGTCCTTCCTCCCGGCGTCGCCACAGGCCATACGGCCGACGACCAGGCCGAGACCATCCTGATCAACCTCGTTCGCGGGGCCGGCCTGGCGGGGCTTGCCGGGATGGCGGCCGGCAGCAGGCACCCGATCCTCGGTCTGCGCAGGAGCGAGACGGCCGCGCTGTGCAAGGCGCTCGACCTCGAACCGGTCCTCGACGAGTCGAACTCCGACCCCTCGATCCTGCGCAACCGGGTCCGTGCCGAGGTGCTGCCGCTCTTGAACGACGTGGCGCGCCGGGACGTGGTGCCGGTGCTCGCCCGCCAGGCGTCGCTCCTCGCCGCCGAGGACGCCCTCCTCGACGGGCTCGCAGCTGGCGTCGACCCGGCGGACGCGGCCGCCCTCTCGTCGCTCGACCCCGTCCTTGCCCGCCGCGCCGTGAGGGCGTGGCTGCGGGCATCCGACCCCGAGGAGCACCCACCGGGCTTCGCCGCCGTCGAGCGCGTGCTCTCTGTAGCGCGCCAGGAGGTCCGGGCCTGTGAGATCGACGGGCGACGTCGCGTCCGCCGCTCGGGCGGCCGCCTCCGCCTCGAAGAGCCCTCGAGGGGGAAGGCCGGCCGCTCGGCGCCAGTTGCCGGCACAGTCCCCCGGGAGAACGGGCCGCTGCCGAAGTAACCTCGGCGCCCGTGGCGCACGGATCGATGCAGGCGTGGGTGGAGAGCGATCCTCTGCTCGGACCCGTCGTGGTCTCGACGGAGCAGCTGAGCGCCCGGATCGGTGACCTCGGCCGTGAGATCACGAAGGACTACGAAGGGCGCCCCCCCCTCCTCGTCGGCGTTCTGAAGGGCGCCTTCGTCTTCCTCGCCGACCTCGCCCGCGAGATCGACCTGCCGATCGAGCTCGACTTCATGGCGGTAGCGTCCTACGGGTCGGCGACGAAGACGAGCGGCGTCGTTCGCATCGTGAAGGACCTCGACATCGACCTGACGGGCCGCCACGTCATCGTGATCGAGGACATCGTCGACAGTGGCCTCACCCTCGCCTACCTCCGCAAGAGCCTGCTCGCGAGGGGACCGGAGTCCTTCGCCGTCTGTTCTCTGCTGCTCAAGAGCGGCCAGCAGCGGATGAATTTCGAGGTCGACTACGTCGGCTTCGAGATCGAGCCCCTGTTCGTGGTCGGCTACGGGATGGACGTCGCCGAGCGGTACCGCAACCTGCCCGACCTGCGCGTCTACCTTGGCGGGGAGCCCGAGTGAGCGTCGACCTCGAGCGGGCCCGCCGGGCCATTGCCGAGCTGCTCGAAGCGATCGGAGAGGACCCGGACCGCGAGGGTCTCACCCGCACGCCACAGCGGGTCGCCGCAATGTACGAGGAGCTCTTCGGCGACGCAGAGGAGGACCCGGCCCGCTTCCTCACCGTCACCTTCGCCGCCGAGCACGACGAGATGGTGATGGTGCGCGACATCCCCTTCGCCTCGCTTTGCGAGCACCACCTCGTGCCGTTCCTCGGCAAGGCGCACGTCGCCTACATCCCCTCGACCGAGGGGCGCATCACGGGCCTGTCGAAGCTGGCCCGCGTCGTCGACGGCTACGCGCGCCGCCTCCAGGTGCAGGAGCGGATGACCTCCCAGATCGCCGACGCGATCGAGCGGGCGCTCTCGCCGCGAGGCGTGCTGGTAGTGCTCGAGGCCGAGCACCTCTGCATGTCCATGCGGGGCGTGCGCAAACCCGGCGCGGTGACGGTCACCTCGGCGGTGAAGGGGCTGTTCCGCAGGGAGGCGTCGACCCGGGCCGAGGCGATGGCCTTCGTACGCGGCGCTCGGGGCGGGATCGGGTGATCCCGCTGCTCTCGCAAGGGCGCCCCCTTGTCATGGGCATCCTCAACGTGACCCCCGATTCCTTCTACGACGGCGGCCGCTACGCCGATCCTGCCGCTGCGATCGCGCGCGGCCGGGCGATGATCGCCGAGGGTGCCGACATCGTGGACGTCGGCGGCGAGTCGACCCGCCCGGGCGCCTCCGCCGTCAGCCTCGAGGAGGAGCTTCGTCGCGTGCTCGACGTCGTCGAGGCGCTCTCCATGGACGTGCGCGTGTCGATCGACACGACAAAACCGGACGTTGCCCGCCAGGCCGTCTCCCGCGGCGCGAGCATCGTGAACGACGTATCGGCCTCGCTGGCGGCGGTCGCCGCCGAGACAGGGGCGGCCTTCGTCGCGATGCACCGCAAGGGGACACCTGCGACGATGCAGATCGACCCGCACTACGACGACGTGGTCGCCGAGGTCGTCGCATACCTCGCCGAACGCGCCCTCGAGGCCGAGGCGCTCGGAGCAAGGGAGGTCTGGGT
>JAKATT010000040.1:0-13015 GCA_021818615.1 Actinomycetes bacterium | reverse complement strand
GTGCCGCGCAACTTCGCCTGGATCATCAAGGACCGCCTGGCCGTGTCCGAACGGCCGGGCGGCTACGCCCCGAACCACCGAAAGGTGAGGCGCCACGAGGAGCTGCTCTGGCTGCGCGCCCAGCACTTCGACCGGATCGTCTCGCTCCTCGGCTCGACGCACAACCTGCATGCCTACGACGAGCTGGAGCTCGCCTGGTCCCACTTCCCGATGGTGGCAGGAACCGAGCTCGGCGAAGCGCTCACCGAGCTGTACCACTCGCTCTATGAGTGGCTGCGCGAAGGCGAGCGGATTCTCGTCCACCAAGACGAGCTGGGCGACCGCGTGATGGGAGTCGTCGCCGGCTACCTCCGCTGGAGCGGGATCGTCCCCGGCGAGCCGGCGGCGGTCAGTGTCGTCGAGCGTCTCCTGAAGCGCCAGATGGGCCGTCCCGGGCGGATCGTCGTCGCGCTGGCCGCCGACCTCCCGCCTGTTGCCGGCATGGAGCGGCCGGCGCCGGCTGAAGCGGCGCAACCTGCCCAGACCGGCGAGCCTGCCGGGACCGGCGAGCCTGCCGAGTGAGTGACGTGGAGAGCGCCGAGCGGTTCTTCGACGTGATCGTCCTCCGCGGCATAAAGGCCATCGGGCGTCACGGGGTGCTCGGCTTCGAGCGTGAGCGCGGCCAGCCCTTCGAGGTCGACGTCGAGATGGAGCTCGACCTCTCCCAGGCGGCCGCGAACGACGATCTCTTGCTCACGGCCGACTACGGCGCCGTCATAGCGGCTGTCGTCCAGCTCGTCGAGACGACCAGCTTCCGACTGGTCGAGGCGCTGGCGGCCGCCGTTGCGAACGCGGTGCTGGCAGCAACCCCGGCGCAGGCGGTGACGGTCGAGGTGCGCAAGGTGCGCCCGCCTGTCGCCGCCCACGTCGACTCGGTCGGCGTGCGCATCCGCCGGAGCCGGGCCAGGTGATCGTCATCTTCGGCCTCGGCTCCAACCTCGGGGACCGGGAGGCCCATCTGAGAGGGGCGGTGAAGGCCCTGCAGGGCCTCGATCCGGGACTCGTGCTCTCGTCCCTCTTCGAGACCGAGCCTGTCGGCGGCCCTCCACAGGGCACCTACCTGAACTGCGCCGTACGCCTCGAGACCGAGCTGGCGCCGCTCGCCCTGCTCTCCCTCGCCCACCGGCTGGAGCGTGAGGCCGGGCGGGTGCGCAGCGTGGCGAACGGCCCGCGTACCCTCGATGTGGACCTCCTCGTCGTTGGCGACGTCCGCCGCGAGACCCCGGAGCTCACGCTGCCCCACCCGCGCATGCACGAGCGGGCCTTCGTGCTCGCCCCCCTCGAGGAGATCGCCCCCGAGCTCGTGCCGGACGGCTGGCGGGAGCGCCTCGGGGGCAGAGCGCGGGTGGACTCAGAGGTCCGCCGGCTTGGTAATCTCGTGCTTGGCTGAGGCAACGACCGGCACCCCGGACGGGGGCTGGATTGGAAGCGAGGCGTCATGACTTCGGTACGCATCATCGGCGGCGGACGCGCCGGGCGGTCCTTCGAGACGGCGCTCGGCGAGGCGGGTCTCGAGGTTGCCGGAGTCCTCCATCGCGACGACGACTTCTCCGGTGCCGCCAAGGGCGTCGACGTGCTGCTCGTCGCCGTCCCCGACCGTTTCGTGGCGGCCATCGCAAGAGCCGTCGCCCCACAGGGCTCTACTGCCGTCGTGCACTGCTCGGGCTCGCTCGGCCTCGACGTGCTCAGCGGCCACGAGCGCCCCGCCTCGCTCCACCCGCTCGTCACCCTGCCTGACCCGGTCATCGGGGCGCTCCGCTTGCGCGGCGGCGCCTTTTTCGCCGTCGCGGGCGACCAGGTGGCGACGGACATCGCCCTGGCGCTTGCAGGTCACCCGATCGTCGTCGCCGAGGCGGACCGGCCCGCCTACCACGCGGCTGCCTGCATCGCCGCCAACCACCTCGTCGCGCTGATGGGCCAGGTGCAGAGGGTGGCCGGGACGGTGGGCCTCCCGCTCGATGCCTTCCTGCCGCTTGCCCGCGGCGCCCTCGACGACGTCGCCCTGCTCGGGCCCGCAGGCGCCCTCACGGGCCCGGCCGCCCGGGGCGACGAGGCCACGCTCGATCGTCACCGTGCCGCCCTCGCTCCCGAGGAGCGCGACGGCTACGACGCTGCGGTCGGCCTCGCCCGGCGCCTGGCGGGCGCCGGCGCCCCGACGTGGAGGTAGCCAGGACCCGAGCAGAGCTGCGCGAGGCGGCCGACAGGCTGCGAGCGTCGGGCTCGAGCGTCGGGCTCGTCCCGACCATGGGGGCGCTCCACCGGGGGCATCTGTCGCTCGTCGAGAAGGCGGTCGCCAACGGCGACGCCGCGCTCGTCTCGATCTTCGTCAACCCGCTGCAGTTCGGCGACGCCGGCGACCTTGCGGCCTACCCGCGCGACGAGGAGGCCGACTTGGCGGCCTGCGAGAAGGCGGGCGTCGCCGCCGTCTTCGCGCCGTCTGTCGCCGAGATGTACCCGAAAGGCGCTCCGGACACCGTCGTTCGCCCGGGCCCGCTCGCCGACGAGCTCGAGGGCGCAGCCCGCCCCGGGCACTTCACCGGCGTCGCCACCGTCGTCACAAAGCTCTTCTCACTCGCCGGGCGCTGCCGCGCCTACTTCGGCGAGAAGGACTACCAGCAGCTCGTGATCGTCCGCCGCCTCGTCGCCGACCTCGACCTCGCCGTCTCGATCGTCGGCTGCCCGCTCGTGCGGGAGCCGGACGGGCTCGCCATGTCGAGCCGCAACCGCCGCCTCGAGGGAGCCGACCGGGAGTCTGCCCGGGGCCTGTTCCGGGCGCTCACGGCCGGCAAGCAGCTGATCATGGCGGGCGAGCGGTCGGCGAGGGCGGTCGAGTCGGCGATGAGCGAGGTCCTCTCGCACGACACCCCACGACCCGACTACTCCTCGGTCCGCGACCCAGAGCGGCTCGCGCGCCTCGAGGTCGTCGACCGCCCGGTGCGCCTGCTCGTCGCCGCAGGCGTCGGACCTGTCCGCCTCATCGACAACCTGGCAGTCTGTCCGCCGTGACGGATCGACAGCCAGCCTCGCCCTCCCGCCTCGACGTGCTCGTAGTCGGCAGCGGCGTGGCGGGCCTCTCGACGGCCGTCCGCCTCGCCCGTCTCGGCCGTGCCCGGGTCGGCGTCATCACGAAGGGCAAGCTCGAGCAGTCGACTACCCGCTGGGCGCAGGGCGGCGTCGCCGCCGTGCTGCCCGGTGACGAGGACTCGACGGACCTCCACCTCGCCGACACGCTGCGCGCCGGCGCGGGGCTGTGCGACGAGGCGGCGGTACGGGTGCTCGTCGGCGAGGGGCCGGCCCGCGTCACAGAGCTCATCTCGCTCGGAGCCGACTTCGACCGGTCGGCCTCTGGCGAGCTCGAGCGGGCGAGGGAGGGCGGCCATTCGATGGCCAGGGTGCTGCATGCAGGCGGGACCGCCACCGGTGCCGAGGTCGAGCGGGCTTTGGTCTCGGCGGTGGAGCAGAGCGCGGCCGCGGTCTTCGAGCACAGCTTCGCCCTCGACCTGGTCGTGGAGGGCGGGCGTTGCCGCGGGGTGCGAGCCTTCATGCCCGACGGGAGCGAGCAGGTCGTCGCAGCCGCCGAGGTGGTGCTCGCCTCAGGCGGTGCCGGGCAGCTCTTCTCGGTGACGACGAACCCGGCCGAGGCGACGGGCGACGGCATCGCCATGGCTCTGAGGGCAGGGGTGCCGGTCGCCGACGTCGAGTTCGTCCAGTTCCACCCGACGGCGCTTCACCACCCGCTGATGCCGAGGCCGCTCCTGTCCGAGGCCCTGCGCGGTCACGGGGCCGTGATGCGCGACGGCGCGGGGCGGCGCTTCGTCGACGAGCTGGCGCCGCGCGACGTCGTGAGCCGGGCGATCGCCCGCCGGCTCGCCGAGACCGGCACCGACCACGTCTTCCTCGACTGCACGGCTCTGCCCGACTTCGCCCGTCGCTTCCCGACGATCGACCAGTCGCTGAGGGAGGTCGGCATAGACCCGGCGACGCAGTGGCTGCCGATCGCTCCGGCCGCCCACTACCTCTGTGGCGGTGTGCTGACAGATCTCTACGGGGCGACGGCGCTCCCTGGGCTGTGGGCCGCCGGAGAGGTCGCCTGCACCGGAGTGCACGGCGCCAACCGGCTCGCCTCCAACTCGCTGCTCGAAGGGATGGTCTTCGGCGCCCGCGTGGTCGAAGCGATCATGTCCGGTGGTCGCGACGGCGCCTCGGGCGTGCTCGACCCGTCGGCCGAGATCCCGCTCGTGGCGCTCGGGTCGTGCTCGTGCGCGCGCCGTCCGGTCGTTGCCCCGCCGGCCCGGTCACCGTTCGTCGCTCAGGCTCCAACGGCTGCGGAGCTCCTGGGCGAGCTGCAGCGGGGACTGACAGCGAACGCCGGCATCGTCCGGGACGCCGCCGGTCTCGAGGCGGCGTCCTTGTTGCTGTCGTCGACGCGCCGGGCGATCGGCGAGCGGCCGGCGGACTCCTCCTGGGCCGAGCTGGCGAACCTGGTCGACGTCGGGTCAGCCCTCGTCGAGGCCGCCGTCGCCCGGGAGGAGAGCCGGGGCGCCCACACGCGGGCGGACTTCGCCGCGACCTCGGACCGTTTTCGCGTGCGGCTCCGCCATGGCGGAGAATGACCAGATGGCCTCACCGCTCTCGCCGCCGCCTCGCTCCCGGGCCGCCTGCGAGCCGCCGCCGGCGACCGTGCGCCGCGCCGTCCGCCGCGCCCTCGAGGAGGACCTCGGCCCGCTCGGCGACCTCACCTCCGTGCTCGTTCCCCCCGAGGCCGTTGCCGCCGCTGCCTTCATCAGCCGTGGCCAGGGCGTCGTCGCCGGCGTGGCCTGCGCCGAGGCTGCATGCCGCAGCGTCGACCCGGCTCTCGAAGTCTCCTGGTCGAGGCGGGACGGCGACGTCGTCCGCCCGGGCGACGAGATCGGCCTGGTGGCTGGGCGCCTCTCGTCGATAGTGACCGCCGAGCGCACCGCGCTCAACTTCCTCTGCCACCTGTCGGGCGTGGCGTCGGCGACCCGGCGATACGTCGATGCCGCCCAGGCTGCCAACCCGGTGACCCGCGTGCTCGACACGAGGAAGACGACGCCTGGTCTGAGGGCGCTCGAGAAGGCGGCCGTACGCGCCGGCGGGGGCACCAACCATCGTGGGAGCCTCTCGGACGCCGTGCTCGTGAAGGACAACCACCTCGGTGCGACGAGCATCACCCGTGCGGTCCGCGATGCCCTCGAGCGCTGGCCCGGGCGCATGGTCGAGGTCGAGTGCGATCGCATCGAGCAGGTGGCAGAGGCACTCGACGCCGGCGCGACCGTCGTGCTGTGCGACAACATGTCGCCCGGCGAGGTGGCCGCCGCCGTCCGCCTCGTAGAGGGCCATCCCCGCGGCCGGGCGGGCGCCGTGCTGGTCGAGGCATCCGGAGGCATAACCCTCGAGACGATCGGCGAGTTCGCTGCGGCCGGCGCCCATCTCGTCTCGATAGGCGCCCTTACGCATTCCGCCCCGATCCTCGACATCGGCCTCGACCTTCTCTCGAAGGAGGCGTCCGGTGACGAGTAGCCAGACGGCCCCGCGCGTCAACTAGACCGTTCCCCGTGCTCCTCGCGCTCGACGTCGGCAACACCCAGACGGTCATCGGGGTCTTCGACCCGGCCCTGCCGGCGCCAGGTGCGGCCAAGCGGCAGCGGGGCGCCTCCGGCGAAGAGATGGCGGACCTCGCCTTCCACTGGCGGATCGCCACCATCCCCGAGCGCACCCCCGACGAGCACGCTCTCCTCCTCGTGGACCTGCTCCGCCTGGTCGGAGTCGACCTCCGCAGGGAGAAGGAGCTCCACCGCCTGAGCGGGATCGCCGTGTCGTCCTCGGTCCCGGGCGCCACCTCGGGGCTTCGCGAGATGGCCCAGCGCTGGTTCCCCGTGCCGACGGTCGTGATCGAGCCCGGCGTGCGCACGGGCATGCCGATCCTCTACGACAACCCGAAGGAGGTCGGTGCTGACCGGATCGCGAACGCCGTCGCAGCGCTCGACTTGTTCAGCCCCCCGCTCATCGTCGTCGACCTCGGCACGGCGACGACCTTCGACGTCATCTCGGCCGCCGGCGAGTACCTCGGCGGGGCGATCGCACCCGGCATCGAGATCAGCACGGACGCTCTCTTCGCCCACGCGGCCGCGCTCCGCCGGGTCGAGCTCGTCGAGCCCCGCCACGTCGTCGGCAAGTCGACGGTCGAGTCGATCCAGTCGGGCGTCATCTACGGCCAGGTCGCCCTCGTCGACGGCCTCTGCCGGCGCATCATGGAGGACCTCGGCGAGGCCACGGTGATCGCCACCGGCGGCCTCGCCGGCATCATCCGGCCGCTGTCGGAGGTCGTCGACCACCACGAGCCGTGGCTCACCCTCCACGGGCTGCGGCTCGTGTTCGAGCGCAACGCCGATCGGATCGGAGCCCGCGGGCTGTGACCGACGCGATCCCCTACAGGCTGGAGGGCACGACCGCGACGGGCGACGTCGTCTCGGCACACGGCGGCCTCTCCAAAGGCGAGGAGTCGGGGGTGGCTGTGACGGTCGCCGGCCGCGTGATGCTGCTGCGGGTGCAGGGCAAGCTCGCCTTCGCCGAGCTGCGCGACTGGACGGGCCAGGTCCAGCTCTTCGCGCTCGCGGCGCTCACCGAGCGCTTCGACGGCTTCTGCCGGCTCAACCTCGGCGACTGGGTGAGCGCGACCGGCGAGGTCGTCCGCACCCGCCGCGGCGAGCTGTCGGTGAAGGTCGCCGCCTGGAGCCTGCTCGCCGCCTCCCGTCACGGCTTCGGCGACAAGTGGCGCGGCGTGCACGACCCCGATCTCCGCTTTCGCCAGCGCGAGGTCGATCTCTGGGCGAACGAGGGCGTGCGCGACCGCTTCCTTCTTCGCTCGAAGGTGGTGCGCATGATCCGCGACCTGCTCGACCGGCGAGGCTACGTCGAGGTCGAGACGCCGGTGCTGCAACAGCTCTACGGCGGCGGCTTCGCGAAGCCGTTCGTCACTCACTTCAACTCCATGCACTCCGACTTCTATCTGCGCATCGCGCTGGAGCTGTACCTGAAGCGCCTCGTGGTGGGCGGGTTCGAGCGCGTCTTCGAGCTCGGCCGCGTCTTTCGCAACGAGGGGCTCAGCCCGAAGAACAACCCCGAGTTCACGATGCTGGAGGCGTACCAGGCCTACGCCGACTACTTCGACATGGCCGAGCTCATCGAGTACCTCGTGAGCGGTGCCGCCGAGGGGGTGCTCGGCTCGCTGCAGCTGAGCTTTCAGAAAAAGGCGCTCGATCTCACACCGCCGTGGCGCAAGGCCACCCTCCTCGAGCTCGTCGAGGAGCAGTCCGGGCTGGTGCTCGAGCTGTCGATGGGGGTCCCCGAGCTCCGCCGCAGGGCAGAGAGCGCCGGGGTCGAGGTCGACGACTACTGGGACGAGGGCAAGATCGTCACCGAGGTCTACGAGAAGACGACAGAGCCGAACCTCTGGGGCCCTGTCCATGTCATGGACTACCCCGAGTCCGTCTCGCCCCTCACCCGCAAGCACCGGTCCAAGCCCGGCTTCGTCGAGCGGATCACTCCGATCGTCGCCGGGCGGGAGATCGCCGAGTGCTACAGCGAGCTCGTGGACCCCGAGGATCAGAGGGCCCGTTTCGCAGCCCAGGCGGAGGCGGCGGCGCACGGCGACGAGGAGGCGATGCCGCTCGACGAGGACTTCGTGCGTGCCCTCGAGCGGGGGCTCCCACCGACTGGCGGCATCGGCTTCGGAGTCGACCGCTTCGTCATGCTGCTGACCGACGTGAGCCACATCCGCGAGGTGCTGCTCTTTCCGGCGCTGAGGCCCGGCGCCGGAAGGGAGCCGGGGGCGTTCGACAGGCCAGGCGGGGAGGGGCCGGCGACCGGCGGGAGCGAGCGGTCGAGCTGAGGGGGGTCGCAGCGGAAAGGCGGTCGGGTGTCGCTGCTCCACAGCGGCAGCCGGGCGGCGCCTGCTAGCCCGCGAGGGCCTCGAAGCGCGACCTCGCACGCTCGGCGGAGTCCTCGAGGTCGCTTGCCACGTTGAGTGCGAGGTCGGCAAGAGCGTCGGCCGGGGAGCCGGGCCCGAGCGTCATCGCGGCGGCTGCCGCGCGCTTTGCGTAGCCGCGGGCCATCTCACTTCCTGCGAGGATGCCCGGCGAGGACGCCACGAGGTGCCGAGCCGTCTCGCGCTCCTCCTCGGAGAGCGGCGCGCCGAGCAGGCTCTTGAGGGCGGGCCCGACGACCGGGTCCTGCAGCGCCTGCTGGACCGGCAGCGTGTAGATGCCCTCGGCCAGGTCCTGGCCGGGCGGCTTGCCGAGCTCCTCCTCGGTGGCGACCACGTCGAGGACGTCGTCGCGGATCTGAAAGACCATGCCGAAGGCCTCGCCGAACTCGGTGAGGCCTTCGATCGTCCCCCGGTCGAGACCGCAGCAGAGGCCGCCGATCCTGCAGGCGGTCGACATGAGCGCCGCCGTCTTGTCCGAGATCGCCTGGAGGTAGTCGGTCTCGTCCCGGTCGACCTGGAAGGCCGAGCGAACCTCGGCGACCTGGCCCTGGCAGAGGCGGGCGAGCGTGGCGGCGAGCAGTCCGGCGACCTCGGTGCCGAGGCTGGCCGCGATCTCTGCGGAGCGAGCGAGGAGGAAGTCGCCCGCGACGATCGCCACGAGGTTCCCCCACCGGGCGTTCACGCTGTCGACGCCGCGCCGTCGCGTCGCCTCGTCCATCACGTCGTCGTGGTAGAGCGATGCCAGGTGCACGAGCTCGACCGACACTCCACCGAGCAGAACGGCGTCGGTCACCTCGGCGCCGGCGAGCTTGGGGGCCATGAGGGCGAGCGAGGGGCGCAGGCGCTTGCCGCCCGCCGCGATGAGATGACTTGCCACCTCGTTCAAGAAGGGGTCGTCGCCGACGACGGAGTCACCCAGGCGTACCTCGAGGCGCGCGAGGTCGGCGTCGTCGACGGGCAGCGCGAAGAGGTCCGGCGTGCTCACCAAAGTTGGAGGTTAGGCGCTTTCGCGCCGGATCCGACAGCTGCAGCGCGGCGGCGGGTGCCGCTCTCTTCCCTCGGCGCTGCCCAGCACCCGACGGCGGTGCTGCAAACGCCCGCAGTGGTTGGAAATTCTCGTCTCGCGCCACGGGAAGGCGAGAGGCAGGCGCGACGTTTACACAAGAGCACGTGATCGGGACGAAAGAGGTGTGCCCGCTGTTGGGGTGCACCCTCCCGATACACTTAGTCGAAGCAACCGTCCAAGAGGAGCCGCATTGTTCGAGCGATTCACCGACCGGGCACGACGAGTGCTGGTCCTCGCTCAGGAGGAGGCACGCCTCCTCAACCACAGCTTCATCGGGACCGAGCACATCCTGCTCGGGCTCATCCACGAGGGCGAAGGGCTCGCTGCCAAGGCGCTCGAGTCGCTCGGCATCTCGCTCGAAGCTGTGCGCGAGAAGGTCGAGGAGACGATCGGGCCCGCCGGCTCAGCACCGACCGGGTCACCGCCTTTCACGCCGCGAGCCAAGAAGGTGCTCGAGCTGTCGCTTCGCGAGGCGCTGCAGCTTGGCCACAACTACATCGGCACCGAGCACATGCTGCTCGGGCTCGTCCGGGAGGGCGAGGGGGTCGCCGCGCAGGTGCTCATCAGCCTCGGCGCCGACCTCTCGCGTGTCCGCCAGACGGTGATCCAGCTCCTCTCCGGCTACCAGGGCCGCGAGGTTGCCGGCGCGCCGGCGGGAGGCGGCTCGACCCAGGAGAGCCCGACCGGCTCGCCCGTGCTCGACCAGTTCGGCCGCAACCTGACCCAGCTTGCCCGCGACCACAAGCTCGACCCGGTGATCGGCCGGGACCGCGAGATCGAGCGGGTGATGCAGGTCCTCTCGCGCCGCACCAAGAACAACCCCGTGCTCATCGGTGAGCCTGGCGTCGGCAAGACGGCGATCGTGGAGGGTCTCTCCCAGCAGATCGTGGCCAACGACGTCCCCGAGACCTTGAAGGGCAAGCAGCTCTACACCCTCGATCTCGGCGCCCTCGTGGCCGGCAGCAGGTACCGGGGCGATTTCGAGGAGCGTCTGAAGAAGGTGCTGAAAGAGATCCGCACCCGCGGCGACATCATCTTGTTCATCGACGAGCTGCACACCCTGGTCGGCGCTGGTGCCGCCGAGGGTGCCATCGATGCCGCCTCCATCCTCAAGCCCATGCTCGCCCGGGGCGAGCTGCAGACCATCGGCGCCACGACCCTCGACGAGTACCGCAAGCACCTCGAGAAGGACGCCGCCCTCGAGCGGCGCTTCCAGCCGATCAAGGTCGAGGAGCCCTCGCTCGCCCACACGATCGAGATCCTGCAGGGTCTGCGGGACCGCTATGAGCAGCACCACCAGGTGACGATCACCGACCAAGCCCTCGTGGCCGCAGCCAACCTGGCTGACCGCTACATCTCGGACCGCTACCTGCCCGACAAGGCGATCGACCTGATCGACGAGGCCGGGAGCCGCCTGCGCATCCGGCGCATGTCCACTCCACCTGAGTACCGCAAGCTCGAGGAGGAGATCTCCGTCACGAGGACGCGCAAGGACGCCGCCATCGAGAAGCAGAACTTCGAGGAGGCGAGGAAGCTCGCCGACCAGGAGAAGGAGAAGCTCGAGCGCAAGAGCTCGATGGAGTCCCAATGGCGAAGCGAGGGCATCGAGCTCTTCGACGTCGTCGACGAGGACGTCATCGCCGAGGTGCTGGCCAACTGGACGGGTATCCCCGTCTACAAGCTGACAGAGGAGGAGACGGCGAAGCTGCTGCGGATGGAGGACGAGCTGCACAAGCGGGTCATCGGCCAGGAGGATGCCATCGCGGCGCTCTCACGGGCCATCCGGCGCACCCGTGCCGGCCTCAAGGACCCGAAGCGCCCGAGCGGCTCGTTCATCTTCCTCGGGCCGACCGGCGTCGGCAAGACCGAGCTCGCCAAGGCGCTGGCCGAGCTGCTCTTCGGTGACGAGTCGTCGCTCATCCAGCTCGACATGAGCGAGTACATGGAGAAGCACACCGTGAGCCGTCTGGTCGGCTCGCCCCCCGGGTACGTCGGTTACGAGGAGGGCGGCCAGCTGACCGAGGCGGTGCGGCGCAAGCCCTTCGCCGTCGTCCTCTTCGACGAGGTCGAGAAGGCCCACCCGGACGTGTTCAACGCCCTGTTGCAGATCCTCGAGGACGGGCACCTCACCGACGCCCAGGGACGCACCGTGGACTTCAAGAACACCGTGCTCATCATGACGTCGAACCTCGGGACGGCAGATCTGCGGCGAGCGCAGGTCGGGTTCGCCAAGGCGAGCGAGGCTGTGACCTACGAGAGGATGAAGACGAAGGTGCAGGAGGCGCTGAAGGCGCACTTCCGGCCCGAGTTCCTCAACCGGATCGACGAGGTCATCGTCTTCCACGAGCTCACGATCGCCGAGGTGGTCCAGATCGTCGACCTCATGATCCGCCGGGTGCGCGAGCAGCTGGAGGGCCAGGGCATCGGGCTCGAGCTCACGCCGGAAGCCAAGGAGCACATCGCTGGCAAGGGCTACGAGCCTGCGCTTGGCGCACGCCCGCTCCGCCGGGCGATCCAGCAGCTCGTCGAGGACCCGCTGTCCGAGAAGATCCTCTGGAAGGAATTCCGGGTCGGCGAGACGATCATCGTCGACTTGGAGGAGGGCTCTCTTGTCTTCAAGGCGATCGAGGGGTTCGAGCCGCCTCCCGTCGAACTTGCAGGAGCAGGCGCCCCCGAGACTTAGGTCGTCGCCGGTTCGCTCAGCCGTGGGAAGGGTTGGGTCTGTGCCCGGCCCTTGCCGGCGGTTCGAAGGCGGCGGTGTGTGTCAGCGGGCGAGACGGATGATCCCGGCCGGCGGGTCGCCCGGGCCGGGCTCGGCCTGCGGCGCGTCCCCTCGGCGCCTCAGCGCCGCCGCCTCGACGATCAGCTGAGCGCGGGGGCCGTCGCCTTCGTGGCTCAAGACCTCGACCCTGCAGGGCTCGCCCGCCCGGGAGCGGACCACTTGGCTGTGGCGCAGGTGGTAGTGGCCAGAGATCCACCACGCCGGCCGGACGCCTCGCAGCACCCGGCTCATCCTGCGCCGGTGCCTCTCTCCGGCTGCCCAGGGGAGAAGGCCCGGGAGGTCGGTCTCTGCGGGGCAGTCGTGCGCCACGACCACGTCGACCTCGGTTCTGGCCGCGACGGCCCCGATGGAGTTGGCGGCGCGGCGGCTCAGCACCTCGGCGGGCCACCAGTCGTAACCCTTCGTCCTCGCCCTCCGGTCGATCGAGGGAGCGCCTCCGACGCCGAGGAGGCGCACCCCGTAAAGGGCGAAGCCGGTGCCGTCCGGCACGTAACAGACGCGCGGCGCGAGCTCGACGGGCTCCGTCGCGCCGGCAGCAAGCCGTGCCAGCTCCGCCTGGTCCTCGTGGTTGCCGCGCACGAAGTAGAGCGTCATGGAGCTCTCGACCAGCACTCTTGAGACCTGCTCGACGAAGCCCGAGAGCGGTGGGTGTCTTGGCCAGTAGCCGAAGTCGCCGACCTGCACGACGTACTCGACGCCCTCGTCGTGGGCCCGGTTGATCCGGGGGATCAGCCGACTGGCGTCGGCGTGGGTGTCGCCGACGAAAAGGATCGGCTTGCTCAGGTGCCCGTCTGTCACAGCGACAAGCCTTCACCATTTGAGGCACATGAGTGCTGGTCGCCGACCGGTGACACAGCCGGTTCGTAGGGTTCTGAACTGCTCCAGAAGAAGTCAGTGGTACACCACGTACAGGTGTTCTAGTGATAGGATCGGTATGTGAACCTGACCGAGTGGGCACGTCGCCAGGGCGTCCACCCTCAGACTGCGTACAAGTGGTTCCATGCGGGCACGCTCCCGGTCCCGGCAGTCAGGGTGAACCAGCGGACGATCCTCGTCTCGCCCGACGCTGCCCTCTCGGCCCCGACCGAATCCCTCGGCCTGTACGCCCGGGTCTCCTCTC
>JAKATT010000068.1 GCA_021818615.1 Actinomycetes bacterium | reverse complement strand
TCTACGAGGTCGGCGGTGTCCTCGAGGCCGCAGCTGATGCGCACCAGCCCGTCGGCGAGGCCGAGCTCGCGGCGCCGCTCCGGTGCGACCAACCGGTGTGTGGTCGACGCTGGGTGGCAGACGAGGGTATGGACGCCGCCGAGCGATGCGCCTATCCAGGCGATCTGCATGGCGTCACACCAGCGAGCGGCTCCGTCGATGCCGCCGGACACCTCGACGCTCAGCACGCCGCCGAAGGCGTCCCGGCGAAACAACCTCGCCGCCGTCGCGTGGTCGCGGTGCGTCTCGAGGCCCGGGTAGTGCACGGCGGTCACCCGCTCGTCGGTCCCGAGCGCACCGGCGATGGCGGCGGCGCTCGCGCACTGGCGGGCGATGCGGACGTCGAGGGTCTGCAGGCCGCGGGTCGCCAGCCAGGCGTCGAAGGGCTGCATGGCGCCGCCGACGTCGATCGCCACTTTCCGGAGCGCCTTGCGGTCCCCCTCCGAACAGCAGACGACGCCGCCTATGACGTCGCTGTGGCCGGCCATGAATTTCGTCACCGAGTTGACGACGAAGTCGAAACCGTAGGTGGCCGGCGTGCACAGCCATGCCGAGGCGAAGGTGTTGTCGACCACCGAGCGCACTTTGTGCTGGCGGCAGAGGCGCCCGAGGGCCGCAAGGTCGACGACGGAGCACAGGGGGTTGGCGATCGTCTCGGTGTAAAACGTGCTTGCCCCGTCGAGGGCACCTGCCACCGAGTCAAGGTCGCGGGCGTCCACGAAGGACACCTCGATGCCGAGCGTCGGCAGCACGTCGGCGAAGAGCACGTGCGTCCCGCCGTAGAGCTGTTCGCTCGCCACGATGCGCCCGCCGCCGGCCGCCAGGGCGACGCACGTGGTGAAGATCGCCGATGCACCCGAGGAGAAGCCATAGGCGGCTTCGGTCTCCTCGAGCGCGGCTGCCACCGACTCGAAGGCCTCGACGGTCGGGTTGCCGTAGCCGCGGCCGTAGGCATGGCCGGGCCGCGCGAGCGAAAGGACGTCAGCGAACTCTTCGGACGTCTCGAAGCGCCAGGTGGAGGTCTGGAAGATCGGGACGCTGGCCGGGCGCTGCGAGGTGGGCGGGGCCACGCCCGCGTGCACGGCCCGGGTGGCGAAGCCCTCGCTCGTCACCCGACGACCTCCTCCCGCAGCTCCCGCTTGAGGACCTTGCCTGCCGGGTTGCGCGGGAGCGGCTCGCGCCGGAAGAAGACCCGACTCGGCACCTTGAACCCGGCGATCCGTTCGGCGACGTGGGCCCTCAGCTCGTCGGCCGTGAGCGACTCGCCGGGGCGGAGCACCACGATGGCGCCGACCTCCTCGCCGAGCACCTCGTGGGGCACGCCGACGACGGCGGCGTCGGCAACGGCGGGGTGCTCGAAGATCGCAGCCTCCACCTCGACCGAGTAGACGTTCTCGCCGCCACGGATCACCATGTCCTTCGCGCGATCGACGATGTAGACGAGACCCGCCTCGTCGAGCCGGGCCACGTCGCCGGAGCGAAGCCAGCCGTCGCTGAAGGAGAGGGCCGTCTCCTCTGGCTTGTTCCAGTAGCCCCGCACGACGTTCGGCCCCTTGATCCACAGCTCGCCCACGTCGCCGACAGCCACGTCCTCCCCGCCGGCTCCGACGATGCGGACCTCGCAGACGGGGACCGGAGGGCCGACGCTGTCTGGCTTGGCCACGTAGTCGTCGCCGGAGTTCATGGTCGCGACCGAGGACGTCTCGGTTAGCCCGTAGCCGTTCGACGGGCTCCCAGAGGGGAGATGCTCCCTGATCTTTCGAACGAGCTCGGGTGGGGCGGGTGCACCGCCGTAGGCAACCGAGCGGATGCTCGAGGTGTCGCGCTTGGCGAGCTCTGGTGACGTGAGCACCTGCCACGCCATCGTTGGGACGCCGCCGAACATCGTGATGCGCTCCCGCTCGATCAGCTCGAGTGCCCGCTCCGGGTCCCAGCGTCGCATCATGACGAGCTTGCCGCCGCCAGCGGTGTTGGCGACGAGTATCGAGTGACAGCCGGTGGCATGGAACAGCGGGACGGAGAGCAGGTAGGCGCTCTGGCCGTCCCCCGTCGACATTGCGGCCCGCTGCTCGTCGGTCGCCGTCAGCTGGTTGCGCGCTGCGATGAAGGCGAGGTTCATCAGGTTGGTGCAGATGTTGCGCTGGGTGCCGAGAGCGCCCTTCGGCTTTCCCGTCGTGCCCGAGGTGTAAAAGATCGTCGCGTTGTCGTCCGGACCGATCTCCGCCGGGGGGAGGGCCGCGTCCGTGCCGGTCGTGCCGGCGGCCCGCCGGCCTGCGGCCCGCCGGCCTGCGGCGATCGCCGCGTCGAAGAGCTCGGCGCCGCCGGGAAGCCTCACGGGCTCGTGGGCATCGTCGGGCCGGGCGACGACGAGGTGGCCGAGGCCGCCCCGGTGGAGCTGGTCGAGGTGCGGGGCGAGGCGGGAGAGGCGCTCGCCGTCGAGCACCGCCACTCGGGTGCCGGAGTCCTCCAGCCCGTAGCGAAGCTCTGGTGCCGTCCACCAGGCGTTCAACGGAACGATCACCGCGCCGAGTGCTGCGGCTGCCCAGAAAGCGACGACCCACTCCGGGTAGTTGCGCATGGCGATGGCGACCCGGTCGCCGCGGCACACCCTGTAGCGCTTCGCGAGGACATGTGCGAATGCTGCCGCCTCGGCGAAGTGGTCCGCGAAGCTGAGGCGTTCGCCCTCGTAGACGAGGAAGGTCGCGTCACCGTGCGCCTGCGAGAGCTCGAGGACCGAGCGGAGCGATGGCGGGCAGTGGCGCCAGACCCTGGTGGGCCTGCCGTCGATCAGCTCCTCGCCGACCTCGAACATCTGCCCCGGGCCGAGCAACTGGTCCGTTGCCTCGGCGACTGAGAGCGTCATCGACAGCGCAGCGTACTGTCGCCTGGCAGGTGGCGGACCTGTCGGTGCCGCGGCCGGGCGCCGGGACTTGAGGCAGAGGTTGCTCACGACGTGAGGTGGCCGTGGGAGAGGAGCTCCACCACCCAGGCGTCCAGCTGCGGACGGGTCACAGCACCGAGTGCCATTGCCACGACGCGTCCCTTGGCGTTGATGAAAACGGTAGTGGGCAGGCCCGGTGCCCTGTACTCGTCTGCCTGGGTCGTCCCGCCGATGCCGACCGGGTAGCGGGCGCCGACCCTCTGGAGCATTTTCAGAGCAGCCCCATAGGAGGTCTCGTTCGTGTCGACGCCGACGAAGGACACGCGCCCTTCGTCGGCCACCTGGGCTACGGCCTTCAGTTCGGCCTGGCAGGCGGTGCACCAGGAGGCAAAGAAGTTGACGACGATCGGGCGCTTTCCGAGCCCAGTGAGCGTCACAGTGGCACCGCCGCCCAGGCGCGGGAGGCGGAGGGCTGGCGCCGGCTCAGCTGCAGCGGCCTTGTATGTCACGAGCGTGGCCGGCTGCTGGCCCGCGCCGCCGCCACTG
Organism: Actinomycetes bacterium; assembly: GCA_021818615.1. Taxonomy (GTDB): domain Bacteria; phylum Actinomycetota; class Acidimicrobiia; order Acidimicrobiales; family Bog-793; genus JAKATT01. The sequence continues at coordinate 511 of JAKATT010000068.1, read as the reverse complement.
CTGCTGCTGCCGCCACCACCGGTACCGCCGCCGCCGCTGGTGCCGCCGGTGCGCGAGGCAGTGATCGCTGCTACGACTGCGAAGGACAGTGCCGCAACTGCGGCGGCCATGAGCAGGGCCAAGCCCTTGTGTGAGAGCCCTTTGGCGGTTCGCTTCGGGGGCGGCGCAGCAGTGGCTGCCGCCTCGGTCTGCATCGTCCCAGCGTACCGGGCGGGTGCTTTTGGTGGTCGGTGGGCCGGCTCTGCCTGCCAGCAGCCAGGTGGTCGACCGCAGGGTCGCACGTGTGGCCCTGCGGTCGACCACCTCCCGGTTAGGGACGGTGGGCTCGATCGCCTACCATCGTCCGTCGACAGGTGGACGTTCTGCAGCCGTGAAGCCGGTTGCACCCCAGCCTTAGCCCAGCCCGGGTAGCTCAGCCGGTAGAGCAGCGCACTCGTAATGCGCAGGTCAGGAGTTCGAGTCTCCTCCCGGGCTCCAAGAGATCCCAGGTAGCCCGACTCCGGTGCCGTTG
>JAKATT010000047.1 GCA_021818615.1 Actinomycetes bacterium | reverse complement strand
GAGGCTCCAACGCGGCGGGCACCTTCGCCGGCTTCGTCGACACCGGTGCCCGGCTGGTCGGCGTCGAGGCCGAGGGGGGCGCCGCCATGCGAAACGGCATCCCCGGAGTGGTCCACGGCATGCGTTCTAAGTTCCTCCAGGACGAGGACGGGCAGATCCTCGAGGCGCATTCGATCTCGGCTGGCCTCGACTACCCGGGCATCGGGCCCGAGCATGCCTTTCTCGGCGACATCGGTCGGGCGGAGTACGTGCAGGCGACAGACGGAGAGGTCCTGGCGGCGTTCCAGCTGCTGGCCGAGATGGAGGGCATCATCCCGGCCCTCGAGCCGTCACACGCCGTCGCCTGGGTGATCCGCGAGGCTGGCCGCAGCATCCCGCGCGGGTCGGCCGTGATGGTCACGATGTCTGGACGCGGCGACAAGGACGTGGCCCTCGTCTTGGAGCGACTGCACGGTGAGGCACCATGACAGGACTGCTCGAGGCGACCCTTCGCTCGAGCCGTGAGGCCGGCCGCAAGGCTCTCGTCCCCTACGTCACGGGTGGTCTCGGAGCCGACTGGCTGGCTGCCGCCGGGGCGGCGGCTGCCGCCGGGGCGGACGCGATCGAGGTGGGCCTCCCCTTCAGCGATCCGATGATGGACGGCCCGATCATCCAGCGGGCCTCGCTCGAGGCGCTCACCGCAGGCGCCACCTCTCACGGCATCCTCTCGGCGCTGGCCAGGGCGGAGCTCGGCCTTCCGGTCGCGGTGATGACCTACTACAACATCGTCGCCCGGACCGGGCACCGGCGGATGGCCAACCTGCTCGCCGAGTCCCAGGTGGCCGGAGCCATCGTGCCCGATCTTCCTGTCGACGAAGCGGCGCCCTGGCTGGCAGAGGCTGCCGCTGCCGGCGTGGAGACGGTCCTGCTGGCGGCCCCCACGACCACAGACGCCCGGCTCCACCAGATCTGCTCCGAGGCGCACGGCTTCCTTTATGCCGTCGGGCTGATGGGCGTGACGGGCGAGCGCGGCGCGCTGGCCGCGAGCGCCGAGGCGATGGCCCGGCGCTGCAAGGCGGCGACCGACCTGCCCGTGCTCGTCGGCATCGGTATCTCGACTCCCGCTCAGGCGGTCGCCGTGTGCAGGGAGGCCGACGGCGTCGTTGTCGGCTCGGCCGTCGTCCACCGCCTGCTCGACGGAGAGGGGCCCGAAGGCGTAGGTCGTCTCGTGAGGAAGTTCCGGCAGGCACTCGACGGCTGAACGGCGCCGGGCCGCCGCGGGTCGCAGCGAGCAGCTGCGCTCCATGTGTGCATACTCATGCAACTAGGCGTATACTGATGCTATGAAGTGCGCAGTGGTCGGGGCGTCCGGCTACCTCGGATCCGAGCTCTTGCGCCTGCTTGCGAGCCATCCCGATCTCGACGTGGCCTCGGTGCAGGCCGACTCGACGGCGGGCCGTCCCCTCGGCGAAGTCGTCCCGGCGCTTGGCGCCGCCTACGGGGGCCTCGTGATCGGTGAGCTCGATGCCGCCCGGCTGAGAGCGGCCGACGCGGTGTTCGTCGCCCTTCCCTCCGGCGCCTCGCAGCAGCTCGTCCCCGAGCTCGTCGGCGCGGGCCCGGTCGTCGTCGACCTCGGTGCCGACTTTCGCCTGAAGGACGCTGCGCTCTACCCGCAGTGGTACGGCTGGGAGCACTCCTGCCCGTCGCTGCTCGCCGGCGCCGTCTACGGCCTGCCCGAGCTCTTCCGCAAGGAGCTCGCCGGCGCCGGGCTGATCGCTTCGCCGGGGTGCTACGTGACCGCTGCCGCCATGGCGCTCGCCCCGCTCGTCGCAAGCGGCCTCGCCGACCCGAGGGACGTGATCGTCGATGCCGCAAGCGGGACGTCGGGTGCTGGCAGGAGCCCGAGGGCGGGGCTGCACCATCCCCTCGCCAACGAGGCAATGGCGGCCTACGGGCTGCTCAGCCACCGGCATACGCCGGAGATGGAGCAGGTGATCGGCGCAAGGGTCCTTTTCACGCCGCATCTCGCACCGATGACGCGGGGGATCCTCGCCACCTGTTACGCCCGGGCGACGGGCGCGGGCGGCGCGGCCGCGTCGAGTGAGGCGCTCGTCGAGTACCTGCGAGACAGGTATGCCGGCGAGCCGTTCGTCAACGTCCGCGGACCGGCCGAGCTGCCGTCGACAGCCGATGCCTACGGCTCGAACGTCGTCCACCTGACAGCGCGGGTGGACCGGCGCAGCGGCTGGATCGTCACGATCAGCGCGATCGACAATCTCGTGAAGGGCGGCGCGGGCCAAGCCATCCAGGCGGCGAACCTCGCTCTCGGGCTTCCCGAGACGGCCGGGCTGCCGCTCGCCGGGCTGACGCCATGAGCGTCACACGCCCGGGCGGCTTCCTCGCAACAGGCGTTGCCGCCGGGATCAAGCAGGCTGGGCTCCTCGACATGGCCCTCATCGCCGCCGGATGCGACGAGGGCGCCAGCGTGCGCCACCCGCCGCAGGCCCGCCCGGTCCCGGCGGCGGCCGTCTTCACGCTGAACAAGGTGGCGGCGGCACCGGTGCTGATCGACCGCGCTCACCTCGAGGCAAGCGGGGCCCGGGTGGGCGCGATCGTCGTGAACTCCGGCTGCGCCAATGCCGCGACCGGCCGCCCGGGTCTCAAGGCCGCCTCGAAGACGGCCGAGATCGCCGCCGGCGCGCTCGGTCTGCGCACCGAGGAGGTCCTCGTGTGCTCGACCGGGGTGATCGGCAAGGAGCTTCCCCTGCGCTCGGTGGAACAGGCGATGCCCTCACTGGTGGCGTCGCTCGCCAAGGGCGAGCAGGCGGACGAGCTCGCCGCCCGGGCGATCATGACGACCGACCTCCGGCGCAAGCAGACGTTCGCCGACTGGGACGGGTTCTCTCTCGGGGGGATCGCCAAGGGAGCCGGGATGATCTCACCGAACATGGCGACGATGTTGGCGTTCCTCACGACAGACGCGAAAGCCGAGCCGGCCGAGCTCCGCTCGGCGCTCTCGGGCGCCGTCGCCAGCTCGTTCAACGAGCTCACGATCGACGGCTGCACCTCCACCAACGACACCGTCATCGTGCTCGCGAGCGGCCTCGCCGGGCGGCCCGCCCCGGGCCGCCTCGAGGAGGCGATGACAGCGGCATGCCGGGACCTCGCTCATCAGATGGCAGCCGATGCCGAGGGTGGGACGAAGGTCGTGCGGGTCGTCGTGAGGCGGGCTGCCACGAACGAGGATGCAGCCCGGGCGGCTCGGGCGATCGCCGACAGCAATCTCGTGAAGTGCTCGTGGTATGGGGAGGACCCGAACTGGGGACGCATTGTGAGCGCGGCCGGCGTTTCGGGCGCACAGCTCGACCCCGAACGCCTAGCGGTCTGCTACGGCGGCGTCGCAGTCTGCTCTGGCAGCCGGGCGGTGCCGTACGACGGGGACGCCGTCCGGGCACACCTCGCCGGTCGCGAGATCGAGGTGAGCTGCGATCTCGGCGTCGGTTCCGCCAGCGCGAGCATCCTCAGCGCCGATCTCACTCACGGCTACGTCGACGAGAACACGGGGCGCTCGTGACCTCGGGCGCAGCGGTGCAGGCGAAGGCGGCGATCCTCTGCGAGGCGCTGCCGTACATCCGGCGCTTCGCCGGGCGGGTGGTCGTCGTCAAGTACGGGGGGAGCGCCCTTGCCGGCGATGCCGAGCCTGGCTACGTGCTTGCTCGCTTCGCCGAGGACGTCGTGCTGCTGCGCTCCATCGGCATGCGTCCGGTCGTCGTCCACGGCGGAGGACCGCAGATCGGCGGGCTGATGGAACGGCTCGGAATGGTCCCGCGCTTCGTGGACGGGCTGCGGGTAACGGACTCCGAGACGCTCGACGTCGCCCGGATGGTGCTCGTCGGCAAGGTCAACCGCGACATCGTCGGGGCCATGAACGTGCACGGACCGCTCGCGCTCGGCCTGTCGGGCGAGGACGCCGGGCTCATCGCCGCCTCGCCGCGCGATCCCGC
>JAKATT010000226.1 GCA_021818615.1 Actinomycetes bacterium | reverse complement strand
ATCGCGGTCGACCGGCACATACCCCGTGGCCATGCAGGGCATTATACACTCTACGTGGCATTACGTCCAGCCTATTATGTATAAAAGCGGACCGATTCTTCGGCGGATAACCCCCCGACAGCTCCCTAGGTGATATTAGCCGGCGCTTCGCATAGCTATGCGTGCGCTCGCAAGTTCATACAGCACGTGGAGGCTTTCGCGACAGCCTGCTGACCTCGTGAATTGGCTCCACACCATCCACCCGTTGGTGCTCCGGGTGTGATGGAATACACGCGTGCTCAAGCGTTTCCAGGCTCCGCTCCCGCTACTGCCCGCAGGGGCGCGGGCGATCGGCGAGGCGGCGGGCATCCTCGAGAACGACGGGGGTGGGGTCGTCTTCATCTGGGGCAACGCGGCCTACGCGTGGGACGCCGGCGACGAAGGCGCACGACGGTTCGCGGCGGTCCAGCTCGTGCGGACCACAACCGCCAAGCCCGGCGCGGTGGCAGCGGCCTTCTCGGTGGGGGTCGGAACGCTGTGGCGCTGGTCCAAGAGCTTCACCGAGCACGGGATCGCCGGCCTCATCGAGCACCGGCGTGGCCCGAAGCGCCCGCACAAGGTGAGCGAGGAGACCGCCCGGCGCATCCGGGCACTGCGGGCGCAGGGCAAGAGCCTGCGCGAGATCGCGGCCGCAGTCGGGCTTTCGACCTACCCGGTGCGTCAGGTGCTCGGCCTCCTGGGCGCAGCGAGCGCGAGTGCCTCGGCGCCCCGTGAAGGGGCCGACGACACGACCGAGGCCGAAGGTGAGGGCACCGACGAAGCTGAGCGGGACGACGCGGAAAAGAGCGCTCACCCCGAGCCCGGCCCCGAGGCTGCAGCGGACATGGGCCTACTCCCGGTGCCGTTGCCCGCGCCCCGAACGGCCGAGCGCGCCCTCGCCCGCTACGGCCTGCTCGACGAGGCGGCGCCCGTCTTCACCGAGGGAGCCGGGCTCGGGCGCCTCGGGACGTTGCTCATCCTGCCCGCCCTCGATGCGACCGGGCTCCTGGACGCAGCGAAGAGCATCTACGCCAGGATGCGCAACGGCTTCTACGGGCTCACCTCGTCGATCCTCACCCTGGTGTTCCTAGCCGTGGCTCGCGAGCCGCGCGCCGAAGGGGCGACGCGTCTTCCCCCCGCCGACCTCGGGCGCCTGTTGGGGCTCGATCGGGCCCCGGAGGTGAAGACCATCCGGCGCAAGCTCGCCGAGCTGGCCGGGCGCGGTCTCGGCTCTGCGCTCGTGGCCGAGCTCGCCCGCCGTCACGCCGACACCCACCCCGAGGTGATGGGCTACCTCTACCTCGACGGCCACGTCCGCGTCTACGCCGGCAAGCGAGACCTGCAGAAGGCCCACGTGACGAGAGCCCGCATCGCCGCCCCGGCGACGCTCGAGACCTGGGCATGCGACGAGCGTGGCGACCCGGTCTTCGTCGTCACCTCGGTGCTGTCCGCCTCTTTGGTCTCCGAGATCCGCCGCCTTTTGCCTGAGCTCTCCGCCTTGGCGAACGGACGCCGGATGACCGTCGTGTTCGACCGGGGCGGGTGGTCCCCCGAGCTGTTCGCCGAGATGGTCGCCACGGGCTTCGACTTCCTCACCTACCGCAAGGGCAAGGTGAGGAAGGAGCCGAAGAGGGCCTTCAGCGAGCACACCTTCACCGAAGAGGGCATCGAGCACGCCTACGACCTCGCCGAGCGCAACGTTCGCCTGCGGCTGCCGAGGAAGATCGACGGGCGAAAGACCCTCACCGCCCGCCAGGTCACCCGCCGCCAGAGAGACGGCCACCAGACGACGATCGTCACCTCGGCGACCGGCACCGCCACCGCCGAGGTCGCTCACAAGATGTTCAACCGGTGGCGCCAGGAGAACTTCTTCCGTTACGGGCGGACCCACTTCGCCCTCGACGCCCTGGACTCCTACGCCGCTGTGCCCGACAATCCCACCCGCAGCGTTCCCAATCCGCAGCGAAAGACGGCCCAAGCACGCCTGCGCAAGGCCAGGGCGACCTTGGCCCGGGCCGAGGCAGCGGTCGGTGCTGCCGCGGCCGACAACGTGGAGGCCACGCGACCGACCATGCGCGGCTTCAAGATCGCCAACGCCACGTTGACGGCCGAGCGCAGCGCAGCACGGGCAGAGGTGGAGCGTCTGGAGGCCGAAGTGGCCGCCACGCCCACCAGGGTGCCGCTCGCCAGCGTCCGGCCCGAGGCCACCGTGCTCGACGAGGAGCGCAAGCTCGTCACCCACGCGATCCGCATGGCCACCTTCAACGCGGAGTCGGCGCTCGCGCGTCTGCTTGCTCCGCACTTCCGGACCGACGAGGCCCGCAGCCTGCTGCGCGAGGCGTTCAACACGCCGGGGGATCTTTGTGTGCACGACGGCGTCCTCGACGTCCGCCTCGACCCGCTCTCGGCACCTCGGCGCACCCGCGCTCTCGCTGCGCTGTGCGAAGTGCTGACCGAGGCTGCGACCACCTACCCAGGCACCGCGCTCATCCTGCGCTACTCGGTGAAGCCCCGTCCGGGCATCGCATGAACTACATCATCATGTCCGGAGCCCTGGACTCCTTCAGCCCCTTCTCGAACTCGCCCCTCGCCGATCCGAGGTTCCGAGCCAGCTTTGGAATGGCCGAACCCCCGAAGAGCACTGCCAAGACAACGATGAGCACGATCACCCCGTACACGCCGAAGATATCTGCCAGCATCGCTGCCTCCAATCCTGCCCCGCCCGACCTGCCCCGCCCGACCTGCCCCGCCCGACCTGCCCCGCCCGACCTGAGGGGGAGTCGCGAACGGTGGCCGGCGACCGCGCGCCGTACGGACGGTGATAGTTCGCGCTGCCGGTCCGGCCCAGGGGCGAAAGTCCTTCCGTCACCAGCGGCAGACGCCTGCTACCAGGGCCTGCCATCACAGCGAACGGTCTCCGAGCAGGCCGGGCAGCGCTGGTGGCTCAGGCTGGCCAGGAGTGCGGCTGATCTGCCGCGCGCGGCAAGGCGGCGCTGCACCGAGGCGACCAGTGGGTCGACGTCGGTCGTCGAACCGCACTCCGGACATACCCCCAGGTGGGACGCCGCTTCCACAGGTGTCGGTCCTGCGAGGACAGAGTCCGTGTCGGGGCCCCGCTCGACGGAGAGGGCCGCCTCGGGGCAGGTCGTCACACATCGACAGCATCCGACGCACCGCGAGGAGTCGACTGCCAGCGTCCGGATCGCGGGGTCGATCGTGAGGGACGTGCTCGGGCATGGCAGGGCGCACGAGCCGCACATCGTGCAACGGGCGCCGTCGACGCTCACCACGAACCTGTTCGCACGGGGGTCCAGGATCACCGCCTCAGTGCCTCGACCCGTCTTCGAGCTGGCCAATTGCGCCACGACCGCGTTGGTCGCTTCCGGCTCGTGCCACGTGTGGCGTGAGGCGGCGGCCCGGCCTTCGCCGCCGGCGGGGTCCGGCGCCGAGGACGCTCCCCGGATGCCGAGCCCGGCAGCGCCGAGTCCAGGAGTGTCGAGGGCTCCGGCCAGGCGGCCGGCGAACCGGGCGGTGGCTTCCACCGTCCTGGGCCCGTGCCGAACCCCGGCCATCCCGCCAGGGGTGCCGGTGAGCGGCGACCACTTCGGCTGGCGCCGGAATCGTCCCAAGATCGGCTACTCCTTGCGTTCCGGTGAACTCCAGATCGAGCCGACGGCGTCGAGGTAGGTCGAGCCGGACTCGATGGTCAGATGGGCGATGAGGAAGTCGGCGAAGGCCGCCTAGCAGGTCTCGCGCGTCGGTCCAGGCCGACTCGTACGTCGGCTCGGGATAGCCTTCTCCGTGCCTGCCCCTGGGGCCGCCTCCCCGAGGAGCTGCCACGCCTGGCGCAACCGGGCCGGCGCCTCCTCGGAGCCTGGCGCGGAGAAGCTTCGTTCGTCAGGCGCGGCGCCGCCATCCCCGCCCCGGGTGCTCCCACCGGCGCGGGGTATCGCTACCAACAGCCCA
>JAKATT010000069.1:2417-4042 GCA_021818615.1 Actinomycetes bacterium | reverse complement strand
CATGAGGTGGCCCGACGAGTACGGGTAGGCATTGAGGATCGCCACGACGGACGCGCCGCGCCAGACGATCATGCGCTCGCGCTCGGAGAGCTCGCCGGCAGCGAGGATCGCGCAGAACACACAAGCGGAATTGCCGACAGCAGTCCTGGAGGCAGCGAGCCGGGACGCGAGCGGCGGCGCTTCGGTGCTCGCCGGTGCGGGGGTTCCCTCTCCCGCACCTCCCGCCGGGCCGAAGGACTCCACGTACGAGGCCCGCCACCCGGCCCACAGGTGGTCGAGAAGGGTCACTCGTCCCCCGCGGCGCTGACACGGCGGTCCGGAGGTGCGGCCTCCGCCCAGGCCTGCTTCACGAAGGCCGAGAGCGCCACACCGCGTTCTGGACTCTCAGAACCCCTGGCGTTCACCCCGACTGTCCGGGCGCCTACGTCGTCCGCCCCGACGACGAGGATGTACGGCAGCTTCTCGAGTTTGGCGCGTCGGATGCGCGCCCCGAGCGGCTCGCTCGCCGGCTCGGTGTCGACCCTCAGGCCGGCGTGCCGCAGGTCGCCGACGACCTGAGCGGCGTAGCCCTCGTGGTCGTCGCGCACTGCCAGCACTCGCACCTGCACGGGGGCGAGCCACATCGGGAACGCGCCGGCATAGTGCTCGACGAGGACTCCGAAGAAACGCTCGACCGAGCCGAACAGGGCCCGATGGATCATGATCGGGCGGTGGCGCCGGTTGTCGGCGCCGACGTACTCGAGGCCGAAGCGCTGCGGTTCCTGGAAGTCCAGCTGGATAGTCGAGACCTGCCAGGTACGGCCGATGGCGTCGCGCGCCTGCACCGAGATCTTCGGACCGTAAAAGGCGCCCCCACCCTCGTCGAGGACGAGATCGAGATCCTTCGACCTCGCCGCCGAAGACAGCGCCTCGGTCGCCTCAGCCCACTCCTCGTCGGTGCCTACGGCCTTGTCCTCCGGCTTGGTCGACAGCTCGAGGTAGAAGTCGTCGAGCCCATAGTCCGCCAGAAGCCCCAGCACGAAGCTGAGCAGCGAGCCAAGCTCGTCCACCATCTCGCCGCGGGCACAGAATATGTGGGCGTCGTCCTGGGTCATGCCGCGCACCCGAGTCAGCCCGTGCACCACGCCGGACTTCTCGTAGCGGTACACCGACCCGAACTCGAAGAAGCGAAGCGGCAGCTCGCGGTAGCTGCGTTGGCGGCTCTTGAAGATGAGGATGTGGAACGGACAGTTCATCGGCTTCAGGTAGTAGCGCTGCCCGTCGTCGAGCTCCATCGGCGGGAACATCGACTCAGCGAACCACTGCAGGTGGCCCGACGTCTCGAACAGCTCGCTCTTGGTTATGTGCGGCGAGTTGACGAACTCATATCCCGCCTCGTCATGACGTCTTCGCGAGTAGTCCTCCATCAGGCGGCGAACGAGGCCGCCCTTCGGGTGGAACACCGGAAGGCCCGACCCGATCTCTGTCGGGAACGAGAACAGGTCGAGCTCGGCCCCGAGCTTGCGGTGGTCGCGCCGCTCAGCCTCCTCGAGACGCTCGAGGTGGTCGGCGAGCGCCTCCGCCGATTCCCACGCCGTGCCGTAGATGCGCTGCAGCTGCGGGCGCTTCTCGTCGCCCCGCCAGTA
>JAKATT010000069.1:0-1954 GCA_021818615.1 Actinomycetes bacterium | reverse complement strand
TGCCTGAGCACCGCGCGGCCCTCGTCGGAGCCGCTTGTTACGAGCCGAACCTTCGCAGCGTCGGGAAGCGGCCGGTTCAGGTCGGCGAGCTCGCCGTCTACCTCGATGGCGACCGCTTCCTTGGCGAGCCTGCGGCCGATGGACAAAGCGAGCGTTGCCCCCGTCGCACCCTGCTCGAGAACGCGCTCGCTCCCGTCCGGCAAGGTGACGATGATCTGCGCAGCCATCTGCACAATCTACTTGCGCCCCGGAGGCGACCCCGTCGGCTCAGGTCGTGCCGTCGGCCTGCCGGTCAGCTCACTCGAAGCCGCGGAGCTGGTCCGACCGGGTACGACCGGTCACAGGGCGACGCCGAGCAGGTCCGCCGCCGCCCTGCTTATGCCGAGGCCGGACGCGGCGGCCTCGTCGATCGCGGCAAGGGCCCCCGGTGTGTCGAGGTCGTCGTCGAGCCGGGCCCGCACCGCGTCGAGGCCTCCGTCGCCCTCGCCAGAGGCCCGCCAGCGCTCGAGCCGCTCGGCTGCGGCGTCGAGCATGGAGCCGGTGAACTCCCAGGACTCGCGGTAGTGGTTGTCGAGAAGGGCGAGGCGGATCGCGGCCGGGTCGTGCGTTTCGAGCAGCGTGTGGACGAAGACCAGGTTGCCGAGCGACTTGGACATCTTCTCGTCGCCGAGACGGACCATGCCGACATGCATCCAGTGCCCCACGAAGGGCTGGCCCGTCGCAGCCTCCGACTGGGCCGCCTCGCACTCGTGATGAGGGAAGATGAGGTCGGTCCCGCCGCCGTGCAGGTCAATCGTCGTGCCGAGCTCTCGAAGGGCAAGAGTCGAGCACTCGACGTGCCAACCCGGGCGCCCCTTGCCCCACAGCGAGTCCCACGCCGGCTCGTCCTCGAGGCTCGGCTGCCAGAGCACGAAGTCGAGCGGGTCGTCCTTGAAAGGGTCGTCCGGCTTTCCCCCCCGCTCGGCGGCGAGCACCAGCATCTCGTCTCGACTGAGATGGCTGACCTGGCCGAAGGACTCGAATGACGAGACGTCGAAGTAGACGGCTCCCCCGGCTCGGTAGGCGTGGCCCGACTCGAGCACCATGGCGATGAAGCCGAGGATGTCGGGGATGGCCGAGGTCGCCCGCGGCTCGCTCGTTACCGGCAGCACGCCAAGCGCCGTCATGTCCGAGTCGAAGCGAGCGATCTCCCCCGCTGCGAGGTCGAGGTAGTGCACCCCTAGCTCACGCGCCTTGCGGAGGATGTCGTCGTCGACGTCGGTGATGTTGCGCACGCACTCGACACGGTGCCCGAGGTCGCCAAGACGCCGCTGCAGCACGTCGAAGGTCACGTACGTCGCAGCATGCCCGAGGTGAGCGGCGTCATATGGCGTAATGCCGCAGGTGTACATCTTCACGTTCGGCCCCGGCTCGAAGGGGACGACCTCAGCGCGCGCGGTGTCGAAGAGGCGGATCACTGGCGCGGACCGTTTCCGTCGCCCGGTCTGGCGAAGCCCGTCAGGCGAATGCTCGCGTGGACGCGATGCTTCATATTGATGCCGATGAGCACTGCTGTGAACGCCTCGATCGCCGCCGCGGCCGAGAGCGAGCCAGCATCGATGCCGCGACAGCCGGGGATCGACGAGACGAGGTCGATGGTCGCCTCTGTCGCCTCCCGGTGGTCGGAGCAGATGAGCACGTCTGCGTCGAGCGCCTCGTCCAGGTTGCCGAGCCCTCGGGCCGGTACATGGTGGAAAGCACCCGCGACCAGGGCGCCGGGCGCAGCCTGTTGCACGGAGACCGCGATCGAGCCGCGCGGCGGCATGAGGGCCTGCAGCTCGTCGCCGACCTTCTGAAGCGCATTCACCATCGAGATCAGTACTCTGCCCTTCAGTTGCGCTGCGAGCGAGGCGGCAAGGGGAGCCGCACCGTCCCATGGTGTCGCGAGGACGACGAGGTCGGCGCCACACGCATC
>JAKATT010000063.1 GCA_021818615.1 Actinomycetes bacterium | reverse complement strand
GGCGACTGGGACGCGTACTGGCAACACCATCTCGCTGCCGAGCGCGAACGCGTCCATGCATCCCGCTACGCCGGCGGAGTCATTCCAGCAGCTGCCTGATCTCGGTCACTCCAGAAGAGCCGCACCCGAATAGATGTGACCGCGCGTCAACCGCCAGAGTGCCTCTGAACTGGGCCTTCAGAGAAGAGCGGCTGGCAGCCCCAACGGGATTCGAACCCGTGTCTCCACCTTGAGAGGGTGGTGTCCTAGGCCTCTAGACGATGGGGCCGAGCGGGGCCAGGAGACCCCTCGACGGCGTCAGCAGCCGACAAGGCCGATCCTCCAGCCGCCGGAGCCATGTCATGGTAGCCGGGCGCTGCCTGCATCGGATCAGGGCGGGCGGGCCCCGGCGGTGCTGCGGAACCGCCCCCTCGACCGGTCAGACGAGGCGGCGGGCCCGCTCGACCAGAACAGCCATGTTGTCCCCCTCGACCACGGCGAGCGCCTCTTCAAGACCGAGCCAGCGCAACACAGCCACCTCGCTCTCGGCGACTATGGCGTCCGGCGACCCGGTGGCGAGCACGTAGCGGAGGTCGCCGTGGCGATGGGCCGCCTCGCCCTTGCCCGCCCTCACGTCGACGATGACCACCTGCACGAGGCAAGGCACCACAACCGACAGGTCTTTCAAACCGGTCTCCTCCCTGGCCTCCCGCAGGGCGACGGCGAGGGCACTGGTCTCGCCGGGATCGCCATGACCACCGACCTGCAAGAAGCGCTGCTGGCGATCGTGCCAGCGAAGCAGCGCCCTGCCCCCCTCCCGGTCGACGACGAGCGCCGAGCCCGTGAGATGGAGCGGAAGCGAGCGTGACCACGGATCCCCCACCGCCGCCACGAGCGCCGACAGCTCCTCCCAGTCCCGCTCCTCGACCTCGCCCTCGGGCACGAACGACGAAAGCTCCCTCGACACGGCGGCCACGTCGGGCAGACTACGAGACGTGCACCTCTCGACAGACCAGCGCATCGATGCGATCGAGCGTGAAGCTGGGCGGATCATCGGGCTCGCCACTCCCTCGAACCTGCAAAGGCCCGTCCCATCATGCCCCGACTGGGAGCTGCTGGACGTCGTTCGCCACCTCGGGCGGGTCTACAACTGGGCCGGCACGATCGTCGAGGGACAGCTGCAGGAGCGGCCGGAGCGCTCCTCGCTCATGGGCCAGCCGGAGGACCGGAGCGCCGTCGACTGGCTGAGCGATCGCCTCGACTTCCTCACGGCTGCCCTGCGCCGGACGCCCGCCGGCGCGCTCATGTGGAACTTCGGCGAGCGCAGCCCGGCAACGGGCGACTGGTGGGCCCGGCGGCAGGCGAACGAGACCGTCATCCACCGCGTCGACGCAGAGCTCGCCGCTGGAGCAGAGATCGAGCCGGTCGAAGCGGAGCTTGCGGCCGACATCGCCGAAGAGCTGCTCGAGCTGCAGCGCTTCAGCCGAGTCGACCCCTCGGTTCTCGCACACGCCGGCGGGCTCCGGCTCCACCTGCACGCCACCGACGCCGAGGGCGCCGAGTGGACGATCGACACGGCGTCGCGCACCTTCACGAGGGCCCACATGAAGGGTGACGTCGCCCTGCGCGGTCCGGCGTTCGCTCTCGCCCGATGGCTCTTCGGGCGCCAGAGCATCGGCGAGCTCGAGACCTTCGGCGACCTCGAGGCAGCCGAGAGCTGGCGTCAGCAGATGGCCCTTTGAGCGGGGGCAGCCCCGTGGGAGGAATGGACCACATCCGCCAAAAGCGAGCGCTCAGGCTCGTGACGGACCTGCTGCCGCCGCTCGTCTTCCCCGAGTCGAGGCCGCTGCGCGTCGAAACCCACCTCGTCCGCGGCGAGCCGATCCCCGTGACCGAGGCCCTCGTGGCCGACTACACGCCCTTCGCCGTCGGCCAGCCGTGGGGAGGTGCGTGGTCGACGGCCTGGTTCCACCTGACGGGCAACGTGCCGAGAGCCTGGTCCGGGCGCGAGGTCGTCGCCCGAGTCCACCTCGGCTACAACGACATGCCTGGTGTCGGAGGCGAGGGCCTCGTCTACGACGGGACGACCCCGCTCCAGGGAATCAACTCCCGCCACAGCTTCGTCAGGATCGCCGGCGCCGCCATCGGCGGGGAGAGCGTCGACCTGCACGTCGAAGCAGCCGCCAACCCGCAGGCCCCCTGGGGCGGCCTCGAGTGGCCGAGCCTTCTCCCCGACTACGAAGGCACGCCCCTCTACCGCCTCGAAAGAGCGGAGCTCGCCGTCCGGGACGTGGAGCTGGAGGCGGCCTGGCGGGATCTGCAGGTGCTGAGCGATCTCGCCTCGTCGCTCGGGCTGGCCCATCCCCGCTCTGTCGAGATATTCGTCGTGATGGAGCAGGTCGCCCTTGCCATCGACTATGACGACATCCGCCAGAGCCTCCTTTCGGTACGGCCACTGTGGGCCCCCCTCCTCGCGGCCGGGCCGCCGGCTGACGAGCTTTCCTCCGCTCTACGCCACCGCGTGACCGCCGTCGGCCATGCCCACATCGACTCGGCATGGCTCTGGCCAGTCCGGGAGACGCGGCGCAAGTGTGCCCGCACCTTCTCGACGGCACTGCGCCTCATGGAGATCGATGACGACTTCGTCTTCGTCTGCTCCCAGGCTGCCCAGCACGCCTTCGTCGAGGAGGACCACCCCTCGCTCTTCGCCCAGATGAAAGAGCGGGCCGCTGCGGGCCGCTTCGAGCCGGTCGGGTCGATGTGGGTCGAGCCGGACACCAACCTGCCGTCGGGAGAGTCCCTCGTCCGCCAGCTCGTCTACGGCAAGCGTTACTTCCTCGACCGCTACGGCATCGAGACCACCGACTGCTGGCTGCCGGACGCCTTCGGCTACTCGGGGAACCTCCCGCAGATCCTGCGCTCGGCCGGGGTCCGCCACTTCCTCACCCAGAAGCTCTCCTGGAACGACATCGACCGCTTCCCGCATCACAGCTTCTGGTGGGAAGGGATCGACGGCTCGACGGTGCTCGCCCACTGCCCGCCGACCGACACCTACAACGGCGAGTTCCAGGCGGCCCAGCTCCTGAAGGGCCAGCGCGACTTCGCCCAGTACGGCGTCTCGCGCCGCTCGCTCTACGCCTTCGGCTACGGCGACGGCGGGGGCGGCCCGACCGAGGAGATGCTCGCGCGCTTTCGGAGGCTGCGGCGGCTGGAGGAGTTCGCGGGGATCGAGCTCGGGACGGCGGCGGGTTTCTTCCGGGAGCTCGAGAAAGACGCGCTCGACTCGAAGGCCGCGCTCGACGCAGCCCGGCCGGGGACCGTCGAGACCGAGCACGCTGCGGGCGGCGGCGGCCTTCCTACCTGGGTCGGTGAGCTGTACCTCGAACGCCACAGGGCGGTGCAGACGACCCAGGCCGCCTTGAAGCGCGCCAACCGCCGCTGCGAGGCGCTGCTGCGCGAGCTCGAGCTGTGGTCGTTGGCGGCACCAGGGGCCGGCCCCCGGCAGGCCGAGCTCGAGGCTCTCTGGAAGACGCTGCTGTTGCACCAGTTCCACGACATCTTGCCCGGCTCGAGCATCCGCTGGGTGAACGAGCAGGCCACCGAGGCACTGGCCGGCCTGGAGCGGCGCTTGGAGGAGCTGATCGCCGGCGCCTCTGTGTCGATCGCCCGGGCGGTCGAGGGTCCCGGCAACCTGGTCTGTTTGAACGCAGCCTCGCGGCCACGGCGCGAGGTCTGCGAGGTGGCGCTGGCCGAGATCGGCATCGAGGGAGCTCTCGCCGTCTCGCCAGCGGGCGGAGCCGCCGCTCCGATCCAGCTGCTCGGCGAGGGCAGGGCGCTCGTCGTGGCCTCGGCGCCGGGCTGCGGCTGGTCGCTCCTCGAGACGGCGAGCGAGCCGATCGGCGCGTGGGGCGAGGCTGTCTCGGTCCTTGCCGACGGCGACGACCTCGTGCTCGCGAACGGGCTCGTCACGGTCCGGGTTGACGCCAACGGGGAGCTGCCGTCGCTCTTCGACCACTCATGCGGCCGCGAGGTGATAGCGCCTCGACGGCGCGGCAACGTGCTCCAGCTGCACGACGACCTGCCGAACGACGCCGACGCCTGGGACGTCGATCCCGGTACCTTCGCCCGCGCCCGCGAGCTCACGAGCGCCGTGCGGGTCGAGGTGAGCGAAGCGGGACCGCTGCGGGCCTCGGTGGTCGTCGAGCGGAGGTTCGGGCGCTCGCTCATCGTCCAGCAGATCCGCCTCGCGGCCGGGAGCCGGCGGGTGGAGGTCCTCTGCGACGTCGACTGGCAGGAGCGGCACAAGTTCTTGAAGGTGGCCTTCCCGGTCGCGGTGCGCGCCCAGTCCGCCTCCTACGAGATCCCCTTCGGGCACCTGCAGCGGCCGACGCACGCGAACACGACGTGGGACACGGCCCGTTTCGAGGTGCCTGCGCAGCGATGGGCCGACCTTTCCGAGCCGGGGTTCGGCGTCGCTCTGCTCAACGACTGCAAGTACGGCTACGACGTGCGCGCCAACGTGATGCGCCTCTCGCTGCTGCGCGCCCCGAGCTGGCCTGACCCAGAGGTCGACCGGGGCAGGCACCGCTTCTCCTACGCCGTGATGGCCCACGGCGGTCTTGCCGCCGACGTCGCGGCCGTAATCGACCAGGCGGAGAGCTTCAACCTGCCGCTACGGGTGGTCGCCCGGCCACCTTCGCAAGAGCCGTTGCTGCCTGGCACGTCGTCAGTCGTCGAAATCGAGGGTGCAGCCGTCTCGGCCGTGAAGCAGGCCGACGCAGGCGCCGGGATCGTGGTGCGCTTCTACGAGGCGCGCGGTGCCCACGGGCGCGCCCGACTGCGCCTCCCCCTCGCAGCGATAACCGGGGTGCGCCGTTGTGACGCCCTCGAGCGGGTGCTCGAGGGCGGGGAGCCCTTGCAGATCGACGACGGCGGGCTGATCAACCTCGAGCTTCGCCCCTTCGAGCTCGTGAGCCTCAGCCTCCAGACGGTCGGGCGGACCTGAGCGCCCGCTCCTCGCCCGCCTCGCCCCCCTCGAGGACGACGAAGCTGGTGAAGCCCTCCCTCGAGAGCCCGTCGAGCTGGGCCCGCAGGTTGCTGCGCTTCGGGACGAGCGTCGCCCTCCGGCCTGCCGCCCGGATGCGCCGCGCAGCCGAGAGCGTCGCGCCGAGCTCGTCCGCCCTGTCGTAGACGACGGCGACGCCGAGCTCAGGCGGCGCCATCTCGGCGAGGTCGACTATCCGCTCGAAGCCGATCGATATCCCGCAGGCCGGCACCTGTCGGCCGAGCGAACGACCTACGAGCCCGTCGTAGCGGCCGCCGCCGGCCACGGATCCGGCGGCCTTCGGGTGGCGCAGCTCGAAGATCTGGCCCGTGTAGTAGCCGAGGCCGCGGACGATCGTCGGATCGACGGCGTAGGAGAATCCGCTTGGACCATCCGGGTCCTGCTGCAGGCGCTCGAGGGCGTCAGCGGTCGAGGCAAGGCCGCCGAGCACCTCGTCCGCGACTCCCGGGACGAGGTCAGCCGCCCGGGCGAGCATGTCGCCGGCGTCGACGGCCGACGCGAGGAGCGTGACGACCCGCTCGGTCTCCTCGGCTACGGCGGCGCCGAAGTCTCGCTCGACGAGCTCCGCCTTCACTCCGGGCCACCCGATCTTGTCGAGCTTGTCCAGGGTCACCAGGAAGCTCGATCGGCGCCCGGCGCCGACGCCGCAAGCCGTGGCGATGGCGGCGAGCAGCCTGCGGTCGTTCACTCTGGCCTCGACAGGCTCGACACCGGCGGAGGCGAGCGCGCTCAGCGTCGCTTCGAGCAGCTCGGCCTCCGCCAGCACGCCCGGCTCGCCGAGCGTGTCGATGTCGCACTGGGTGAATTGGCGAAAGCGGCCCCTTTGCGGGCGTTCGGCCCGCCAGACGGGGCCTATCTGCATGGCACGGAAGGGAGCCGGCAGTTGAGCCTGGTTGTTGGCGTAGAACCTCGTGAGCGGCACGGTCAGGTCGAAACGCAGCCCGAGGTCCACGAGGTCGTCAGGCGAGGTACCAGTGTCGACGACAGGATCTAGGCCGCGCTTCAGCACTTTGTAGACGAGCTTCTCGTTCTCGCCTCCCTCGCCCGAGGAAAGCCGGGAGATGTCCTCGAGCGCCGGCGTCTCGATGCGGCGGAAGCCGAAGACTTCATAGGCCGATACGAGCCGGCCGATGAGCAGCTCGCGCCGGCTCACCTCGTCGGGCAGCATGTCGCGGGTGCCCCGCGGCGGGCTGTTGTCGAGCTTTGCCACGCCACAAGCTAACCCGTGCACCGCCTCCGGGCGCCTTGGCCGTCTTCCGTGGCGCACGGGTCGCGCCCTTGCCGGCCAGCAGGGAGAGTGCCGCCTATGGGTAGCCGCCCTCGAGCCGTTTCAGCCGGGTCGGGGGCGAGGCCGCCCACGAAGACCGGCAGCCGCTTGAAAAGCCAGGCTTGGTGGGCGTCGGCGAGCCCGCATGACCTGTCGGGAACGGCCTGCAGCCTCACTGGCGGGCTGCACGCAGAGCACTCTCGAGCCGAGGGCCAGAGCCGCTCCCAGGGCTCCGCCCTCGGTCGGTAGCTCGGGGGGGAGGACTCGAACCCCCAATAACAGGGCCAGAACCTGTCGTGTTGCCGATTACACCACCCCCGAATGGGCGAGCCGATCGTAACAGCTCCCCTTCGGCTGGCGACCCGGCTCCGGCTCGCGCATTGATGGCTATCAGGGCGCTGCTCAGCCGCTCACCCACCCCGTGTTCTGGAAGCCGAAGACGCGACCGAAGCCGACAGCGAGCGACTGGTCCCAGATGTGGCCGACCGTGCCAAGGAAGCTTCCCTTTGGCGCCGGGGCCGGCGAGGCTTCCGCCTTCAGACCTGAGGCCGACGCCACGCCGAGCAGCCACTTCGTCTCGAGCGGGTCGGCGACGATGATGACGCTCTGTCCGGAGGACTTCGGGTAGAGCTGCGAGACCGCCTGCAGTTGGGCGGGGACCGTCGAGATCGGCAGCTCGGTGATTGCTCGCTTCGGCACAGCGTCCGCGACGAGACAGCGCGCCAGGACGGCTGCCTCGAGCTGATCGCCCGAGGCGGCGCGGCCTCCGGTTGTGACGATCTGCTTCGTACGGCCCGCGTGGAACAGGGCTGCAGCCTGGCTGCAGCGCGCCCGAACGTCTGTCGGTATGCCCTTGCGGCCGACGGCGGTGCCGATGACCACGACTGCCGCCGCCCGCGGCGCCGCCGCGACCGCCTGTGGCGCGCGTGAGGCCGTCACGACCTGCACCGAGGTGACGACCAGATAGGCGAAGAGACCGGCGATCACGATGTAAAGCGTCCGGCGGAACCACCGGAAGACGCCCCAGAACAGCAGCATTCAGACCCCCCTGGACAGGTACATCACACGCTGTGACCGTCGGACGGCGCAAGCGCCTGGCCGATCCGTTCGAGCGCCCGATCGATCCGTTCGAGCGCCTTGTCCCGGCCGAGCACCTCGAGCGACTCGAAGAGCGGGAGCCCGACCGTGCGCCCAAGCGTCGCCACTCGGACCGGGGCCTGCGCCTTGCCGAGGCGGCGGCCGTGCGCCTCGGCTATCGCCTCGAGCTCGGACTTGAGCTCGACGGCACGAAACGCCTCGAGCCCGTCGAAGCGCTCACGCGCCTCGGCGAGGATCGCCGGGGCCTCGGCGTCGCCCTCGACGGCTCTGGACCACGAGTCGGCATCGATCGAGAACGACTCGGCCGAGAGGAAGGCGACGTAACCGGGCGCCTCGGCGAGCACGGCCACACGCTCCTGCACGAGCGGAGCGAGCGCGAACCACTCGGGACCGTCGAAGAGGGAGGGTGGTGCCGAGCCGGTGTCCCTCGCCCAGCGACGGCACCGATCGGTGAATGCCTCGCTCGGGAGCGCGCGAATGTAGACGCCGTTGAAGTGCAGGAGCTTTTTCTCGTCGAAGAAGGCAGGCGAGTGGTTCACGTCCTCGAGGCGGAAGGTGTCGACGAGCTCCTGGCGGCTGAAGAGCTCCCGGCCGTCTGCGAAGCTCCAGCCGAGCAGCGCCAGATAGTTCGCCATTGCCTCGGGTAGGAAACCCTGAGCCCGGTAGTCCTCGATCGCCACGCGGTCTCGTCGCTTGGAGATCTTTTGGCGCCTCTCGTTGACGAGGATAGGGAGGTGGGCGAAGACGGGGAGCGGGCGCGCAACAGCCGGGTCGGCCGCGTTGAGCGCCTCCCAGATGAGAACCGCCTTCGGCGTCGTGGGCAGGTGCTCCTCGGCCCGGATGACGTGGCTGATGGACATGTCGCGATCGTCGGCCACGACGGCGAGCACGAAGAGGGCGTCGCCGTTCGACTTGGCGACCACGAAATCCTCGATGGTGGCATTGGCGAATTCGACGGCTCCCCGTATGACGTCGTGGACGACCGTGATGCCGCCGTCCGGCACGCGGAAGCGAAGCGCTCGGCCCGGCCGGCGCTCGAGGCCACGGTCGCGGCAGAAGCCGTCGTATCCTGGCGTCGTGTTCCCCTTCGTGCGTGCTTCGACCATCTCGCGGGTGCAGTCGCACGCGTAGATCCGGCCACTGTCCCACAAGGTGTCGAGCGCGGCGTGGTAGAGGGCCCTCCGCTCGGACTGGCGGTAGGGACCCTCGTCCCAGCCGAGGTCGAGCCAGCGCAGAGCCTCGAGGATGCCTTCGTACTGCTCCTCCTGGTGCCGCTCGCGGTCGGTGTCCTCGATGCGAAGGATGAAGACCCCCCCGTTGCGGCGGGCCACGCACCAGTTGTAGAGCGCCGTACGCGCCCCGCCGACGTGGAAGTATCCGGTGGGCGACGGTGCAATGCGGACGCGGACCTGCTGGGCCGTCCCGGTGGTCACTCCTCTGTGACCGAGATCGCTTGCTTCGGGCAGGACCGCACGCACTCCATCACCTTGTCGCGCAGCTCCTCGCCCGGATGGTCGTCGAGGACATAGAGGATGTCGTCGTCACGGACCTCGAAGACCTCGGGCAGGATCCCCATGCAGATCGCGTTCGACTCGCAAAGGTCGTGGTCGACGGCGATCCTCATTGGGCATCTCCCTCCCATCCTTGCCGCGTCGTTGCCGGGACGCCAGGCACCCGTCTCGGGCGCTTGCGCCAGGTGCCATGGTAGATGCGGGAGGTGGCCGACCGGAGGGCCTCGCCCGAGGCCCTCCGGTCGGCCACCTCGCGAACTGGTGCTCGTGCGACGAGCTCCCCCACAGCGACCGGGGCGGGCGCGCGGCGAGAAGAGCTCTCCTAGCTGTTGGGCTGAGCTCCCTGCTCGCTCAGCATCGCTTCCAGGCGGTCGACGAAGACGGACTGCGACGGGTTCAGCTTCAGGCGGGCACGGGAGGAGCTGTACCACTCGGCTCTGTCGATCTCCGGGAAGCGGGCCGTGGCGCCCGATCCCGGGGGCCACTCCATCTCGAACTCGTTCGAGAGGACCTCGGAGGTGTCGAAGTCGCCCTCGACCGCAAAGCAACGCACTCGCTTGCCGCTCGCCTGTCGCACTTCGCCGAGGTCGAGGCGGGCACCTCCGGGAGGCAGTCTTCCGAGCTCCTCGGCGAACTCACGGGCCGCGGTCGCAAGCGGCTCTTCTCCCGGCTCGTACTCGCCCTTGGGAACGGTCCATGCACCGAGGTCTGCCTTCGCGAAGAGCGGGCCGCCAGGGTGGGCGAGGAGCAGCTCGATCCCGCCGCCGGCGACGTAGCGGTAGAGAAGGAGGCCTGCGCTCTGCTTCGCCATAGCCACTACCTGCCAGGGATGGGCTCGGGGTTCGCTCCGGGATCGCCTGCTCGGGCCCTCAGATCCTCGGCACCTCTCGCCAAAGCCCGAATACCTGGGCGAGCGAGCTCATGATCTCGCCGACAGTCGCGTAGGTGAGCACGGCGTCGTGCACCGCCGGCATCAAGTTCTCGTCCGGCGTTGCCGCCACCCGCCTTATCCGCGCGAGGGCCGCCGCCACGGCATCGGCAGAGCGCCGAGACTTCACGTCGGCCAGTCGCTTGCACTGCAGCTCCTCGACCTCCTGGCCGATCTGCAGGATCGGCGGCGGCTCCTCCTCGTTGCCCTCCTTGAAAGCGGTGACGCCGACCATGTGGCGGCGGCCCGCCGCGAGGCGCTGCTCGAAGGCGTAGGCCGAGTCGGCGATCTCGGACTGGAACCAACCCTGCTCGATAGCGGCGTAGATCCCCTCGAGGATGGAACCGGAGCCGAGCTCGTCGAGGTGGGCGAAGACCTCCTCGGCCCGCCGCTCCATCTCGGCGGTGAGCTCCTCGACGAGATAAGAGCCGCCGAGCGGGTCGGCGACATGTACGACCCCCGTCTCGTGGGCTATCACCTGCTGGGTGCGAAGGGCGATGCGGGCGGCCTTCTCGGTCGGGAGCGCCAGCACCTCGTCCATCGAGTTCGTGTGCAGGCTCTGGGTGCCACCGAGCACGCCGGCGAGCGCCTCGATCGCCGTACGCACGATGTTCACCTCAGGCTGCTGGGCGGTGAGCGAGCACCCAGCGGTCTGGGTATGGAAGCGGAGCTGCAGCGAACGCTCGCAACGGGCTCCGTAGCGCTCCTTCAGCCAGCGCGCCCAGATCCGCCGAGCAGCGCGGTACTTCGCGATCTCTTCGAAGAAGTCGATGTGAGCATTGAAGAAAAAGCTCAGCCTTGGGGCGAACTCGTCGACGTCGAGGCCGGCCGCCGTAGCGGCCTCGACGTAGCCGAAGCCGTTGGCGAGCGTGAACGCCAGCTCCTGGGCGGCGGTCGAGCCGGCTTCGCGGATGTGGTAGCCGGAGACAGAGACGGTGTGCCACTTCGGCATCTCCGCAGAGCAAAAGCGGATCATGTCCGTGACGATGCGCACCGACGGCCGCGGGGGGAACACGTACTCCTTCTGGGCCTGGTACTCCTTCAAGATGTCGTTCTGGATCGTGCCGCCGAGAGCTGAGCGCCGCGTACCGCTCTTCTCGGCTGCAGCCAGGTACATGGCAAGGAGGACGGCTGCCGGAGAGTTGATCGTCATCGAGGTCGTGACAGCCCCGAGATCGATCCCGGAGAAGAGGTCCTCGACGTCGGCGAGGGTGTCGACCGCCACGCCGCAGCGCCCGACCTCGCCGAGGGCATAAGGATCGTCGGAGTCCCGTCCCATCAGCGTCGGCAGGTCGAACGCGGTCGAGAGGCCGTCTCCGCCCGAGCGCAGGATCTCCTTGAACCTGACGTTCGTGTCCTCGGCCGTCCCGAACCCGGCAAAGAGCCGCATCGTCCACAACTTGGCCCGGTACATGGACGCGTACGGACCCCGGGTGTAGGGGTAGACGCCCGGAAGCTCGCCGTCGTCCGGCCCGTAAACCGCCTCGAGGGGGATTCCCGAGAGTGTCTCGAAATCCGCCTCCCTCAGCCGGACCGACTCGTACTCGCGCCGCCAGGCCGCTGCGGAACCGGCATCGTGCTCGTGATCGCTCACCCGATCGAGTCTACGAGGGCGGCCGAGGCCCCACCGCCATGTCCCTCAGAGCTCAGGCCGGTGACAGACAGCCTCGATATTGTGCCCATCGGGGTCGCGCACGAATGCCCCGAAGTAGTGCTCGTGGTACTCGGGGAAGAGCCGGGGCGCGTGCAGCACCTCGGCGCCGATCCCGGCGGCGGCGGCGTGAAAGGCACGCACCTCGTCGCGCCCGGACGCTGTGAACGCGAGGTGCAGCTCGCGGTCCTCGCGCCGGCGCGCCGGAATGAGCCAGAACGAGCCTGAGCCATCATCTCGACGGCTGAAGCCCACGCTCTCTTCGTCGCTGAACCAGACACGGGCGCCGAGCGGTGCGAGCACGGCCTCGTAGAACCTCCGGCTGGCGGCGACATCGGCGACCTGCAAGGTGACGTGGTCGATCATCCCGCTCAACTCGCGCTCCTTTCCTCCGGGCGATCGCTCCGGCACCGCCAGTCTCTCGCGGACCGCCTCCGGCGGCGAGCCCGCCGGAGGCCGAGTGGGTCCAAAGCCTCTGTTCTCGACCGCGCGAGGCATGGTTTGCTAGACCCTCGCCATGCAAGTAGCCGTCCTGCGAGAGGTCGCGCCGCTGGAACGAAGGGTCGCCGTCGTCCCCGACGTCCTCGCCAAGCTGAAGGCTTCCGGGATCGACGTCGCGATCGAGCCGGGGGCCGGTGCAAGCGCGTTCGCGAGCGACGACGCCTACGCGGCGAAGGGCGCAACCGTCGTGGCCGACAGGAGCCGCCTCCTCGCCGAGGCGGACGTCCTCTGCAAGGTGCAGGCGCCGACGCTGGAAGAGGCCGAGAACCTGCGCGAGGGCTCGGCCGTCGTGAGCTGCCTCCAGCCGCTCGCGAACCTCGACCTCGTGCGGACCTATCAGCGCAGGGGCATCAGCGCCTTCAGCCTCGATCTGCTGCCGAGGATCAGCCGTGCGCAGTCCATGGACGCACTGTCGTCCCAAGCGACCGTCACCGGATACCGGGCGGTCCTCATCGCGGCCGAGAGCCTGCCCCGCTTCTTTCCCATGTTCATGACCGCGGCCGGCACCGTGCCCCCGGCAAAGGTGCTCGTGCTCGGGGCCGGAGTGGCCGGGCTGCAGGCGATCGCGACGGCACGGCGGCTCGGGGCCGTGGTGCGCGCATACGACGTGCGCACCGCCGCCCGGGAGGAGGTCCGCTCCCTCGGAGCAAGCTTCGTCGAGCTGGAGCTCGAAGCCCAGGAAGGCCAGGGCGGCTACGCCCGGGAACAGTCCGAGGAGTTCCTCGCCCGCCAGCGGGAGCTCATCGCCAAGGAGGTCGCCGCGGCCGATGTCGTCATCACGACTGCCGCGATACCAGGGCGCAGGGCGCCGGTGCTCGTGACGGCGCCCATGGTCGCCGAGATGAGGCCCGGCAGTGTGATCGTCGACCTGGCTGCGGAGAGCGGCGGCAACTGCGAGCTGTCGGAGCCGGGCGAGGTGCTCGACGCCGGCGGGGTGAGCGTGCACGGGGTCGCCAACCTCGCGAGCAGCATGCCGATCCACGCGTCATTCCTCTACTCGCGCAACATCGCGGAGTTCCTCGGCCTGCTCGTGAAAGACGGCGCTTTCGCGCCCGACTTCGCCGACGAGATCGTCGCCGGCACCTGCGTGACCCATGCCGGCGAGCTTCGCCACGCTGCAAGCCGCGATGCCCTACAAGGAGGTGCGTCATGAACGGGGGCGACATCCTCACCCTCGTCACTGTCTTCGTGCTCGCCGCATTCGTCGGTTTCGAGGTCATCTCAAAGGTCCCGAGCATCCTGCACACGCCGCTCATGTCCGGGACGAACGCTGTGCACGGAGTGGTCCTCGTCGGTGCGATGGTGGTGCTCGGACAGGCACAGGGCACGGTAGAGATCGTCCTCGGCTTCATCGCGGTCGTGCTCGCGACGCTGAACGTCGTCGGCGGGTTCGTAGTGACGGACCGGATGCTCGAGATGTTCAAGGGTCGACAGCCGAAGGCGGGCCGGCGCCCCGGCGCGGCTGTCGGCTCGGGCGGCACCGGGGGTGCCGACGGCAGCCTGAGCACCCCAGCCGGCGGGGCGGCACCGGTCACCTCCCCCGTGGCGGAGGGAAGCGGGTCGTGAACCTCGACACCGGAATCCGCCTCGCCTACCTGATCGCGGCGGTCTGCTTCATCCTGGCGCTGAAGGCGCTGTCAGGGCCGAAGACCGCACGGGCCGGCAATCTGATCGGCGCCGCCGGCATGGCGCTGGCCATCGGCATGACCTTTGCGACACCGAGCCTGTCCCGCTTCGGCCTCATGGTTGGCGCCATGGCGATCGGCGTAGTTATCGGCTTGCCGGCCGCCCGGCTGGTGAAGATGACCGCGATGCCCCAGATGGTCGCGGCGTTCAACGGCGTGGGGGGCGGGGCCGCGGCTCTCATCGCACTCGCCGAATTCGTCAAGGCGACACCGGGCTCTCTCGCCGTCTACCAGGTCGTCGAAGTGCTCTTCGGCATAGTCGTGGGCTCAGTGTCCTTCGCCGGCTCTGCCGTCGCCTTCGCCAAGCTGCAGGAGCTCATGACGGGCAGGCCGATCACCTACCCCGGCCAGCAGGTGCTGAACGGCGTCGTCGCCACCGGGATCCTGGGCCTGGCGATAGCGGCCTGCCTCAGCCCGCACAACTGGCTGATCGCCGTGATCGGCATTCTCGGCCTCCTCTTCGGCATCGCCTTCGTGCTCCCGATCGGCGGAGCGGACGTCCCCGTCCTCATCTCGCTCCTCAACTCCTTTACGGGGCTCGCGGTGGCAGCAAGCGGTTTCGTGCTGCACTCTGTCGTCCTCGTCGTCGCCGGCACGCTCGTCGGGGCATCGGGCACGCTGCTCACCAGGATGATGAGCGCCGCCATGGGCCGCTCGTTGCCCAACATCCTTTTCTCGGCGTTCGGCTCGGTGATCACCGCGACCGCCGGCGCTGACGGTACGTCCGGCGACAGAGGCGTGCGATCGGCGACCGCCGAGGACGTCGCCGTCCTCCTCGCCTACTCCCAGAAGGTGATCATCGTCCCCGGCTATGGGCTCGCCGTCGCCCAGGCCCAGCACAGCGCGCGGGAGCTCGCCGACCTCCTCCAGGCGCGCGGCGTCGAGGTCTTCTACGCGATCCACCCTGTCGCGGGCCGTATGCCCGGCCATATGAACGTCCTGCTCGCCGAGGCCAACGTCCCCTACGACGAGCTGAAGGAGATGGACGAGGCGAACCCGGAGTTCCAGAGCGCCGACGTTGCCCTCGTCGTCGGAGCGAACGACGTCGTCAACCCTGCGGCGAAGAACTCGCCGGGCAGCCCCATCTATGGCATGCCGATCCTCGCCGTCGACGAGGCCCGCAACATCGTCTTCCTCAAGCGCTCGATGCGCCCGGGCTTTGCAGGCATCGACAACGAGCTCCTCTTCGACCCGAAGACCACGCTGCTCTTCGGGGACGCCAAGGACTCGCTCACCAAGCTGGTGGCAGCCATCAAGGCGCTCTAACGCCGGGACCGACCGCCAGGGCGCTCGGCAGACCCGTCAGGCTCCACCCCCGGCGCGGTCCCGTCGTCCGCCGCCAGCCGGGCGAAGACGAGGAGGCCCTGGCTCGTCGGTCGGGTGGAGAGCACGACCACAGGGACGCCGGCCCGGCCGACCATGTGCTCGGCGTCGTTGACGACGACCATGTCGCCGTCGGGCAGGTAGCCGACCGCCTGACGCAGCTGCCTGCCCGCCCTGACAAGGTCCACCTCGAGGCGCTCGCCAGGCACGTGATCGGGTGCCACGTCGGCAAGAACTGACCGGAGGTCCACTATCTCGACTTCAGCCGCGCCGTGCTCCTGCTTGGCCGCAAGCTCCGACGAGCAGGTGACAAGCCGCACGCCGAGGCGCTCTGCGATCCGCAGCACCTTGTCCTCGGTGCCGGGCTCCCCGGGCATGTCGCCGGGGACGACGGTGACCGTCACGCCCGACTCCCGCAGCGAGGAGACGGACTCGAGGGCACGTCGCGCACGTCGCGAGGCGACCGGGTCGGGAGAAGCTGCGAGCGTCTCCACCTCGTCGAGCACAGGCTCGGGGATGAGGAGCTCGCTACCGAGCATGCCGACCCTGCCGAGGACGAGCACCGCCCGCTCCATGAGGGCGGACGTGTCGAGCAGCATGGCACCGGGCGCGACCGCCTCAGGCAGCACCTCGAGGCGCCTCGTGAGCCGCGCCGAATCGGCGAGCTGGCGACCCTTCGCCATGCCCAGGCGCAGGCAGGCAACCCCAAGCACCCAGGCGACGGCGGCGCAGAGCGGGTAGTCGTAGTCCTCGTGGACAAAGACGAAAAGCGGCAGGCACAACGCCACCCCGACCAGGAGCCCGATGCCGCCGAGGAAGACGCCGGCGAGCAGCTCGGGAGCCGGGACGTCTCGGAGCCTGCGGTTCATCTGGTGGAGGCCGCGGTCGAGCAGACGGCCGGCCACGCCACCGATGACGTAGGCGACCAGCACACCGATCATCGCGCCAACAAAGCGCCCTGTCGCCGTCGAGTGCACGCTGCTGCCGATCGACAGCCCCACCACGGCGCCGATCAGGACGACGATCAGGCGCAGGATCTCCACGAAGATCATTCCCCTGCAGCGTAAGGCACACAGCGGGTGCCCCCCGTTCACTCTGGCGATGCCAGCTACGCCACGGTGCAGGCGGGTACGCTCGCCTCCGCCATGGCGAGAGGGAACCGGTCGCTGGTCGCCGTCGTGGCAATCGTCGGCTTGGCTGCCGTCGTGACGGCCGTCGGGGTCGTCGGGGGCGGGGTGCTCAAGTTTGGCGGATCCTCGACCACGACCACGACCACTACCCAGCCGAACCCTCTTGCGCAGGTCTGGCCACAGGCCGAGCGGGCCGTCGCGGCTGCTGAGAAGGCCGTCGGGGTCGCGCTGCCGAGGAGGGAAGGGGCACCTGCTCCGGCGCTGCGGCCGGGGGTGAGCACGGGGGTGGGACGGCACGAGGTGGTGGGTTTTGTGCCGGCGTACGAGCTGACACGCCTGGCGGGAGTGCCCTTCTCGGACTACAGCGAGCTCGTCTTCTCCTCGGTGGGGCTGCTCGGCAGCGGAGCGCTCGACCGCGGTTCTTTCGGCTACACGATGCTCGCCAACGGCGCAGCCCGCTCGCTCGTCGTCAACGGCCACCACGCGGGTGACCCGGTGCTGCTCAGCCTGGCACAGGTGAACCAGCCGATCATCGACTCTCTGGTCGCCTCGCCGGCTTCGCACGCCGCCGTGACGGCCGACCAGGTTGCCGCGCTGCTGCAAAGCGGCGGTTTCGACGGGGTCGACCTCGACGTCGAGGGTCAGAACGCTGCCGACCGCGCCGGCTTCACGAAGTTCGTCGCAGCCCTCGCCGCCGATCTTCACGCCAGGAACCCCTCGTGGACGCTGCTCGTCAACACCTATCCCGACTCGGCGGTGAACCCGCAGGGCTTCTTCGACGTCCAGGCGCTGGCCGGTGCCGCCACACAGTTCTTCGTAATGGCCTACGACATGAACGACCAGCAGATACCGAGCGCGACCGCACCGCTCACCGGCACTGTCCTCTCGGACGCGACCGTGCTCGCCAGCTACGTCGGCGCCGGGCTCGGCTCGAAGGTGATCCTCGGGATCCCCTTCTACGGCTACGACTACCCTGCGTCGCGCGCCGGGGTACCGGCGGACACCACCGGCACCCCGGTGGCGGTCACCTATGCCTCCGTGGTGGCAGCCGGGCGCCGCGCCCTGTGGGACCCGGTCAGCGAGACCCCCTACTCGGTGTTCCGCCGCGACGGGCAGTGGCACCAGACCTGGTTCGACGACCCGCTCTCAGTCACGCTCAAGACCGTGCTCGCCTGGAAGGCCCATGTCGCCGGCGTCGGGGCATGGGAGATCGCCATGGCGGCCGGAGAGCCACAGATGTCCGAGGCGCTGCTGGCCGGGGGAAGCGTCAGCAAGCTGCCACTCGCCACCGGGTCCTGAGCTCGCCCCGGGGCCTTACGGAGCAGGCGGGCCACGACGGCTACGCGGGCACCATCCCCGAGGCGAGCAGGACGTCGAAGCTGCGCTCGAAAAGGCCGCTCAGAGTGGTCGCACCCCACCGCCAGCTGAGGCGCGGGCGGTGGGGTGCAGCGCCTGGCCGTGCGGCCGGCCCCGCTGGACCATGAAGTAGTCGTCCGTCCCGACTCTGTCGAAGCCGCAACTCTCGTACACCTTGAGGGCGGCATCGTTCGACACCGACACTTCGAGGGTGATCTCGTCGACGCCCTCGCCTCGCAGACGCGCTATGAGCTCGGTGAGGACACACCTGCCGATGCCGCGCCCCTGGTGGTCGGGAAGCACGGCGAACCCGTATATTCCCGCCATGGTCTTCCCGCCCTCCTTCCGGCAGTCCACCCGCAAGGTGCCGACTGGCTCGCCATCTCGCTCGACTACGAGGTGGCGCTTGCTCACGGAGGCCGCATCATCCTCCATCACGTCTCCGCATGGAATGCCGAAGGCAGCCGACAGGCACTCCGAGATGAAGCCGCTGTCAACTCCCGCCAGGGCGGGACGAAGCTCGAGCGACCGGTCCGGATCGAGGGCACTTGGCGCCCGACGCTGCACCATGCGGTGCTCGGAGTGCTCATAGACGGCGTCGACATGGCTTGCGAAGGCGTGGCCGGCATCTGACCGGCGGTCCATCACCAGCAGCACCCGCGGCGCGGCTCTACGGCACAGCTCGGCCATCGCCGCCTCGAACAGCCGGGAGAACACGCCAAGGCGGCGGTGCCTCGGGTGCACCATCCCCGCGATCTCGACCTCGGCCGGCTGCCACTGGTAGATGCCGAGAAACCCCACCAGCTCGCCATGCACCCACCATGTGAAGTCGCTCTCGCGGTCAGCGCGGCGCTCGGCCAGCGCCGGGTACTCGAGCTTGAGGCGCCCGCCGTCCAGGGCGGTGCAAGTGCGCTCCAGCTCGACGAGTGCCCCCAGCTCGGCACGACTGAGCGCGGTGCTCGCCCGCAAGTTGCCAAAGGGGCTGGCCGTCACGAGGTCGGGGCGGGAGGGCGGGGCCAGCGGGCCGCTCGCCCTCGGCTTCCGTCGTCAGTCGCCGGAGCTGTCCTCGAGGAGCTCAGAGAAGTGGCGAACGAGGCGAGACTTACGCCTCGCCGCCTGGTTCGGGTGGATGATGCCCTTCGCCGCCGCCTTGTCGATGCGCTTCACGGCGAGACGAAGCCGCTCGGCGGCATCCTCCGCACCGTCCTCGGCGGCTCTGAGCGCGCTCTTCGTGCGCGTCTTCAGCTCGGAGCGCACAGCCTTGTTGCGCTCGCGCCGACGCTGGTTCTGCAGGTCCCGCTTGATCTGTGACTTGATGTTTGCCATCTGTTCCTTGGACGCGTTGAGCTGACGCAGCGAATTCGGCAGTGCAGAGCATGCTAGCACCGGCTCCGCGCCCGTCCTCCGGCGAGGTGCCTCGACGCACCGGCAGGGTGCGAACAAGAGCGCGCGCCTCGCGACGCCGGCAGGCTTGCCGGCAGGCTTGCCGGCAGATCGATGGCAGCATGGACAGGAAGTGACCATCCCCGCTGAGAGAATCCGCAACTTCTCCATCATCAGTCACGTCGACCACGGCAAGTCGACGCTCTCTGACCGCATCCTCGAGCTGACAGCCACCGTCGACCCGCGGGAGATGCGCGAGCAGTACCTCGACTCGATGGACATCGAACGGGAGCGGGGCATCACGATAAAGGCCCAGAACGTCCGGGTCGAGTGGCGGCAGCACATCCTGCACCTGATCGACACTCCCGGCCACGTCGACTTCGGCTACGAGGTGAGCAGGTCGCTCGCCGCCTGCGAGGGGGTGGTGCTCCTAGTCGACGCCTCCCAGGGCATCGAGGCCCAGACGCTCGCCAACTGCTACCTCGCCATCGAGCACAACCTCGAGATCGTGGTGGCCCTCAACAAGATCGACCTCCCGGCGGCCGACCCCGAGCGGTACGCGGCCGAGATAGAACAGGTTCTCGGGCTCGCCGCCGACGACATCCTGCGCATCTCCGCCAAGACCGGCGAGGGGGTCGCCGAGCTGCTCGACGCGGTCGTCGAGCGCATCCCGGCTCCGACTGGCGATCCCGGCGCGGCACTGCGAGCCCTCATCTTCGACTCCCACTACGACCAGTACCGCGGGGTGGTGAACTCCATCCGCGTCGTCGACGGCACGATGCGGGACCACTCGAGGATCCGGTTGTGGCAAGCAGGCACGACACACGAGATCGAGGAGATAGGTGTGCGAGCCCCGACGAACCGGCCGGTAGAAGAGCTCGGCCCGGGCGAGGTCGGATACCTCATCGCGGGTATCAGAGCTGTGGGCGAGGCGAAGGTCGGCGAGACGATCACCGACGCCGCCAAGCCCGCCGGCGCACCGCTCGAAGGCTACCGCGACCCGAAGCCAATGGTCTTCTGCGGTCTGTACCCCGTAGACGGAGACGAGCTCCCCGAGCTGCGTGACGCCCTTGAGAAGCTCAAGCTGTCCGACGCCTCGATCACCTTCGAGCCGGAGACGAGCGTGGCGCTCGGCTTCGGCTTCCGCTGCGGCTACCTGGGCCTGCTCCACATGGAGATCGCCCGGGAGCGCCTCGAACGGGAGTTCGACCTCTCGCTCATTGCCACCGCCCCTTCGGTCGAGTACATCGCTCATCTCACGAACGGGAAGACGGTGCCGGTCGACAACCCGTCCGCCATGCCGCCGACACAGAACGTGGAGAGCATCGAGGAGCCCATGCTGCGGGTCACCATCATCACGCCGGCGGAGTACACCGGTACCGTGATGGACCTGTGCCAGACGCGGCGCGGGACGCTCGACAAGATGCAGTACCTCTCACCCGCGCGCCTCGAGCTCATCTACAGGCTCCCCCTCGCCGATGTCGTCGTCGACTTCTTCGACCAGCTGAAGAGCCGCACCAAGGGCTATGCCAGCCTCGACTACGAGCCGGCCGGCTACCAGCCGGACGACCTCGTCAAGGTGGACATCCTCTTGAACGGTGCCCCGGTCGACGCCTTCAGCTCCATCGTGCACAAGGCCCGCGCCCAGGACTACGGGCGCAAGATGACCGCCAAGCTGCGCGAGATGATCCCCCGCCAGCTCTTCGATGTCCCCATCCAGGCGGCGATCGGCGGCCGGATAATCGCCCGCGAGACCGTGAAGGCCAAGCGCAAGGACGTTCTCGCCAAGTGCTACGGCGGTGACATCACTCGCAAGCGCAAGCTGCTCGAAAAGCAGCGCGAGGGCAAGAAGCGGATGAAGTCGATCGGACGGGTCGAGGTCCCTCAAGAGGCGTTCATATCGGCGTTGCGCCTCGAGGAGTGATGCCCGGGCGCCCCGGGCGGACGGGCGGGGGCTGAACCAGCCCTGGCCGCCCCCGGCCGGCCGATCGCCCGCATGCCGGTGATGCCGGCGGCGAGGAAGGTCACGTAGACCGCCGCCTGCAGGACGCTCGGATGGTCCGCGTAGCCGAAGAGCGAGTGGAACACGTCCCCGAGCGCCGAGTTCTCGTTGAGGACGGCGCTCGTGTCCCAGAGCCGGTGAGCGAGCAGCGTCACCCACCCGAGCTGCTGGAGGTTCTCGACCGCATCAGCGAGCAACCCGGCGGCAAAGAACATGAGAACGATCCCAAGGACGCTGAAGAAGCGAACGATGTTGAGCCTGCGCCCCAACCGGTAGATGACAAAGGAGATCCCGAGCGAGACGAGCAGGCCGATGGCGCCACCGGCGAGGGCGAAATGGCCGCCCCGTCCGGCAGCAAAGACGATCGCCAGCGTGAACACAGCAGTCTCGAGCCCTTCCCGGCCGACGGCCTGGAAGGCGAGGAAGGCGAGCCCGAAGCGCTCGCCACCCTCAAGGGCACTCTCGGTCCGCTGTCGAAGCTCGTTCGAGATGGTGCGGGCATGGCGACGCATCCAGAACGTCATGTAGGTGAGCACGCACGCCGCCAGCAGGTACGTGACCGTCTCGAAGATCGTCTGGA
>JAKATT010000166.1 GCA_021818615.1 Actinomycetes bacterium | reverse complement strand
GACCCCGGCAGTCTCCTACGAGTCCCCGGCATTACCCGCTGGCAACATAGGACAAGGGTTGCGCTCGTTGCGGGACTTAACCCAACATCTCACGACACGAGCTGACGACAGCCATGCACCACCTGTGCGGGACCCGAAGGTCAGCGCATCTCTGCGCCTTACCCCGCATGTCAAACCCAGGTAAGGTTCTTCGCGTTGCATCGAATTAAGCCACATGCTCCGCCGCTTGTGCGGGCCCCCGTCAATTCCTTTGAGTTTTAGCCTTGCGGCCGTACTCCCCAGGCGGGGCACTTAATGCGTTAGCTGCGGCACGGAACCCGTTGATAAGGCCCCACACCTAGTGCCCAACGTTTACGGCGTGGACTACCAGGGTATCTAATCCTGTTCGCTCCCCACGCTTTCGCTCCTCAGCGTCAGTGCCGGCCCAGACCACCGCCTTCGCCACCGGTGTTCCTCCTGATATCTGCGCATTTCACCGCTACACCAGGAATTCCGTGGTCCCCTACCGGACTCTAGCCATGACAGTATCGAGTGGCGTCTCCAGGTTGAGCCTGGAGGTTTCACACCCGACTGATCAAGCCGCCTACGAGCTCTTTACGCCCAATGAATCCGGACAACGCTCGCCCCCTACGTATCACCGCGGCTGCTGGCACGTAGTTGGCCGGGGCTTCTTCTGTGGGTACCGTCAATTTCGTTCCCACTGAAAGGGGTTTACAACCCGAAGGCATTCATCCCCCACGCGGCGTTGCTGCGTCAGGCTTTCGCCCATTGCGCAAGATTCCCCACTGCTGCCTCCCGTAGGAGTCTGGGCCGTGTCTCAGTCCCAGTGTGGCTGATCGTCCTCTCAGACCAGCTACCCGTCGGAGCCTTGGTGGGCCGTTACCCCGCCAACAAGCTGATAGGCCGCGAGCCCCTCCCGGAGCAGAGTCCTTTCCTCACAGTCCCATGCGGGGCCGTGGGGACATCCGGTATTAGCAGCAGTTTCCCGCTGTTATCCCGGTCTCCGGGGCAGGTTGCTCACGTGTTCCGCACCCGTTCGCCACTAAGCCTTCACCAGTGTTGCCACTGGATGGGCCTCGTTCGACTTGCATGTGTTAGGCACGCCGCCAGCGTTCGTCCTGAGCCAGGATCAAACTCTCCATCGAGATCTCGCAAGGAGGGGCCCGAAGGCAACCCGAGCTTCGATCTGGAGAGCCGGCGACGGAGCTACGGAAGCCCCGAACCGACTGGCACAGAAACGGATATTGTCGTCCGTTTTCAGTGCATTGACTTCTGCGACCGTGAGCGCCCGGAGGCGCCGACGGTCGCCCGCACTGGCTTTTAGCTGTTCCTTCTCCGTTGTCAAGGAGCGACGACGGGACACACTTCCTCACGGAAGGAGGTGCCACCGCCCTCGACGGGCGTCGTCCCTCATCGGGACTCGCCCGCGTCATCCCCCGAGATCTCTGGATCACACCAGCTCGGGGGTCATGGCTCAGAGCGGAACTCCGTTCTGAGCGGCTCTTGATCGTAGCATGCCGGCCGGAAGTGTCAAACTGCCTGCTGGCTCTGCCCCCGCTCCTCGGACCGCAGTCCGATCGGCGGGATATGGACTCTAGCGGCTGGAGCGCTCCAGGCATTCACCATGGACGGCGCGGGCAAGGCGATGAGCGCTGCCTTCCTAGCCTGCCGTGCGCCCGGCCCGCGATCGAACCTCGCGCGGCCGTCAGCCCCGGGAGGTGGCCGGCTCGCGACGGCTCAAGTTCCGGTCGCCCCGCACGTAGAAGCGCCACAGCTCCCCGGAGCTCGCCAGCGCCGGGTTGATGCCGACCCGGGGGGAGATGCCGAGCTGCAAGACGAGAGGCGGTGCCACGCCGTCGTCGAGGAGCCGCACCGGGCTCGAAGCATCGAGCAGGTCTGCGCCGTCCGCCGCGCGATCGAGCCCGAGCGCCTGGCAGAGCCGCCCCGGCCCAGAGCAGAGCTCGTCCTCCCGGGCTGCCGGGTGGCGCCGGCGACGCATCTCGTCGATCCCGCCCAGGGGCAGGAGCGCCCTCACCAGCACCGCCCCGGCCCGGCGCTCGGGCCAGCACACGACGTTGCAGCAGTGGTGCATGCCATAGCTGAAGTAGACGTAGAGGAGCCCCGGCCGCCCGAACATGGTGCGGTTGCGCGCAGTCGGCCCCCTGAAGGCGTGCGACGCCGGGTCCGCCTCCCCTCTGTAGGCCTCCACCTCGACTATCCGCCCCGAGGTGGCGCCGTGCACGAGCACCTTGTTGAGCAGCTGAGGGGCGACCTCGACCGGGTCCCCCGCGAGCAGGCCGGCCAGTCGCCCCGACGCCGGCGCGCCGACGCGCCGGCCCGAGTGGCCGCGGCCATGAACGCTCATCGCCGGTGGGCGGAGAGCCTTGCTGCGTCCTCGCCGAGGTGGGCGGTGAATCTGCCGAGCTGCACGGCGACTGCTTCGGGGCCGGCTCCCCCAGGCGTCCGCCGTCGCCGGAGGGCCGTCCCAGGTTCGAGCAGGCTCAAGGCGTCCTCCCCGAACGACGGATGCGACTCGATCAGCTCGGCGAGGGGGAGGTGGCGTTCGATGGACTCGCGCACGAGAGAGCCGACGATGCCGTGAGCTTCCCGAAACGGAACCCCGCGGACGACCAGCCACTCGGCCAGGTCAACGGCCACGAGTGCTGGTGCGTCGGCCGCAGCCTCCATGCGCTCGGTGTCGAACAGAGTTGTCGAGATGAGGCCGTCGACGGCGACGAGCGCCAGGCTCACCTGGTCCAGCGCGTCGAAGAGCGGCTCTTTGTCCTCCTGCAGGTCCCGGTTGTAGGCGAGGGGCAGCCCCTTCAGTGTGGCGAGGAAGCCAGTGAGGTGGCCGATGAGCCGGCCGGACTTGCCCCTCGCAAGCTCGGCGACGTCGGGGTTCTTCTTCTGCGGGAGCATCGAGCTCCCAGTCGCCCAGGCATCGTCGAGGCGGAGGAAGCCGAACTCCTCGCTCGAGAAGATCACCACTTCCTCCCCCACTCTCGACAGGTGCACGCCGATGAGCGCTATGTCGAAGAGCGTCTCGGCGACGAAGTCGCGGTCGCTCACCGCGTCGAGGGAGTTCTCGAAGCGGTGAGCGAAGCCGAGCGTCTCGGCCGTCTCGTCGGGACGCAGCGGGAGCGTGCTCCCTCCGAGGGCACCGGCACCGAGTGGGCAGGCGTCCATGCGCTCGAGTGTCGAGATGAGCCGGTCGAAGTCACGGGCGAGTGCCCACCCGTGCGCCAGCAGGTGGTGGGCGAGCAGCACGGGCTGTGCTCGCTGGAGGTGCGTGTAGCCGGGCAGATAGGTCTGGCCGGCGTCGCCGGCCCGCCGGGCGAGCGTGCGCTGCAGCTCGAGCACGAGCTCGGCCAGCCGGGCGAGCTCCCGACGGAGGTAGATCCGCAGCGCCGTGGCGACCTGGTCGTTGCGGCTGCGACCCGTGTGCAGCTTGGCGCCGACGTCGCCGGCGAGCTCATGCACGCGGCGCTCTATGGCCGTATGGATGTCCTCGTCGCCGGGCTCGAACTGAAAGACGCCGGCGGCGAGCTCGTCACCGCTGCGCGAGAGCGCCTCGGCGAGGAGCGTCGCCTCCTTCTCCTCGACGATGCCCGCCCGAGCGAGCCCGTGGACGTGGGCGATCGAGGCTTCGATGTCGGCCGCTGCGAGGCGGCGGTCGAAGGCCAGACTCGCGCTGAACGCCATCATCTCCTCGGCCGGGGGGGCGTTCATCCGCGTGGACCACAGCGTCATGAGGTGCCACTCACCCGCGGTCGCGTGAAGCGGGCTCGGCCGCGCCGCGGGCGCCGGCAGTCTGCTTGGCCGCCCAGGTCTGCACGGAAAGCCCGAACAGGCGCACGAAGCCCTCGGCGTCGTCGTGACGGAACGAGTCTGCCGCGTCGTAGGTGGCGAGCCCGTGGTCGTAGAGCCCGACCGGGCTCCTGCGCCCGGCGACCTCGAGGCCGCCGCCGGGGCTGAAGCGCAGCCTGACCTCACCGGTCACGAAGCGCTGGGTGCTCGCGACGAAGGCGGACAGGGCCTCTCGAAGCGGTGAGAACCACATGCCGTCGTAGACGAGCTCTGCGAAGCGCGGCTCGAGGCGCGCC
>JAKATT010000076.1 GCA_021818615.1 Actinomycetes bacterium | reverse complement strand
CGGCTTCGCGGATGCGGGTCAGGGCCTGGTCGACGGTCTTTCCCCAGGTGTGGACTCGGGGTTCTTCTTCGAGCTCGACGGTCCAGCGCCCGTCTTTTTCCCGCTCCAGGCGGGCGGTGTAGGTCTTCACGTCTTTGGTCCTTTCGCTGTGGGTGTCGTTGGTCATTGGGTGAGCCACCTCGGTCCGAGGCAGGGTTCGAGGTCACGTTCGATGGATCTCAGCGTGCCGGTCGGGATGTCGCCGGCGTGGAGGGGGATCACGGTCTGGCAGTTGGCGCACCGCCAGATCTGGTGGGAGCCCCGCTGGCGGACCGGCTCGCAGCCGTGCTGGCGCAGGATGCGGACCAACCTCCGTGCCGTCACCCGCTCAGCCTATCAGACTAGACGCAATTGTGTCTATGGAGTTAGACGACGGCTGGTGGGTGCTGTGGTCGGCCGGGTCGAGGTCGGGGTGGTTGAGGGCGCCGAGGTATCGCTCGGCCCCGGAGATGGACAGGCCGAAGAGGTCGCAGAGGCGGCGGAGGTCGCCACCGGTGGCGAGCAGCTCGTCGAGGATGCGGTCCTCTCGCATGATCTGGGCCATGCCGGCGAGGCGGAGGCTGATCCAGTCCGGCTTGGGCGGGCTGGTGCGGAGAGCGTTGCGCTGATGGAGGAACAGGTAGGGGTTGGCGGTTGCCGGCCAGCGGCGGGCGCGGTGGTCGAGATAGACGCGCAGGCGCTGTCGGACCGGCTCGGCGAGCACGACGACCCGTCCGGCGATGTGCAGCCGGCCGTCGCGTATGTCGGTGAGGGTGATGGCGGACAGATGGGCCGGCGTGAGGGCGTGGAACGCGGTCAGTGCGGCCATAGCGGCGACGGTGGGGTCCTCGGAGCGCAGCACGGCCCGGACAGTGTCGAGATCGGCGGGCAGCGGGATGGTCTTGGTCGGACTGCCCGAGCGGATGCGGGCGGTCGGGTTCACGAAGACGACCTGGCGGGCCTTGAGGACTCGGAAGACGTGGCGCAGGGCGGTGAGCGTGCTGGCTCGGCCCGGTCCCGCGGTGGCGAGTGCAGTCAGCACGTCGTGGCGGGTGATCTCTCGCAGCGAGGTATGGCCTTGGTCGGCCCAGGACTCGATGGCGGGCAGAGCGGCGCGGATCGTTTGTTGCACCGTACATATTTGGAGAACCCGTTCCGCGTTGGCGCTGCTCTCGGCCACGTCCGGCCGAGCGATGACCCGGCAGTGGGTACTGGACACGGGCAAGACGTCGTGGTAGTTACAACCATGTGGTGCGGGGCTGCTCGGGGTGCCGGAGGCGCGATCGCGAGATCGCTCGTCACCTCGCGCAGCACGAGGCTGACGGTGAGCAGATTCGGCTCCTCACCGTCGAGCGCGACGATTTGCGGGCGCGCCTCGAGTCTTGCGAAGGCGCCCGCAAGGAGCTTGAGAGAGCGCGCGACGATCTACGCGCCCGGCTGAGCCAGCATCTCCGGCACCGCTTCGGCAAGAGATCGGAGCGCTCTGGGACGAGCGAGACCTCCGGGCAAGGAGCTGACGAGCACTCGACTGTAAGCGGGGAGGCGCCGAGCCCCGAGGGCAAGCGCCGACGCGGCCAGCAGCCCGGACGACCCGCTCCGAGGCGCAGGCGCTACGACCACCTGGAGATCGAGGAGGTCCCGCACGACCTCGAAGAGCTGCCGCGCTGTCCGGACTGTGACAAGCTCTACGTGCCCTTCGGCGAGGAGCGCTGCGAGGAGATCCACTTCGAGGTGCGCATCCTGAGAAGGATCCACCGCCGCAAGCGCTACCGGCGGGGGTGCTCGTGCAAGAAGGCGCCCGGCATCGTCTCTGCCCCGCCGCCGGCCAAGCCCATCTTGAAGGGACGGCTCTCGATCGGCTTTCTCGCCCGGCTCGTCTTCTACAAGTACGGCCTCGGGCTGCCGCTCGCCCGCATCGTCGCCTTGCTCAGGGCCGAGGGTGCGCAGTTCTCCCCCGGGAGCCTCGTCGGCTCGCTCGACCGGGCCGGCGAGCTGCTGGCACCATTGGCGAACGCGATCCGAGCCCACAACGCCACCTCGTCGCACCTGCACGTCGACGAGACCTCCTGGAAGGTCTTCGTGCTCGTCCCGGGGAAGAAGAATCACCGCCACTGGATCTGGGTCTTCGTCGGCGTCGACTCCGTGGCCTTCTACTTGAAGCCGTCCCGGGGCCGAGACGTCGTGGTCGCCCACCTCGGCCTCGTCGAGGACGACTCGGGGCGCCTCGGCCTGCCCGGTGGCGGGGAGCTGTTGCTCTCGAGCGACTTCTACACCACCTACCAGTCCTTGGGCGCCGAGGTCGAGGGACTCGTCAACCTCTGGTGCTGGGCACACGCCCGCCGCTACGTACTGCGATGCGGGGATGCCCACCAGAGCTGCAGAGCCTGGGCCGATGCCTGGCTCGAGGCGATCAGGGCGCTCTATCGTGCCTGGCACGCCTGCTGCGCGGCCGAGCCCGGATCACCAGAGGAGGTCGAGGCGCTTCATGAGTGCCGGCGCATCGTCGAGGAGATGGACGCGACCCGACACGCCGAGGCCACAGACGA
Organism: Actinomycetes bacterium; assembly: GCA_021818615.1. Classification (GTDB taxonomy): domain Bacteria; phylum Actinomycetota; class Acidimicrobiia; order Acidimicrobiales; family Bog-793; genus JAKATT01. Next base: position 1,565 of record JAKATT010000076.1, on the reverse strand, counting down.
CACCTTGCCCGAGCCGGCGAAGAGGGTGCTCGCCACCTTGGACCACGAGTGGTCGGGCCTCGTCGCCTTCATGGAGCACCCGGGCGTGGACCTGGACAACAACCGCGCCGAGCGCCACATCCGCGGCCCGGTCGTCCTGCGCAAGGGCTGCTACGGCTCGCGCTCGCTCACCCAGGCGGCCCTCGCCGCCGATGCGTGGAGCATCATCCAGACCTTCGAGCTCGCCGGGTGGAACCCCCTCAGGGTGCTCGAGGCCTACCTGTCCGCGATCGCGCGTGCCGGCGGGCCGCTCTCGGAGGGCGAGCTCAAGGCGTTCTTGCCCTGGGCTGCACCAGAGGAGGAGGCCTCGATGTTCAGGAGCGCCCCGCCATGAGCACATGGCGGTTCTGCGGGCGGGACTTCTCAGAGCTCGAGCTCGAGCTCTTGCGCGCCCTGTGCGCCGACCGAGCGACCTGCCCAACCCGCTCGGCGATCGCGCGCGCCCTGTGCCTGGCGATCGACTGGCGCGACCAGCTCGGGCGGCCGAAGGAGATGTCGGCTCGCGTCGCGCTCCTGCGCATGGCTGCCGCCGGGCTGATCGAGCTGCCCCCGCCACGCAATTCCAACCAGAACGGCAGGGTGCAGCGCCGTCGTAGCGAACCGGCCCAGCTCTCCTTCGATCTGACAGAGCCGGTGTCGAGGCTGTCCGAGCTCGGGAGCCTCGAGCTGCGCCTCGTCGCATCACGCCCGGAGTCGGCCACCTGGAACGAGCTGATCGCCACCTACCACTACCTCGGCTACGTCCCGCTGTGCGGCGCGCAGCTGCGCTACCTCGTCTACGCCTCGTCCGGCGTCGTCGCCGCGCTGTCCTTCGGCCCCGCGGCCTGGAAGTGCCAACCACGTGATGCCGACATCGGCTGGGACGCAGCGACTAGAGAGCGCCGCCTCCAGCTCGTGGTGGGCAACGCCCGCTTCCTCATCCTGCCGCGGCTTCGAGTCCCTCACCTCGCCTCGAAGATCCTGGGGCTCTCCACGCGCCGCCTTGGCGCCGACTGGCGCGCCGCGTACGGCTACGCACCCGTGCTGCTCGAGACCTTCGTCGAGACCGGACGCTTTGCCGGCACGAGCTACAAGGCGGCGAACTGGGTCCATGTCGGACAGACCAAGGGCCGAGGCAAGCTCGACCGCTACAACCGCCATGCGCTGCCGGTGAAGGACGTCTACCTCTACCCGCTCCACCGCCGCTACCGCGAGATCCTCACGGCTCCGGCCTGACTCCCCGACGACACGGTGCGCACAGCACAGCTGGCACATGCCTCGATGACCACGGGTTCGCCGAATACGTACGGTGCTTGCGTGGAGTCAGCGCCCGAAGCCGGGGCTGCGACGACCGTTGTCCACGCCACTCCAGGCTTGCTGATGTTAGGGGGCCGAGGCCAGAGTGAGGGCGTCTGCAGGAAAGCTCAAGGTCGTCGTTTCGAGGATCTCGCCTGATGCCCCATGAACGGGGACTTCTACCATGACGAACGGTTTGGCGGGGGGGCCGTAAACCTCGCGCACGGTGCCGATGAGATGGTCGACGCCCC
>JAKATT010000086.1 GCA_021818615.1 Actinomycetes bacterium | reverse complement strand
GGTTGCCATTCCTGAAAGAGCGCCTCCTGTCAAGTCCGCGTCGGCCCGAAGGGCCGATTCCTTTTCTCGTTCCGAGCCCATCAAGACGAAATGAAGAGCACGATTGAGCCGCGCGAAGCCAAGCCCAGTGTCGCTGGGAGGTGACGAGGGCGGTCAAGGCTCACAGGGGCAGCGCGCCGGTTCCGCGTCAGCACCACCACTCACGAGAGGTGCGACAAAGCGCCTTGACGGCCCGGGCTTGTGCCGCCAGCACAATGGATCCGGAAGCCCCGCCAGGGGCTTCTGGTCGCGCTGTGCTGCCGTCCAGAAGAGAGGGTGGAGTGCTCAAGTGATCGTCGTGGTCACGTCCTCGTCGGGAGTGGGACACCAGGTGTTCGTCTCCAGTCCGAAGCGAAGCCTCGGAGGGCACGCCGCGGACGCGGGTGCCGGTCATTCCTTCGTCGTCATGCGACATGGAGTGTTGCGGCCACCAACCAGGCGGGATCAATCAAGGGCGCGGCCTCGCCGGAGGACCGGGGGCCATGACAACCAACGATCACGCGTCTGGTGGTGTCCGGACCGCGTCACGCCGCCGCCTGCTCGATCGCCTTCGAGCGGATGGTGCCGTCTCTCAGGCCGTAGTAGCAGAGGGTGACGATCTTTCGGGCGACGGCGACCCGGGCGACTTTGCGCGCCCCTTGGGTGTCGCCGTGGCTGGCGGTGATGCGGGTGAAGTCCGCCCGCAGCTTGGTCCCCGTCCCCTGGCGCTGGGCCGCCTCGACCGCCGCCCACCGCACGAGGCGCGAGCCCTGCTTGGTGATCGGGCCCCGATGCACGGTCGTGTCGGACTCCCGGTGCCTCGGGGTGAGACCGGCCCAGCTGCACAGCTCGGTGGGCGAGTTGAACCTCTTCACGTCACCGATCTCGGCCACGAAGATCGCCGCGAAGGTCTCACCGACGCCGGGGATCTGTTGGATGGCCCGATAGCCGGCGTCGTCGGCGAGCTCCCGGCGCATGTCGCGCTCGAAGATCTGCACCTGATGGTCGAACGCGCAGATGAGATGAAGGAGCGAGTCGACCCGCGCCGCCTATGGGGCGCCCGGAAATATGCGGCGCGATGGCCATTGGCCCTGTTCTCGGCGGAGCTCGATCGATGGTGCGCCACATATTCACAGGCCCTCGAGGAACGTGATCAGCTCATCGTCGGGCTGATAGCGGCCCGCTGCCGTGTTCGGCGGGGCCGTTAAGGCCAACGCCTTCTCCTTCAAGGCGAGATCGGCATGCAGATACCTGCCATACGTCGTGCGGATGTCCTCGTGCCCCAGCCACAGGGCAATCGTCGCGAGGTCGACGCCATGGCGCCGCAACGCATGGCGCAGCGCATCTATTCAGGTCCTCCCAGCGACTCGAGCTGGATCGCCTGAAGCCGTAGGTCGGCGTTGGTGAATCGGCCGACTGGCTCGTCGAGGCGGACGATCCACTTGTCACCGTCTTTGGCAACGATCTTCGCCGAGCGCCCGTGAAGGTATTGCGGCCGGAGGTTGTGGCCGATCCGGACACGGTCGCCTACGTGGAGGTGGCTTGCAGCGACCATCTCGTCGATGGCGTTCAGCGCGGCGATGCGGTCGTTCACGATCGTGGCGATCTCCTCGAGGTGGTCGTCGAGGGCGCCGAGGCGAAGGGCGACGAGAAGCGGCTCGACGTCGATCGTGCCGGGATGTTCGGTCGATTGCACGGCCGCATCGAGCAGCGGCTGGGCCAGATCGGCCCGGCGCGGGCGGGGCAGACTCGTCGAACGGGGCTTCTTGGGCTTGGCCATCGTCGCCAGTCTGCCCGTGTCGGGCGACCGGCCGCAGGGGTGGTCCCGATCAGGTCCTCGACAGACCGACCGGCAGCCAGACCCCTCCATCGAAGAGCGTGCGGAGCCCGGCCAGCACCGGATGGCCGTGCTTTCGCATCGTCGAGACGTAGCTCGTGATGGCGCAGTAGTGCGACGCTCCAGCGAAGGTCCGCCAGGACCCCGAGATCTTCTGCTGCACCTTCACCATGCGGACGTCTCGCTCGGCCGCGTTGTTGTCCCAGCTCGCTTCGAAGTCGCTGGCGGACCAGCACGTCGGCCCGATGGTGGTCGAGCCGCTCCAAGAGGTCGTGGGCCTTCTTGGCGTAGCCGTGGCGCTTCCCCGACTCGGGGGCGGGGTTCGCGGCGCGACCCTTTTGGATGAGCCTGCCGTAGCGCACGCGTATCGAGTGCAAGACGGAGGGATCGAGGGCGTCGCGGCCTTCCGTCTCTGCTTTCTCGACTGCCTCCTTCACTTCGACCAGCAAGCCGATCATCTCGTCTGCCCACCCCTGGTCCCACACGACGGCGATGGCTTCGAGCTCGCGGAGGTGATGGGCATTGCACAAGGCGTGGACGACGTCCTAGGAGCGGTAGGGCCTCCTGCCGTCGTGGCAGGCGACGCCCGTCATCTTGGCCATCACCCCCATGTCGTCGATGGCCACCTGGCCACGTCGGCGGTGGACCATGAGAAGGTGTAGAGCGAGGAGCAGGCGACGTGCACCCAGTGGAGTGTCGCGTAGACGAAGTTCTTCTTGAGGCTCGCCTCGTCGATCGCGAGGTGGCTCCCGAGGCGTCCTCGCCGTTGTTCGTTGGCCGCCTTCTGCTTCTTTCCGACCGCGAGGCGCAGGTGGTGCTCGGGGACCCCAAGGTCCCGGGCGACCGCCCTTGTCGCCCGGCCCCGGGCGAGATCGGCGAAGCAGCCAAGGGCCCGCTCGCTCGCCCCAGATCGCCCGATCACCTCGAAGCGCTCGTCGAAGGTCGCCTGGGTGCAGTCCTCCCACTCGCAGACGAAGCGCCGGACGCAGATCGACAGCGTGACGACAGGGCTGCGCACGACGTCGATCACGTCCCGCCACCCGGTCCAGTTCGTGCGCGCCGACGGGCGAGCACACCTGGGGCAGAGCGCGACCGCGTGGCGCCCGGCGACGTGGACCACCGGTCGGCGTCCCTCCTCGTCGATCGTCTTGAACGCCACCATGTCGGCGCGGCGAAGGGACAGGTTGATAGGGTCGGCCACGGTCCTCGGCTCCTCTTCGATTCCGGTGAGAACCGAAGCTTGGGAGCCGCCGTGACGCTCGGCCGGCAGGTTCAACGCGGCGTCTTGGAGGTGCAGGTTCTCCGCTTTCGTGGCCCGATAGGCGAGCCGGGTGACGGTGACCTTGCCGACGATGGTCTGAAGGCCGCGGCGGTGACCTGCCTCGATCGCTTGATGAGCGACGCCTCTCTCATCGAGGACCGAACAGGCATGGCGCGCCCGGGAGGCGCGCAGATCCAAGTGGGCCTGGAACAGCTGGCGGAGCAGCTCCCGGCCGCAGGTGGCGAGCCGGGTCTCGAGCTCGTCGTGGGTGAGCGCCCCGCCTCGGCGTCGGAGAGAAAGCCGACAGGAGAGCCGTAGAGGGCGTCCACGCGGGCGAAGGTGCCCGGCGGTAGCTCGTTCAGCGCTGGCGGAGCCGGGAGACCAGCTGCGCAAGCCCGGCGTTCGCCTCCTCCTCGAGGCGCTTCCTCGCCGCCCGGTAGCGCTCGGTCGCCGCTCGCACCGCCTCCACCTCTTCTCGGGGCAGTATGAGGACACGCGACCGGCCCTGCTCGGAGTAGCTGAGCACCACCGATTCGTGCACCGGCCCGTCGTTCGCGCACCGGCAGTTCGCCTTGCCGCACCGACGGCGCTGGGTGACCACCGTTCCCCGAATCGTCTCGGGCATCGCCCGCTTGGCCTTGGCCGGCACGAGACATAGCGTAGACCTCCGATCCGCGAGCGACTAATATGCAGATTCTCCCTCACGCCAGGCGAACTCTGGGGGATCCCGGGGTACTCAGGCTGCGATCAGTGCCGGGCTGTGCCGTTGACCAGGAGAAGCTCCGTCTGGATCAGCGCTCCAGGAGAGCCGCATCCAGACGATTCCGCCCCAGCTGGAGCGCGGGTTCCGAACCATCTGTGTGAAGCCGTGGTAGTTCGTCGACGACGCCTGAGCCATCGGCGATTTCTGCCACCGGCTCGTGACGCTTGTTCACGATCTCGAGGAATAATTCTCATAAGAGGCCCTTGACACAGTTCGTTTGCCTCCTTACGATCTGTGGCCAAGAGGGTGGTCAGCCCTAGGTCGGCCGG
>JAKATT010000091.1 GCA_021818615.1 Actinomycetes bacterium | reverse complement strand
GGCACCTCCTGGAGATCAGGCGCCTGGATCCCGACCGTCTTCCCACGGAGCTGGGACATCTGAGTGATGCCCGATGTCTTCAGAGTCATCCACGCGCTCGGATCTGTCTGGAGGTCCGAAGCGAACGACTTGATCGGGATGCCCTTAGAGCGAGCGATGATAACCGAGTCGCCACCGGATTCCATCCCGATCATGGCTTTCCCAGAGGCGACGAGATCGACTGGATCGGTTGTGGGGCCGAGCGGGGCGATACTCAGAGCTATGTTCTCGTCGCGATAGTACCCTTTGTGCAACGCCAACAAGATCCCGGCGAACTCAACATTCTCGAGCCAATTGAGCTGTAACGACACTGGTGTCATGGCTTTCGCCGAGGTGGATCCGTTTGAGGAGCTTGTGCTGCTACCACACGCGTCCAACACAGTGCCAATCGCGCCGAGCGCCGCGAAACCGCTACCATACGTAATGGCCCTCTTCAGCAGGCCTCGTCTCGTCAGGCGGGTCGTCATCAGAGGGGCGACCCAGCTAGTGGAATTGTTGTCTATCCTTACCTGAGACACTTTGCGCCCTCCCAACTCGTTGCGCTTCACGCGGCCTCATGATCTGACTAGCGAGATACCCAAATTTCTTGACATCAGTGCACCGGTGCTCTGGTGCTGCCACGTAGGTCGGCCTGGAGCAGCCTCCGGAGATGCAGCAGCGACGATGGATCCGGTACATAGATCAGTTCGATCTCGTCGACGGACCCGTTGAACTCTTTCCTGACCACGGCACGAGCTGGCGTTCCGTAGATGATGCAATCCACATGTTCGTAGAGCGCGCGCATAGCATGACGGTGTTGTGCGTCCACCGCACCAATGATCGTGATCCCGGTGTTCAGAGCTGTCACCGCCGTGATCATGCCGTCGATGAACTGGGTAGAGCTGGCAATGATTCCAACCCTCGTACTCCCTGGCAGCCCTGCCAACCTCTCCCGCACATCGTCGCCGAGCACCCCGGTCAATGGCACGACGTCGATGCCGTGCTCAGCGAGCAGCTCCTGGGTTCGCTTCACGTCCCACAGGAGGCATACCACGCGATGCATCTTTCGGAGACGTGGGAGCCACTCTTCGGTGTCCTCGGCAAGCTCCTCCAAGGTGACCGTGGTGACGTCCGCGTCGAGATCAACCAAAGCGTGACGGATACGCATGGCAAGCTCAGTGCTTCGGCCCTCCCTCTTGCAGATGAGCGCAAGGCTGGGTCGAACGAGCGTTCCCCGCATTTCGGCTACCTGCGCGACAAAGATCTCGAATGCCTGGTCAAGCGTGAGCCCTTCGGCGATGGCACTCCCGAGCACCTCCGAGATGAGAGCACGGACCCGCCCATGCGGCTCTGACTGCGAGGCCTGCCCTCCGATCGCGAAGAACCCGAGACCACCGGCAGACACCGCCAGATGCGCCGCCTCGAGCTCCCGGTAGGCACGTGCGATCGTCGCGGGGCCAACGCCCAGCGCGCTGGAGACTGTCCTGATGGACGGCAGTCGCTGGCCCGAAGGGCACTCTCCCGTCACGATGAGGTACTCGAACTGGCTCTTCAGCTGGAGGAATCTCGGAATAGGCGAGTTCCGGTGAATGTGGAGCCTGGCGAGTATGTCCTCAGCTTCCATCGCGCCTGGCCGGGGTTCTGAAGCAAGCTCGCTGAGCGGGTCTACCGGGAGCAGGCTCATTGCAGAGAGTCCATCTCCGCGAACTGGTCCCTCGGTTGCTGTACTCCCCATAAGGAGCATGACATGTCGCGTATGGTAACAGCCTGTCACACCAGGTGTCAAGTGGTAACAGTTCCTCACGCATATCTCCTGGGCGCCGGCGCGGGCCTCGACGAGCTCGCGGCGGCAGCTGACGAGCTCTCGTAGGTCGCGCACCTCCCGGCAGGGCGACCCAGGCCCCCAGGCAGGCGCCCCATTCGCAGCGGGTCGACGAGCAGCTTCGCTTCGAGCTCTTCCTTTTTCACCCGCTGGCGGCCGAACGCCCTCACCGCTAGGCCGAGCTTGCCCCTGCCAAGGCAGGCTCTCACCGGCTGAAGCGACCGGGGAGCGGGGGCGACGGGGCCAGTCCGTGTCGGCGGCTCTGTGCCGGCGAAGGTGAGCGGGGCGAGGGCGTCTCGGAGGTGGAAGGTGACGTAGGTCGCCAGGAAGCACAAGAGGGCGTGCGCCCGCACCCGGTCCTCGACGTGGTGGTGCACCGGGCGGATGTCGACGTACAGTGGTTGGCTGCTTACGGAGCGTCCTTCCGTCGTTTCCGGGGTGGTCGAGAGACCCCGAGTGCGCTCTGCGCGCTCGGTTCCCGTCGACGGGAGGAGCTCGGGACCGTCTTGGACCTCGTCGAGCTGGCCACCTTCGCCTTGGAGTTGATCTCGGCGTGGCGGTTGGCAGTGAGATCGGCGATCGAAGCGGTGCTCAAGCTACCGGCCGTACGAGCCAGCAGCGACTGGGATGAGCACCGGAGCCTCCACCTCGACCGAGAACGGCGGCGGGTCCACCAGGCCCGCTACGCCGACGGGGTACTCCCGCGGGCGCTTGACGTCGCTCTGCGGGAGTCACACCCTGTTCAGTAGACCCCGCACATCCCGTCGATCGAGATCTCCTCGACGAGGAGCTCGTCCTCAACGATGTCGGACGAGTCGCTCGAACCTACCTCGAACGAGCCGGCAGGTGTGCCGGACGGGAAGAGCGGCTCTGTCTCGGTCGTGGGCATGGCAGTCGCCTCCCGCAGCTCGCGGCCCGGACGCCCGGGCACTGCCAGGCGATGATACCGACCGACCGGCCTAGATTCGCTCTCGTGGCCCCTTCGCAGAACCGTCTGGCGAAGGAGACCAGCCCCTACCTCCTCCAGCACGCCAACGACCCGGTGGACTGGTACCCCTTCGGCGCTGAGGCCCTCGAGCAGGCGAAGAGGCTGCAACGCCCCCTCTTCCTCTCGATCGGCTACTCCGCCTGCCACTGGTGCCACGTCATGGCCCACGAGTCCTTCGCCGATCCCGAGACGGCCGCCCTCATGAACGACACGGTCGTCGCCGTGAAGGTCGACAGGGAAGAGCGCCCCGACGTCGACGCCGTCTACATGGAAGCGGTCCAGGCGGCGACGGGCAGCGGCGGCTGGCCGATGAGCGTCTTCGCGACGCCGGACGGCAAGCCCTTCTTCGCCGGCACCTACTTCCCGGACCGTCCCCGCCACGGGAGCCCGTCGTTCCGCCAGGTGCTGTCCGCCGTCGGCGACGTCTGGACGAACAGACGGGCCGATGTGCTCGCCCAGGCCGATGTGCTCTCCGACGCCGTCGCCCGGCGTCTCGCCCTCCCTGGCGTGGGCGAGAGGCTCGAGGAGGGCTCGATACGGGCGAGCCTCGAAGGCACCTGCAGGCGGCTCGCCGAGATCGCCGACCCGCTCCACAAGGGCATCGGCCGGGCGCCGAAGTTCCCCCAGCCGCTGCTGCTCGACCTCCTCTTGAGGGCGCACGTCGCCGGTGTGGGCGGCAGCTGCGATCCGGCGCCGATCGACATCGTCACCTCTGCGCTCGAGGCGATGAGCTCCGGAGGGCTGTGGGACCACCTGGGAGGGGGTTTCGCCAGGTACGCGGTCGATCGCGAGTGGCTGGTGCCTCACTTCGAGAAGATGCTGTACGACCAGGCGCTACTGGGCAGGGTGCTCCTCCACGCCTGGCAGTGCACCGGCGACGCCCGCTACCGCCAGGTCCTCGGCGAGCTCGTCTCCTACGTGCTTCGCGACCTGTCGGTCCCCGGCGGGGCGTTCGCCTCGAGCGAGGACGCCGACTCCGAGGGGGAGGAGGGCCGCTTCTACCTCTGGACGCCCGTGGAGCTGAGAGAGGTGCTCGGTCCGGAGCTCGCCGAGCGGGCAGCCGAGTGGTGGGGCGTGACCGCCTCGGGGAACTTCGAAGGGCGCTCCATCTTGCACCGGCCGGTCCGCGGCGACCTCGTGCGCCCGCCGGAGATCGAGGAGGCACGCCGGGCACTGCTCCAAGCGCGCGAGCTGCGGGTACGGCCGGGGCGGGACGGCAAGGTCATCGCCGAGTGGAACGCCATGATGTGCTCGACCCTCGCCGAGGCCGCTCTGGCGACACGCGAGGCCTCCTGGGCCGAGGCGGCTGCCCGGATAGGAGAGGTGCTCGCCACCGAGCTCCGCCGCCGCTCTGACGGGCGTGTCCTGCGGCTGCGCCGGGCGGGGGCTGGCCCGCCGATACCGGGCTTCGCGGCCGACGCCGCTTGGATGGTGGACGCTTTCACCCGGCTCGCCGAGCTGACGGGCGAGGCCCGTTGGGTCTTTCTCGCCACCGAGGTCGCCGACCAGCTGCTGTCGCTCTTCGAGGACCGCGATGGCGGCGGCCTCTTCACGAGCGGCGACGACGCCGCGCCCCTCGTCGTCCGCCCACGCGAGCTCAGCGACGGCGTCGTGCCGTCGGCGACTTCGATCGGCGCGGTCGCTCTCGCCCGCCTGGCGTCCCTCTCGGGGAGGGACGACCTGCGCGACGCTGCGGAGCGCCTCGTGGGCGCCGGCGCCGTGCTCCTCGCCGAAGCCCCGACGGCCGTGCCGGAGCTGCAACGGGCGGCCGAGCTCGTCTCGCTCGGGACCGTGGACGTGGCCGTCACCGGCGAGCGGCCGGACCTCGTCGCCGCCGCGGCGGCCCGTTTCGAGCCCCGGGTCGTGCTCGTCTGGCAGCAGGCAGGTGAGCACGACGAGCTGCCGCTCCTCGCCGGGCGGCCGGCCGGGGCGGCCTACGTCTGCCGTTTCGGGCAGTGCAGGCTGCCGGCCCACTCGGTCGAGGAGCTCACCCGCGAGCTCCACGCGGCGCTGCACGGCTGAGGCGCCGAAGAGGCACCGCGGCGGGGCCCTTCGCTTCGCGCCATCATGGCGAGGTGAGACGCTCAACCTCCATGCCTGCAGCACGGCACTTCCGCCCCGGGACCCTGAGGGCGGCAGAAGCGGGATCAGCGCTGACCTGCCTCGTCCTCGTCGGCGGCCCGGAGTGGGTCCTCGCCGACGTCGAGAGCGGGGCGCTCCTGCGCCCGCTCGCGTCCGAGGCCGCCCGCGGCGCCCCCGCAGGGATGGGCAGGTCGCTCGAGCTCGTCTCGGTCGTGCTCGACCCCCCCGGGGAGCCGCTCGACGCTTCGCGCCCCGAGGCGGTACGACTGGCAGACGGCGGCGTCACGAAGCTACCCCTGCCCCGACGCCGGGCGGTGCGGCGCCTCCTATCGGTCCTCGTGACCGCTTCGCCCTCTGGGCCCCTGCTCGGCAGCCTCGGACCCTCGATCGCCTACCAGGATCTCGACGGGGATCGCCCGTCGGTCGTGGTCGTCGCACCCGACCAGCGGCCGCGCTTTGGCAATGGGCGACATGGCCCTTGGTGCCAGTTCTCCCTCGCGGGACGCAAGCATGCTCTGCCGCTCCACGGGCGGCCCGAGCAGGCACTCGACCTGCTCGACGACCTGTCGGGCACCGCGGAGGGTGGGCCGAGGCGCCACAGGAGGCGTGGCCCCGGAGCGGCCACGCCGAGGTTGCTGGTGGTCGGCTTCGGTCCACCCCGCCGCGGCCAGGTCCCGAAGGTGGTGCTTGGTGCGGTCAGCGAGAGGCCGCGGCGCTGAGGCGAGCACGGCCGGCGCGAGCCGGCGGACTCTCTCAGCTCGGCAGCGAGCCTGCCGCCAATGCCTCGGCCATCGCCCAGCCGAATGCGACGAGAGCGTCGCGGCGGTCGCGATCGAGGCTCTCGAAGCACTCGCCGTAGAGAGCCGACTCGCGGGGGTCCTTCGTCGGTTCGTAGTCGAGCAAACCGGTCGGGTCGCCGTCACCACGGATGACGAAGCTCCGGTCCTCGAGGCGGCCGTCACGCCCGAAGCGCTTGGCGAGCCGGCGGCCCCAGGCGCGCTCCTCGCCGGTCGCCTTGTGCTCTGGCCGCGGGACGACCTCCTCGAGCCCGGCGAAAGCGCGATATCCCGAAGCCGCCGCGAAGCGTGCCCCGACAAGGACGTCCTCGTCGGGGAAGGCAAGGACGGCGCGCCGGTACAGGTCGTGCATCACGACGTCGAGGGCGGCAGCCGAGCTGCGGGTGCGGGTGAAGGAGGCGAGACCGATCAGCAGGCTCGGCGTGCCGCCGATCCGTTCGAGCGTCGACAGGGCGTACCCGCGAAGCTTGCCCTCCTCGCGCGCGTGGGTCACGAGGACCCACTCCTCTCGCTGCTTGGACAGGAAGCCGATCTCGAGGGACGACAGCGAGCCGTTCGACAAGTCGGCCATCTCGACCAGCTCGGAGTCGGTTAGCGCCGTACAATCCTTCGTGGCGACTTCCATGGCGATGGCCATATCCCTCTCGTGCTCCCGTCGTTGCGTGTGTCTCAAGCCGCCCGGAGAGGGCTCGGTTGCGGTGCACCCCTTCACCGGAAGCCTGCAGCGGCGTCAACGACCGCTGCACGGCTGGACCGGCCTGCACCTCTCCCGGACTGCGCGACAGTCTACGGGAACTGAGAACAGGGTCGCTACGGGGGCGCCGGAGCGCTCAGGACAGGACGGCACCCGTGCCGAAGAGCTCCTTCAGTGCTCCGATGATGCCGCCGTGGGACTCGACGTTGAACTGCGGAGGGAGGCGGAGCACCTTCTCCCCGACCCGCAGATGGACCGGGCACGGACCGGGGTGATCCGACACCAGCTCCTTCAGCTGGCGGACCATCGAGTCGGTGAGCCGGTGGATCGGCAGCGTGACCTCGACCGGGACCGCCGAGGTGGCCGGAACGAGGTCGTGACGGGTGATCTCCATCGCGATCAGCTTCGGCTGCTCCTCCCGAGTGTCGAGACGGCCCCGCACGACGACGACGGCGTCCTCCTCGAGGAGGCCGCCGTACTCGGTCATCGTCTTCGGGAAGACCATGACCTCGAGGACGGCGTCGAGGTCCTCCAGGGTGAAGGTGGCCATCCGCTCCCCTCGCTTGGTGTACCGGGCGGAGAGCCCCGTGACGACGCCCCCCGTGGTCAGCATCCCGAGCGCGACCGGTCCGCCGTCGGCGCCGGCACCCCCCGAGGAGCTCGAGTCGAGCACCTCTCTCACACTCTTGTCGGCGAGGCGTCGCAGCGCCGCCTCGACGCCGAGAAGAGGATGATCGCTCACGTACAGACCGAGCATCTCCTTCTCGAAGGCGAGGCGCTCCGTCTTCTCGAACTCGATGTCGGGGACAGGGACGCGAGCCGAGTCGAAGCCGCTCGCCGGGACGTCGGCGTCCTCGAGGATCGAGAAGAGCGTCGAGATCCCGAGCTCCTCGTCGCGGCGTTTGGCGAGCGTCCGGTCGACGATCTCCTCGAACACCCGGCACAGGCCCATGCGGGGGTGACCGAGGGAGTCGAACGCGCCGGCCTTCACGAGCGACTCGACGGCCCGCTTGTTGAGGGCGCCCGGGTCGACCCTGCGGCAGAAGTCGTAGAAGTCGGCAAAGGGCCCGTTCGCCTCCCGCTCCCGCACGATCAGCTCGACGATCGCGCCACCCACGTTGCGCACCGCCGAGAGGCCGAACACGATCTCGCGCTCGGCCGGCCGCGCGGAGAAGTTCGCCACCGAGACGTTCACGTCCGGCACCCGCACGGCAATGCCGAGCGAGCGGCACTCGCCGAGGTAGACGGCCGCCCTGTCCTTGTCGTCCTTAACCGAGGTGAGAATGGCGGCGAGGTACTCGACCGGGTGGTTCGCCTTCAGCCATGCGGTCTGATAGGCGACGAGCCCGTAGCCGAAGGAGTGGGACTTGTTGAAGGCGTAGTCGGCGAAGGGCTCGATGATGTCGAAGAGCTTGGTCCCGAGCGCCTCGCCATAGCCCTTTTCAGCACAACCTTTGACGAACTTCTGCCTCTCGGCGGCGATGAGCTCCCTGTTCTTCTTCCCGCACGCTTTGCGGAGGTTGTCCGCCTCCTCGAGGCTGTAGCCGGCAAAGCGCTGCGCGACGCGCATCATCGACTCCTGGTAGAGCATGAGCCCGTAGGTGTCCCCGAGGATGGACTCCATGTCGGGGTGGATGTAGTCGAGGGCCTTCCGGCCGTTCTTCAGCTCGGGGTAGTCGCGGTGCATGTTGGCCGCCATCGGGCCGGGCCGGTAGAGCGCCACCAGCGCCGCCACGTCGTTGAACGAAGTCGGGGCGAGGGCGCGAAGGGTCTGGCGCATGGCGGCGCCCTCCAGCTGGAAGACGCCGATCGAGTCGGCCCTGCGAAGCATCTCGAAGGTGGCCTCGTCGTCGAGCGGGATCGAGCCGACGTCGAGCTGCGCGCCGGTGCTCTCGGCGATGAGGTCAAGGGCCATCTCGATGACCGACAAGTTGCGAAGGCCGAGGAAGTCCATCTTCAACAGCCCGAGGTCCTCTACGGCGTGCATCTCGTACTGGGTGACGATCGGGGCGTCGGCCGGGTCCTGGCCCGGCTCCGGCTTGCGCTGCACGGGCAGGTACTCGGTGAGCGGCTCGTCGGTGATGACGACCGCGGCGGCGTGGATGCCGTCCTGGCGGCGCAGGTTCTCGAGGCCCTTCGCCACGTCGATCACCCGCCGGGCCTCGGGGTCGTTGGCGTACAGCTCGCGCAGGTCGGCGGCCGAGACGAAGCCGTCCTCGTAACCCTCCTGCCGCTCGAGACAGGCGCTGAGCGGCGTGTCCCGGCCCATGACGAGGGGGGGCATCGCCTTGGCGATCCGGTCGCCGAGCGCGTAGGGGTAGCCGAGCACCCGTGCGGCGTCGCGGACGGCAGCACGGGCCTTTATACGCGAGAAGGTCACGATCTGGGCGACATGGTCGGCCCCGTAGCGCTCGGCCGCGTAACGGATCATCTCGCCCCGACGGCGCTCGTCGAAGTCCATGTCGATGTCGGGCATCTGCTTGCGCCCCGGATTGAGGAACCGTTCGAAGAGCAGGTCGTAGCGGATCGGGTCGAGGTCGACGATCCGCAGGCAGTAGGCGACGCAGCACCCGGCAGCCGACCCGCGGCCGGGCCCGACCCGGATGCCGCTCTCCCTCGCGTAGCGGATGAGGTCCCACACGACGAGGAAGTACGCCGCGAAACCCATCTCCTCGATGACCCCGAGCTCGAAGTCCACCCGCTCGACTACCGCCGGCGGGAGCGCCTCGCCGTAGCGCTCCCTCGCCCCTGCATAGGTGAGGTGCCTTAGGTAGCGGGCGGCAGACTCCTCGTAGCCCGGGGAGCCCGACGCGAACTCATCGGGGACGGGGAAACGGGGCAGCGCCGGCTTGCCGAGCTCGATCTCGACCGAGGCGCGCTGCGCGATCCATAGCGTGTTGTCGCACGCCTCCGGCAGCTCGGAGAAGAGCTGGCGCATCTCGGCCGCCGTCTTCAGGTAGTGCTCCTGGCCGTCGAACTTGAAGCGCTTCGGGTCGTCGATCGTGGCGCCGGTCTGGACGCAGAGCAAGGCGTCGTGCGCCTCGGCGTCGGAACGCCTGCAGTAATGGCTGTCGTTCGTCGCCAGCAGCGGGGCGCCGATGGCGCGGGCGATCTCGACGAGGAGCGGGGTCGTCCTCGCCTGGTCGGCGAGCCCGTGGTCCTGCACCTCGACGAAGAGGTTGTCCCGCCCGAAGATGTCCTGCAGGCGGGCGGCAAGGCGCGTCGCCCCCAACTGGTCGCCCGCGAGCAGAGCCTGCAGGACCACGCCGCCGAGGCACCCCGTCGTCGCGATCAGGCCGTCGTGGTGGCGCTCGAGCAGCTCCCAGTCGACCCTCGGCTTGTAGTAATAGCCCTCGAGGTAGGCAGCAGATGACAGCTTCACGAGATTGCGATAGCCGGCCGTCGTCTCCGCCAGCAGGGTCAGGTGGTAGTAGAGCTTCTCGCCGCGCTCCCCCTCGCCGCCGGTGTCGTCGATCCGCCCCCGGCGGACCGGCCGCTCGTGTCGCGAGTTGGCGGCCATGTATGCCTCGGTGCCGATGACAGGCGTGATCCCCTTGGCCCGGCACTCCTTGTAGAAGTCGAGCACCCCGTACATGTTGCCGTGGTCGGTGATGGCGAGCGCAGGTTGCCCGTCGTGCACGGCGGCGTCCACCACATCGGGTATCCGGGCCGCGCCGTCGAGCATCGAGTACTCGGTGTGGGTGTGCAGATGCGCGAAGGACCGCTCGGCTCCGCTTGGTCGCCCTGTCGCTGCTCCTGCTTCCACTACTTGACCACCCCCTGTCCACAGCCTTTTTCCACAGCTGTGGACGAGTTACAGACGTGTGATTCCCTGTGAGCGAACTTAGCGCGCACCGGAGGAGCGCGAGCCGAAGGCCGAAAAGCCGGCGAGGACCGCGACAGCGGGCCCAGAGGCGGCGCCGGGCGGCGAGCTCAGAGGTAGGGGCCGGGACGGCTCTCCTGCTCGAGCCGGCCGGAGGGTCCCGACGGCAGCCCGCGCTGGCGCATCTCTTCGAGCTGGGAGCGCGCCGCCATCTGCTGGGCGAACAAGGTGGCCTGGATGCCGTGGAACAGCCCCTCGAGCCAGCCGACGAGCTGGGCCTGGGCGACCCGCAGCTCGGCCTCCGAGGGAACCTCCGACTCGAAAGGCAGTGCCAGGCGGTCGAGCTCGCTCGCGAGGTCGGGAGAGAGCCCGTCGGCGAGCTCTTTCAGCGAGCGCTCGTAGATGTCCTTCAACCGGGTGCGGCTCGCCGGGTCGAGAGGTGCCTGGCGCACCTCGTCGAGGAGCTGCTTCACCATTGCGCCGATGCGCATCACCTTGGCCGGTCGATGGACCGCATCGACGAGCTCGGCCTCGTCGGACCCGGCCTGATCGACCAGCTCGACCGCCGGCTGCGGCGGCTCCTCAGCAGCTCCGGTGGTCACCTCGGCACCCGCCCGCCTCGCTCAGGCGTGGGCGAACCGGCGTATGTCCTCGACGGACAGCTCGGCCGTCCGCTCTCCCTCGCACTGCTCGCATCCGTCCACATGACGCCATGAGCGTATTCGCCGCGTACCCGCGGCGTTGAGCACCACGACGAAGGCGTCGGATCCCTCCGAGAGCTCGAGTCGCTCGTAGGCCCGCCAGTCGGTGGCCGCGAGCGACGGGTCGACGTCCAAGCCCTTCAGAATGCGGCGGAAACGCTTGGCGGGCACGTCGAACAGCCATGTGCTGTGGCAGGAGTCGAGGACGAGGAGCTCTGACTGCTCCCGCCCCGGTCCGCTCCCGGCCATGGCCGCGAGATCGAGCACTCCGCCAGAGCGCCCATCGGTAGGCAAGCTCGCTGAAGCAGCGCTCATAGGACGATCATGCCGGTTCTGGCTGTGAATCGATACAGAATTCTGTTCCGATCGCGTAACGATCCGGGTCGGTTCCGTCATCTCTGGCACTCTCCCAAGCACTCCCCCGCGGGCCGGTCGTGCTGCGGCGCCTCAGCCGGCGGGCCGGCTGTACACCACGCACGGTGCTCTCTTCGCCACGTGTAGTTGCGATTTTGCAGTTCTCGTGCCACCATTGAGGGGTGAACCGGGGCGATCTCGACCTGCTGCTCCATCGCCTGGCGGAGGCGGACGGCTCCGACCTCCACCTGAAGGCAGGCTCGCCTCCGCGCATCCGCGTGAACGGCGACCTCATCAGGCTGCACGACGTGCAGGCTCTGGCGCCTTCCGACCTGGAGGCGCTTGCGCGCGAGATCATGCCGACGCGCATCTGGGAGGGTTTCGAGACGAATTACGAGGCGGACTTCGCTTACTCGATAGAGGATCTCGGGCGCTTCCGGGTGAACGGCTACCGCCAGCGGAGCTCGGTGGGAATGGTATTTCGCCTCGTGAGATCGTCAGCCCGTTCCTTCTCCGATCTGAACCTGCCCGAAGCCGTTCGGCACCTCGCCGACGAGCAGCGCGGGCTGATCCTCGTCACCGGCCCGACGGGCTCGGGCAAGACGACGACCCTCGCCGCAATGATCGACCACATCAACCGCACCCGCGAGTGCCACGTCGTCACGATCGAGGACCCGATAGAGGTGCTGCACCGCGACGACGTCGCCGCCATCAGCCAGCGCGAGGTCGGCTTTGACACGAAGAGCTTCCTCGTGGCGCTGCGCGCCGCCTTGCGCGAGGACCCGGACGTGATCCTCGTCGGGGAGATGCGCGACCCCGAGACGGTCGCTACGGCCCTCAGCGCGGCTGAGACCGGCCACCTCGTGTTCTCCACGCTGCACACGGTCGACGCCGTCGAGACGATCAACCGGGTCGTCGACTTCTTCCCGGCCAACCAGCAACGTCAGGCACGGCTCTCGCTGGCCGGGGCCCTGAAGGGAACGATCTGCCAGCGGCTGGTCCCCACCACCGACGGGGCGGGGCGCGTCCCGGCGCTCGAGATCATGATCGTGAACGGGCGCATCCAGCAGACGATCGTCGACCCCACGCGAGGCACCGACATCAACGAGGTGATCCGCGAGGGGCAGTACTACGGCATGCAGAGCTTCGACCAGGCCCTCGTCAACCTGATCGAAGCCGGCATCATCGACCTGCGGGCGGCGGCGCAGGCCTCCTCCAACCCGCACGACCTCCGTGTGGCCCTCCAGCAACGCGGCCTCATGCCGGCGAGCGCGGCCCACTGACGGCTCTCAGCCGGCGGAGAGGCCCGACGGCTCCCTCTCACAGGTGCGGCCAGGAGCTGAGCATCGCCCGTCCGAAGCAGATGCCCACGACGGTCCCCGCTGCGAGGAACGGGCCGAAGGCGAGGCGCGTCTTGCGGGTGGCCCTCCCGGCGGCGAGGAGGGCGATCGCCGGCAGGCCCGCGAGGACGAAGGCCGCCAGGATGCCGACGGGGATGACGCCCGCTCCGAGCCAGCCGAGCCA
This sequence comes from Actinomycetes bacterium, assembly GCA_021818615.1. Lineage (GTDB taxonomy): Bacteria > Actinomycetota > Acidimicrobiia > Acidimicrobiales > Bog-793 > JAKATT01. The sequence goes on along the minus strand of JAKATT010000091.1, from coordinate 9,036 downwards.
TCCCCCGCACAGCGCGGCCAGGCGGACGTCTCCGAAGCCCATCCCTTTCGGCACGGCGAGGAAGACGGCGAAGAACGCCGCGAAGCACGCAGCCGCACCGATGAAGGCGACCGCCAGGGAGCTCCAGCGGTCCGTCATGCCGGACGCGAGCACGAGAAGCGGCGTCGCCACGAGCGCAGTGGCGTAGATGACCGGGGTGGGCAGCCGGTGGTGCTCCAGGTCGATGGCACCGAGTGCGACGAGACCGGTCGCGACGACGAGGTAGGAGGGCAGTGCCCACACGCTCGGCAGGCGCCAGCCGATGAGGACGAAGACGGCGACCGTGACGAGCTCGATGACAAGGTCACGCGGCGGGATCCTGACGCCGCAGGCATGGCACCGTCCGCCAAGGAGAACATAGGAAACCACAGGAATGTTGTCCCGGGCCCGCAAGGGAGCCTGGCAGGCTGTGCAGTGCGACGCCGGCCTCACGACGGACTCCTCGCGCTCCACCCGGTCGGCGACGACACCGGCGAACGACCCAGCCGCCAGGCCGACGACCCCGGACACGACGGCAGCCACGGCATGCGGGTATCCGGCGTCCATCCCTCAGGTCCTCGCTGACATGTCGTGGTCCGGCCGCCGCCGGCAACCCCATGTCGAGCCGACGGCGGAAGTCTGCTTCAGAAGCGCTCGCCACCTGCCGATCAATTTCCTGACAGTGCGATCGACACAGCGTACAGTCACGGTATCCAAACGCCGTGAGCACGCACTCGACCGCCGTTAGTGCAGGCAAGTCCTCGAACGAGGAGAAGGAGCAGTCGTGATGGTGGGGTGCGGGACCGCGGCTCCCGGAGTGGCCGGCCCATGGGCGCGCGCCGAGGACGCTGCACGCCCATGAGCACGACCGAGCACCTGAGGGGAGGACGCGTCGCGCCTTCCAAGAGCGAAATCGACGCGGCCCGCTCTCTCGCCAGGGAGGTCGGTCTCGAGTACGTCGACCTCGACCGCTACCCGCTCAACGCCGCTGCGTCCTCGCTCCTGCCAGAGCAGCTCGCCCGGCGCCACCACGCCCTCGCCGTCGGATGGAAGTACGGCACGCCCGTCGTGGCGGTTGCCTCCCCCGACAACGTCCTTGCCATGGACGACGTCCGGACGGCGGTCGGAAGGGAGGTGCACGCCGTAGTCGCCTGCGCTTCGCAGCTCGACGCCTACATAGAGCGCATGTACGACGCGAGCGGGCCGATGGGCGGCCGCAAGGCCGGCCGGGGCCGGTGGCGGGGTGCTCCCCCGCCGGAGGCGCAGGCACCTGCAGTCATGGGAGCCGCGGGCGGCGGCGCATCGGAGGGCAGCCCGTCAAGGGGCGCCGGCATGGCCGGCTCGCCTTCCGAAGCGGAGGGAGCGCTCGACAACACCTTCAGGATCGATACCGCCGCACCCGGCGAGCCGTCGAGCCTGAGCGAGGTCGCAGAGGTGATCGGCCAGGTGCTCGGCGACGATGGCAGCCACGGCGCTGCCGGGATCCGCCGTCGCCAGGGCGCCGAGGGCGAGGAGGGCGCCGGATCGAAGCCGCCGCTCTCTGTCGTGCTCGTCCAGTCGGGCCAGGTGACGCCCGAGGAGATGCAGGCTGCCCTGCGGGAGTCCGCCGCGACGGGCAGGGCCATCGGGGAGATCCTCGCCGAGCTCGGCCTCGTCTCGGAGGAAGACCTCATGCGGGCGATGGCCGACGAGATCGGCCTCGAGTTCGCCGACTTGAACGAGCACACGATCGACCCGAGGATCACTGCTCTGATCCCCGAGACGCTGGCGCGGCGCCAGCAGCTCATCGGCATCGGCTTTCGCGGCGACGCGCCTGTGATCGCGATGGCGAACCCCTCCAACGTGTTCGCCCTCGACGACCTGAGGACGCTCCTCGGCCGCGAGCTCGTGATCGTCGTCTCGAGCCCGCGCCAGATCGCCGACTACATCTCGCGCGTCTACCGGCCTGACAAGGAGGCCGCCGACGCGGCCCGCAACGCCGCGCAGCAGACGCCCGGCTTCGACGCCGGCTCGAGCACCGGCCTGACCGACCTCCATGCCGTCGTCGAGGACGCCCCCATCGTCAAGTACGTCAACCTGATCCTGCGCCAGGCTCTCCAGGAGCGGGCATCCGACGTGCACATCGAGCCGACGGCCGACGACCTGCGGATCCGCTTTCGCATCGACGGCGTGCTCCACGACGTCACGAGATCTCCGAAGGCCATTCACGGCGGCGTCTCGACCCGCCTCAAGGTCATGGCCAATCTCGACATCGCCGAGCACCGCGTGCCACAGGACGGCCGTATCTCGCTCAACGCCGCCGGCCGCGAGATCGACCTTCGCGTGGCCGCTCTGCCGACGGTCCACGGCGAGAAGATCGTCCTGCGGGTGCTCGACAAGACGAACGCCATGCTCGACCTCGGCGACCTCGGCTTCCTCCCCGAAGTGCAGGCCCGATACGAGAAGTCCTACCGCAAGCCCTACGGCACCATCCTTGTCACGGGACCGACCGGCTCGGGCAAGTCGACGACGCTTTACGCCACGCTCAACGCGCTGAACTCGCCGGAGCGCAACCTCATCACCGTAGAGGACCCTGTCGAGTACCAGCTGCGCGGCGTCAACCAGGTGCAGGTCAACCCGAAGGCGGGCCTCAGCTTCGCGAGCGTGCTCCGCTCCATCTTGCGCTCGGACCCCGACATCATCCTCGTCGGCGAGATCCGTGACAGAGAGACGGCGGTCATCGCGATCGAGGCCGCCCTCACCGGCCACCTCGTCCTCTCGAGCCTCCACACGAACGACGCGGCCGGAACGCCCATGCGCCTTGTCGAGATGGGCGTCGAGTCGTTCCTCGTCGGCTCGGCCATCGACTGCGTCGTCGCCCAGCGGCTCGCCCGCCAGCTGTGCGACAACTGCAGCGAGGACCAGGAGCCGAGCGCCGAGGAGCTGGCGAGGTTCGGCTGGGACGACACCGACCTGCCGCCTGCCGGAGCGCCGCGCTTCAGAAAGGCCGTGGGCTGCCAGGCGTGCAGCAGGACGGGTTATCGCGGGCGCATCGCGCTGCACGAGCTGCTCGTCGTCACCGAGGCGATCGAACGGGCCATCATCGCCGGCTCGTCGGTCGAGGGGATCCAACGGATCGCCGTCGAGCAGGGGATGATCCCCCTTCGCCACGACGGCCTCCGGAAGGCAGCCCTCGGCCTGACGAGCCTCGAGGAAGTCATCCGGGTGGTCGCATGAGCCTGTCAGGTTCCCGTCCAGCCTCCGATTGGTCACGCCGGCTCGTCGCGGTGCTGACCTCCAAGGGGGTGATCAGCACCGAGGTGGGAGAGGACGCTCTCAGCGAGGCAGGCGAGCGAGGCCAACCCGTCGCCGCCGTTCTCGCCCAACACGGAGAGGTCGACGCCCGCGTCGCCCTCTCGGAGCTCTCGAAGCTCGCAGGCATGACGTCGGTCGACATCCTCGAGGAGCGGCCGATGGGCGAGGCCTTCAGGCTCGTGCCCCAGATGCTCGCGAGAGAGATCGGCGCCATCGGCTATCGGCTCGAGAACGAACGGCTGACCCTCGCCTGCGCCGAGCCGCTCCCGAACGACGAGCTGCGCCACCTGGCCGAGTTCCTGGAGCGGGAGATGGCGCCGTGCGTGCTGGCAGATCCGATCGGGATCGCCCGCATCATGGAGGCCGTCTACCCCCGCCTCGGCGGAGAGCGAGCCTCGGCGGATGCGACAACGGCTGCGTCCGGCGGCGCCGGCGAGGCCGCCGGCGGCTACTCCGACGCCTCTCGGCCTGTCTCGGCTCCCCCGCCCCCGCCGCCCCCGCCGCTCCCGCCGCTCCCGCCGCCCCCAGACGCCGCGGCGGGCATCCAGGCCGCTGCTGCCGGATACGAAGCCGCTGCAAGAAGGAACGGGAACGGCGGTGACGACCCGTACGGGGCGGCTTGGACTGGAGATGACGAGCGCAGCCGGCCCGGCAGCGCCCACGACCTCGACGGGTCGGCGCTCGGAACCGACCTCGACGAGCTGCTCGGGTTCGCCGTAGAGAACGGCGCCTCGGACCTGCACCTCACCAACCAGCTGCCGCCTACCATCCGGGTCGACGGCTCGCTGCGGCCCGTCGAGGGCCACTCCCGCCTCGACAACGAGACCATCCGCGAGATGGTCTACCGGGTGCTGACCCAGAGCCTTCGGGAGCGTTTCGAGGCCACGAAGGAGCTCGACACCTCGCACACCATCCACGGCGTGGGCCGCTTCCGCCTGAACGTCTTCCAGCAGAGAGGGTCGGTCGGAGCCGTCCTTCGCGCCATCCCGCACGACATCCCGAGCTTCGAGTCGCTCGGCCTACCGGAGATCGTGTCCAGCTTCGCCGAGCTTCGGCGCGGTCTCGTCCTCGTGACGGGGCCGACCGGCTCCGGCAAGTCGACCACCCTCGCGTCGCTCGTCAACATCATCAACCGGACCAAGCCCCTGCACATCATGACGGTCGAGGACCCGATCGAATTCCTCCACACCCACGCTCGGGCGATAGTCAACCAGCGCGAGGTGGGGATCGACACCGAGTCCTTCGCCGAGGCGCTCCGCCACGTTCTTCGTCAGGACCCTGACGTGATCCTCGTTGGCGAGATGCGCGACATCGAGACGATCCAGACCGCCCTCACGGCTGCCGAGACGGGCCACCTCGTGTTCGCGACCCTTCACACCCAGGACGCCCCCCAGACCATCGACCGCATCATCGACGTGTTCCCGACCGCCCAGCAGGACCAGGTGCGCATCCAGCTGGCCGGCTCGCTCGAGGCGGTCGTGACCCAGCAGCTGATCATCTCTGCCTCGGGCCTCGGGCGGGTCCCGGTGGCCGAGGTCATGGTGTGCACCCCGGCGATCCGCAACTTGATCCGCAGCTCGAAGACGCACCAGATCTACTCGATGATGCAGACCGGCGGTAACCAAGGCATGCAGACGATGGACCAGGGCCTTGCTCGGGCCGTGAAGGCGAAGCTCATCAGCGAGGCCGTCGCCTTCGACCGCTGCCACGACCCGAACGAGCTACGCGACCACCTGAAGGCCTGAGCACCTTCCCGATACGGAGGCCCTCCCAGTGCCAGCCACCACATTCGACTACAAGGTCCGCGACCGCGACGGCCGCCTGGTCTCCGGGCAGCTGCAGGGCGACAACATGCCGCTGGTGGCAGCCAAGCTGAGGGAGATGGGTTTCGCTCCCATCGAGATCAAGCCGGTCCTGGGGGTGAATTTCAAGCGAGAGATCAACATCCCGGGCATCTCGGACCGGGTGAAGCTGAAGGACGTGGCTCTGATGAGCCGCCAGCTGGCGACGATGGTCGCAGCCGGTCTCACGCTCGTGCGCTCCCTCGGAGTGCTCGCCGACCAGATCGAGTCGAAGCCGCTTCGCGAAGCGATGCTCAAGGTGAGGGCCGACGTCGAGCGGGGAAGCTTGATGTCGGCGGCCCTCGAGAAGCTCCCGAAGATCTTCCCGCCGCTCTACATCGCCATGGTGAAGGCCGGCGAGGTCGGCGGGTCGCTCGACCAGGTGCTGCTCAAGCTGTCGTCGACCCTCGAGAAGCAGGTGGAGCTGCGATCCAAAGTGCGCTCGGCCATGAGCTACCCGGCGATCGTGCTCTGCCTCGTCGTGATCATCGTCACCTGCCTCATGATCTTCGTCGTGCCGATCTTCAAACGGCTCTTCCAGTCGCTCGGGGGCCAGCTGCCGCTGCCGACGAGGATCGTGATCCACATCTCAGACGTCCTCGCGAGCGTCTGGCTGCTGGTCGTCATCGGTTCCGTCATCGCCATCGTCCTCGCGATGAGGCGTTACATCTCGACGCCGAACGGAAGGCGGCGCTGGGACGGGCTGAAGCTGCGCCCACCCATCTTCGGGCCGCTCGTGCACAAGGTCGCCCTGGCACGGGCCACGGCCACCCTTTCCTCGCTCCTCTCCTCCGGAGTACCCATCATCGAATCGCTCGAGATCGTGGCCGCCAACTCCGGCAACCAGATCGTCGCAGACGCACTGAAGGGAGCACAGGACGGTGTGAGGCAGGGACAGACCCTCTCGGCGACGCTCGCCAAGTACGACGTCATGCCGATGATGGTCACCCAGATGATCGAGACCGGCGAGGAGTCCGGCGCCCTCGACGCGATGCTCGACAAGGTGGCCACCTTCTACGACAACGAGGTGAACGCGACCATCGAGAGCCTGACGAGCATCCTCGAACCTCTGCTCATCGTGATCATGGGCGTCGCCATCGGCGCCATCGTGATCTCGATGTACCTCCCGATGTTCAACATCTACCACCTGATCCAGCAGCACGGCAGCGGCGCATGAGCGGGCAGGGCGGACGAGCCACAGAAGCAACGAGAGCCGGGCCCTCAGCGGTCCCGAGCCGAGGAACAGGAGACCGATGATGGCGGCGAGACGATCGAGACGAGTCGGCCTCGAGGTCAGCGACAGCGCAGTCCGCATTGCGGAGATAGCGGTCACGGGTAGCCGGGTGAAGCTGCTCAACCTCGGCCAGGTCCGCCTCCCCACGCGGGCAGTCGTCGACGGTGCGATCGTGGACGTGCCCGCGGTCCGCTCGGCGATCGAGAGGTGCATGAAGGAGGGCGGCTTCTCCACGAAAGAGGTCCGGCTCGGCATCGCCGGGCTACGGGCCATCACCCGAGAGCTCGACATGCCGCACGTCCCGAACAGCGAGCTCGACTCGGCCGTGGGTCTGCAAGCCCTCGACGTGATCCCCTTCCCGATGGACAAGACGCTCTTGTCCGCCCGGCCGCTCGAGGACATCACGGCCGCCGACGGCACTCCCATGCGCCGCGTCCTCCTCGCCGCCGCCCACCGTGACCTCGTCGACCCCCTGCTCGAGGCCGTCACGTCGGCCGGCCTGACGCCGCTCAGCGTCGACCTCACATCGATGGCGCTCATCCGCTCGCTGTACGACCCGGCAACGAGCACGGGCGGCCCGGAGGCGATCGTGGCGGTGGGAGCCGGCCTCACGACCGTCGTCGTGCACGAGAGCGGCATCCCTCACTTCGTACGGACGATCGCCGAAGGCGGTGACGCCATCACCGCCGCCATATCGGGAGCGCTCGATCTGCCTCTCGACGATGCCGAGGCGACGAAGCGGAACCTGGACCAGGCAGGTCCGCACATCCGAGCCGCCGCCACCGCCGCGGCGGAGGCTTCCGCCTCGCTCATCGGCGAGATCAGGAGCTCGATCGAGTACTACTCGTCGCTGCCAGGCCGGGCCGAGGTGCGACGTGTGACGCTCACGGGCGGGGGCTCGCGCCTCATAGGCTTCCTCGAGCGTCTCCAGCAACAGCTCCGGGCCGAGGTCGTGCGGGGAAGCGCCCTGGCGAGCACCGACTGCGGAGGGCTCAAGCTGTCGCCAGAGGAGCTGTCGCGACGGGACCCGCTCGTCGCCACGGTGCTCGGGCTCGCCCTGCCCGAGCGAGCCGACGTCAAGCAGCTCGATCTCCTTCCGCCCGAGATCAACCAACGGCGCAGAGCCGCTCGCACCGAGCGTCTCGTCGTCGCCGTGGCGGCGCTCTTGGTCGTCGCGCTGATCGGCGGCGGTGCCCTGCGCTACCTCCAGGTGCGCAAGGCCGAGAACGCCGTGGCCGCGGTCAGCTCCTCGATCTCGAGCACGAACATCGCGATCGCGAAGTTCGACACGGCGCGAAAGGAGATCGCTCGGCTCCACACCGACGAGTCGATCCTCACCCCGGTCGTCGAAGGTGAGGTGAACTGGCCGGCCGTCCTCGCCTCGCTGCAGCGCAACACCCCCTCAGGTGGGATCGTGACGAGCATCACCGGGTCGGCGACCGCCCCGGTATCGACGACCGCGGCGACCGGCGGGGCGTCGACTGCCCCTCTGCCGGCGGCCGAGCAGCAGATCGCGACAGTGAGCGTGTCGGTCGTCTCGCAGAGCAACTACCCCTACTTCGAGGTCTGGTACAACCAGCTCTCGCGTTCGGGCCAGCTCCAGTTGACGCAGTGGTCGCCCTTCTCCCAGCAGCCCGACGGGACCGTCACCTACACGGCGACCTTGAGCGTGCTCGGCACTATCAAGTCCTCCAGAACGACCCTCTTCGAGGTGCCAACGAAATGACCAGGCTCCATTCCCCGAACCTCGACGCCCTGAAGCGTCCCGTCATCCTCATCTCGCTCGCGGCAGTCGTCCTCCTGGCCGCTGTCTGGTGGTTCGCCTGGATGACGCCGGAGGCGTCGAAGCTCTCGTCGGTGAACGCGCAGATCCAGTCGAAGACGCTTCAGCTGAACGCCCTTCGGGCGACGCTCGCCGCCTCCCAGCACGACGCGGCGCTCCTGAGGCAGGACGGCAGCTACCTGAGGCGGTTCAGCGCCGCGGTGCCACCCGGCCCGGAGGCACAGGTCCTCACGACGCAGCTCTTCCAGCTGGCGGCGAGGACCGTCGGCGCCACCCACCTGAACCAGCTGACCGACGACAGCACGATCCCGCCGGCGACCGGCCAGGTGCTGAGCCGGATCCCGATCTCCATCTCCATCGACGGCCCGCACAACGAGTGCCTGGCCTTCCTGAACGGCCTGTACAAGCTGTCACGCCTCATCACCGTCTCTGCCATCACACCGGCACCGAAGGCTTCGAGCTCGTCGGGCCCGGACAACGTCCTCGCGGTGAACGCGCAGCCCTACACCATGACCATCTCGGCCACGGCCTACTACTCACCGAACCTCGGCTGACCACCCCCCGGCCGGCGAGGCGCCGTCCCCGTCGAGAAGGGAGAGGAGGCCGTCGACTTCGGCGCGGAACTGCGCTTCTTGGCCGATGATGGCCTGCCGGTAGCCGCGCTGAGCCCTTCGGTGGCGACCGATCTCGGACCTCGTCATCTCGAGGAGGCGGCGCAGCTCGGCGACCGAGCCTCGCGACCTCGGCAGGTCGACCTTGTACTGCGGGGCGAGCGGCACGTCGACGTCGTTCGCGGCTGCCCCTCGATTGGCCACGATGACAACACAGCCCGAGAGCGCCGCCTCCCGCGGGATGCGGTCCCTCCC
>JAKATT010000227.1 GCA_021818615.1 Actinomycetes bacterium | reverse complement strand
CGACCCGCTTTGGCACCGGTGCGCCACCGGTCTCGTCGCTTCCGCCCGAGGGCGTCTACGAGGCGCTCGGAAGCTCGCCGCGAGGTCTCTCGAGCGAGGAGGCCCGGCTACGCCTCGGGCGGGTCGGGTCCAACCGCCTGCCGCCCGCTGCTCACCGCTCTGTCCTAGCGGAGCTGTTGTCGCAGGTCACCAACATGTTCGCCGTCCTTCTCATGGTCGGCTCGGGCCTCACCTTCCTCACCTATCTCCTGAGCACCCCGCGCGACAGCTCGAACCTCGAGCTCGCGATCGGGATCCTCGGCGTTGTCGTGCTGAACGCCTTCATCGGCTTCGCACAGGAGCACGCGGCCGAGCAGACCGCCGAAGCCCTGCAGGCGATGGTGCCGGCAACGGCCCGTGTGGTACGTGACGGCGAGCTCGACGAGATCGCGGCTGCCGACCTCGTTCCCGGCGACCTCGTCGTCCTGAACGCCGGCGACGCCGTCTCGGCGGACTGCAGGATCGTGGACGCGAACAACCTTTCGGTCGAGATGGCTGCGCTCACCGGCGAGAGCCAGCCGACGCCGCGGATCTCCCAGGCCGTGCCCGAGACGGTCCAGCCGGCAGACGCCCGCAACTGTGTGTTCATGGGGACGTCGGTGACGAACGGGACTGCCAGGGCTGTCGTGTTCGCGACGGCCCTCGAGACGGAGTTCGGGCGCATCTACCGGGTCACCGCAGAGATGCGACAGGAGGACTCCCCCCTCCAGCAGCAGGTCACCCGTATGGCGAGGCGGGTCGCCGTGGTCGCCCTCGTGGCCGGCGCAGCGCTCTTCGCCCTGCGCGCCACCATCAGCCACAGCGTCGTCGGCTCCTTCGTGTTCGCCCTCGGCGTGATGGTCGCCCTCGTGCCCGAGGGCCTGCCTGCCACGATGTCGGTCTCCCTCGCGGTCGCGGTGCGACGCATGGCGCGGCGCCACGCCCTCATTCGCCGGCTGACGGCAGTGGAGGCGCTCGGGTCGACGACCGTCATCTGCACGGACAAGACCGGAACTCTCACCAAGGCGGAGATGACCGTCGAGGCCCTCTACGCCTCTGGCCGTCGTTACTCCGTCTCGGGAGTCGGCTACCAACCGGTGGGCGAGGTGGACGACCCCGAGGCTGTCCGGCCGCTGCTGCGGGCGGCCTCGCTCTGCAGTGACGCCCGCCTGCTTGCCCCCGACGACGCCCGCCGTCTCGGCTGGCGGGTGCTCGGCGACACGACCGAGGGAGCGATCCTTGTCGCGGCCGCGAAGGCAGGCCTCGACCTCGCCGCCGAGCAGGCACGCACGCCCAGGGTCGCCACCTTCCCCTTCGACGCAGACCGCAAGATGATGACGACCGTCCAGCAGGTGGGCGACGGTTTCGAGAGCGACGTGAAGGGCTCGCCTCAAGCTGTCCTCGAGCGATGTGAGCTCGCCGTGTGGGAGGGGGGCGAGGTGCCGCTCGACGCCGGCGTGAGGGCGCAGATCGAAGCGGCCAACGACTCCATGGCGGCAGCGGGCCTCCGTGTGCTCGCAGTCGCGAGGCGTCGTGTCGAGACTGCGCATCCCGCTCAAGACGAGGCCGAGCGCGGGCTCTGCTTCCTCGGGCTCGTCGCCATGTCGGACCCGCCGAGGCCGGAGGTGCTCGACGCCGTCGATGCATGCAGGCGGGCAGGCATCCGCATCTACATGATCACGGGGGACTACGGCCTCACCGCCGAGGCGATCGCCCGTCGGGTCGGCATCGTCGGTGACGCTCCGTTGCAGGTCGTGAGCGGCCAGGACCTCGATGCCATGACCGAAGACGAGCTGTCCGAACTGCTCTCCTCGGGCCGTCAGCTGCTCTTTGCCCGTGCCCGGCCCGAGCACAAGATGCTGGTGGTAGCGGCCCTGCAGGCCCTCGGAGAGACGGTGGCCGTGACCGGCGACGGTGTCAACGACGCTCCGGCGCTCAAGCGTGCGAGCATCGGCGTCGCGATGGGTGAGGGCGGCACCGACGTCGCACGTGCAGCAGCGGTCATGATCCTTCTCGACGACTCGTTCGCCTCGATCGCTGCCGCCGTCGAGCTCGGGCGGGCCGTGTACCAGAACATCCGGAAGTTCCTCATATACCTGTTCAGCCACAACCTCGCCGAACTGGCGCCAATTCTCGCCGCGGTCTTCGTCGGCTTCCCTCTCGTACCTCTCTCGGCACTGCAGGTGCTTGCCATCGACCTCGGCTCCGACGTCATGCCGGCTCTCGCGCTCGGTACCGAGCGACCGGAGCCGGGCACTATGTCCAAGCCGCCACGCCCGAGCCGCGAGTCGCTCTTCAACTGGCCGCTCGTCCGCCGGTTCCTCTTTCTCGGCGGCATCCAGTCGGCTGGCGTGGTGGCGGCCTTCTTCTGGCGGATCCATACCGCCCACATCCCCTTCGGCGCCTTCACCGCATCCAACCCCACCTACAGGGAAGCGCTGACGATGACTCAGGCGGGCATCGTCGTGAGCCAGTTCTTCAACAGCTTTGCCGTGAGGACCGAGACCGAGAGCATCGTCCGGGTCGGCTTGCTGTCGAACAAGCTGCTCGTGCTGGCGGGTGGCTTCGGCCTCGCCTTCGTGTCGTGCGTGAGCTACGTCCCGGCGCTGCAGTCGGTCTTCCACACGGCGCCCCTCAAGGTGAGCGACTGGCTGGTCCTCGTCGGCTTCGGAGCACTGCTCCTCGTGGCGGAGGAGACTCGCAAAGCGCTTCACCGTATGTCCCGGGCCCGCCGGGTGGCCGGAGGGGCCGCGTTCCCCGGCACGACCGGATGATGAGAGGAAAGGAGGAGCCGTGCACGTCGTCATTGTCGGCAGTGGCAGGACGGGCTCGGAGCTCGCCGTCCGTCTGAACAGCTTGGGGGACGACGTCGCTTTGATCGACGTCGACCGCCGGGCGCGAAAGCGCCTGCTCCCTGCTCTGCAGGAACGCTTCATCGAAGGAACGGGCATGTCCCGCCGGGTGCTCGAACAGGCGGGCATCGCCCACAGCGAGGCCCTCGTCGCGCTCACGACCGACGACTTCGTGAACGCCGTCGTTGCCCGCGTCGGGCGCGACGTCTACCGCGTTCCGAGGGTCTTCGCGCGGCGCTTCGACCCAGCCCACACCATCATCTACCGGGAGCTCGGAATTACAGCCGTGAGCACCGTCCAGGCGACGGCGAACCAGGTCGCCCAGCTCCTGCACCACGAGCGGCTCGAGCCGCGCCTCTCCTTCGGCAATGGCGAGACGCTGCTCGTCCGATCAGCCATCCCTGCCTATCTGGCCGGGCGCCCGGTCTCGGAGCTGAGCGTTCCGGGCGAGATCGAGGTCGCCGAGGTGACGCGGGGTGGCCACTCGATGATTCCCGAGCCTTCCACGCTGCTGGCGGAGCACGACGAGGCTAGCTTCGTCGTGGCTGCGCAGTCTCTCGGGCGGCTGCGGAACTTCCTCGGCGGGAGGTGGTCCTGATGCGCGTGCTCGTGGTTGGCTCGACGCCGCTCGCCGTGGAGGTCGCGACCGCTCTGCTCGACTCGGGCTGTGAGGTGAACTTCGTCCACCCGAGCGAGGAGACGGCCGCGCCGCGAGACGAGGCCATCCGGGTAGTCGCCGGAGACCCGCTCATCGTGCTCGAGGAGGCCGGCGCGCTCCGCAGCGACGTCCTCGTCGCCTGCACGACGTCGGATGCCGAGAACCTGGTGGTCTCCATCTTCGCCAAGCGGCGCTTCGCCATCCCGACCGTCGTCGCCCGCGTGAACGAACCGGATGACGAGTGGCTCTTCGACGCAGAATGGGGCGTCGACGTCGCGCTGTCCGTCTCGGGGCTCTTCGCAGAGGCGATCATGAGGTCATGCGCCGCAGCGGGCGCCGCAGCGGGCGCGCTCGCAGAGTCGGGACCTCAGCAGGTCGAGCCGGGTGAGCCAGACGCTTTCACGTGACGGCCGGGCCCCCGGGCGGACGGGTCCCACTCGGTCCACCCGGGCCCGGGTCTCCGGCTCGTCTACGGCATGGCCGGCGCGTCTGGTCAGCCGATGCGGCCCGCCGCGTACGTGTACTCCTGCTCCAGCTTCTTCAAGGCTGTGCCGGTGAGCGTCACCGTCCTGCCCGACCGGCTGACGTACACCACCTTCGGCACGGAGCTCACGGTGAAGTACGCCCTCTTGGCGATGAGGTACCCGGCGCGCACCGCGTTGGCGCTCCGGCTCAAGTCGGCGAGCGTGGCCGGTGCCTTCGAGACCACTGCGGGGATGTGCTGGACCAGGTAGCGGACGACCACGGCGGCGTGCTTCGAGGAGAGGAGGCCGTCGTAGGCATTTGGGTACCAGACGCTGTCAGAGATCCCCCGCACGAGGAGCCACGCCACGCCGAGCTGGGTGTTCATGAACGCGAAACCACTACCCTCGTTCTCCTCGGCATCGGTCTGGTAGAGCATGTTCTGGGCCTCGATCCAGCTGAGCGGCTCTGTCCAGACGTCGGCCTGGCCGATGACTCCGGCGACGACCTTGTTGGCGATGGTGCCGGTCGCCTTCGGGTTGCCGGTGGCGTCGGCGACGGTTGTCGTGCCGAGCAGGCTGCTCGCCTTCGTTGCGATGGCGAGAAGCTGCTCAGGTGCCGCGAAGGCGCCTACGAAGACCCATTTCTTGTCGGCCGTGCTCGGGCCGTATCCATAGCTCGACGCGTCCGACGGCGTCGGCAGCGGCGTCCCGTAGCCGACGACGCTGTCGCCGCGGATGTCGGACGAACGCGTGATCCCGACCTCCTCTCCCGAGTAGCCGTCCTGGTAGCCGCCGAGGTAGTAGTGGATCGAGGACTTGTCGACGACGAAGCCGCTCACCACGACGTCACCCACGTGGACGGCTGCGTTCTGTGCGCCGGCGGTGCCCGAGAAGAGCACGGCGCGGGGGTGGAACCTCGTGTCGAGGATGTAGGTGGCAAGCTCGGCTGTCTCGTCGACCTCGCCGCTCGCGACGTTCACCACAGGTACGCCGGCAAGCGTGCCGACCCAGAACCTGAAGCCGTCGATGTCGACGTGCTGGCGGACGTGCATCTCGGCGAGGATCGGCGCCTCTTCGGCTCCGAAGGCGTCGATGATGCCGATCGGGGCGAGCGCAGCAGCGCCGAGGCGGGCGTGCCGGGCATGGTGGGGCGATGGCAACTGCGACGGGGAGGCCGGGCGGGCGCTGGCGAACGCGCCCGCGGGCAGGGCGATCCCGAACAGAAGAGCTGCGAGGAGCGTGACGGCGAGCGATGCCGTCGCCAGCCTGCGACGCAGGGATGATTCCTGGATGGACATGGGAGCCTCCTGACTCGGATGCAGGCGCACGATGGAAACGGACCGTGATCGATCCTCAGCGCCCTCGGGGCAGGATGCAAGAGCCGAAGGACCTTCTTTCGCGACCGTCCCGTCCCTTGGGACCTTCTCCTCTGGCGGCCTTCCCGTGGCAGGTCTACAAGGAGCTCATGTTGGCGGGCCGACTCATCGTCCCGCTGGCAGCGGCCGTCCCAAGGGGGCCGAGACGCTCGTGACCATCGAGAGAGAGGGGTGACCATGACGCTCACGTCAAAGCTCGGCACCACCCGGGCTGCTCGCCGCCCGGAGGGTGCTGGCGAGGAGCCGGCCCGGCCGATCGTCGAGTGGTCGGAGCTCCCGTCGAGAAGCGCCACCACCGGTGTGGCGCGACCGGCTCCGCCGATCAACGAACCGATCCGCTCGTTCGCGCTCGCTTCGGCGGCAGCCGAAGGTCTCGAGGCAGCCCTCGGCGTGCTCCTCGCCGAGCGCTTCGAGCTGCCGCTCGTGATCGGGGGGCACCGGGCTCGCACCGGGCGAACCTTCGAGGCCGTCCTCCCGCACGATCGTCGTCAGGTCCTTGCCACTGTCCATGCGGCAGGCCCCGGGGAGGTTCGCGCCGCGATCGACGCTGCGATCGCCGCCGCTCCGGCATGGTCGTCGACGCCCTTCGAGGAGCGCATGGCTGTCTTCCTTCGCGCCGCGAACCTCGCCGCCGGCAGTTACCGCGACAGGCTCGTCGCCGCGACGATGCTTGCCATCTCGAAGACGGCAAGCGAGGCGGACGGCGACGTGGCGGAGCTCGTGGACTTCTTCCGCTTCAACGTCGCCGCCATGCTGCGCATCTACGACGAGCAGCCGAGCTCGACCCAGCAGGCGCTCAACCGGGTCGACTACCGACCGCTCGAGGGCTTCGTGTTCGCCGTCACTCCCTTCAACTTCACGTCGATTGCCGGCAACCTGCCGTGCGCCCCGGCGTTGCTCGGCAACACCGTGCTCTGGAAGCCGGCCTCGGTGGCGACGCTGCCGGCGTACTTCATCATGTCCCTCCTCGAGGAGGCCGGGCTCCCTCCCGGCGTCGTGAACCTCCTCTTCGGACGGGGAACGGACGTGGGCTCGCTCGTGCTCGAGGACCCGAACCTCGCCGGCGTCCACTTCACAGGCTCGAGCGATACCTTCAAGCAGATGTGGAGCGAGGTTGGCTCGAACATCGCCCGCTACCGTTCCTATCCAAGGCTCGTCGGGGAGACCGGCGGCAAGGACTTCGTGGTCGTCCACCCGTCCGCCGAGGCATCGCAGGTCGTGCGGGTGCTCGTCCCGAGCGCCTTTGGCTACCAGGGCCAGAAGTGCTCGGCAGCCTCGCGGCTCTACGTCCCGAAGTCGCTGTGGCCGGCGATCCGGGACGCGCTGGGCTCCGAGGTCGAACGCCTTGTCGTCGGCGATGTGCGCGATCTCGCCACCGATCTCGGCGCAGTCATCGACCGGAGCGCGTTCGAACGGCACCGCGATGCCATCGCGGCCGCCCGAGTCCTCGAAGGCACGCGCGTCACGATCGGCGGGCGGATCGACTCCGAGCGAGGATGGTTCGTCCACCCGACCGTGATCGAGACCGACGACCCTGGCAGCCGCCTGCTCTCCGAGGAGCTCTTCGGGCCGATACTGACGGCCTACCCCTACGACGACGGCACCTTCGAGGACATGCTCGCCCTGGTCGACAGGACGTCGCCCTACGCCCTCACCGGCTCGGTGCTGGCAACCGACCGCCTGGCTGTGGCCAGGGCCGTCGCCCGCCTACGCCATGCTGCAGGCAACCTCTATGTCAACGACAAGCCGACAGGCGCCGTCGTCGCACAGCAGCCCTTTGGAGGTGCGAGAGCGTCGGGCACGAACGACAAGGCCGGCTCGATGTGGAACCTCATGCGCTGGACGAGCCCGCGGACGATCAAGGAGCGCCTGTAGCCGCTTCCGGAGAGCCGCCGGGAGGAGTGGCTCGTCCCCGGCCGGGCTCGGATGTGCCACGCTGCGATGCATGGACGGTCAAGGGGCGGGTGGTCGACCGGAGGGCCCGTGCTGCGACCCCGCGGTAGGCCGCGTCGGGTCGGCGCGCCATCTCGATCTGCTGGTCTGAGAGCCGGGCGAGCTCTGCTACTGAGAGTCCTTCGGCCCTAGCGCCCAGGTGCCGGGCCCGCCATGCTGTGACGACGGCATCTCGTCGAGGAGAGCCATGATGTTCGAGGATCGCAGTGACGCCGGCCGTCGCCTGGGTGCGCGCCTCGCCGGTCTCGCAACGCGACCGGTCGTCGTTCTCGGCCTGCCGCGAGGAGGAGTAGTAGTCGCCGCCGAAGTGGCAAAGGCGATCGGCGCCCCGCTCGACGTCGTGCTCGTCCGCAAGCTCGGTGTGCCGTTCCAGCCCGAGCTGGCGATGGGAGCGATCGGTGAGGACGGCGTGCGCGTGATCGACGACGAGGTGGTGCGAGCGGCGGGGGTGTCCGAGCGGGAGATCGAGACCGTCGAACGGGTCGAACGGGCGGAGCTGGCGCGACGGGCAGCCCGCTTCCGGGGCGACCGCCTGCCGGTCCCGCTCGAAGGAAGGACAGCCGTAGTCGTCGACGACGGGGTCGCGACCGGTTCCACTGCTCGAGCTGCCTGCCGGGTTGCCCGGGCTCGAGGGGCGAGCCGGGTGGTGCTCGCCGTCCCGGTCGCTCCCCCGGACTGGGCAGCTCGGATGGGGAGCGACGCCGACGAGCTCATCGCCTTGTCGACCCCTCGGCCCTTCTTCGCCATCGGCCAGTTCTACGAGGACTTCTCACAGACCGGCGACGATGTGGTTGCCGCCCTGCTCGAAGAGGCGGCGAACCCTGTTGCCCGCCAGGGCGACCCGCTCGACGACCCGCCGGTTGCTCCGGCACCTGTCGACGAGGAGCTCGAGGTTGTGGCCGGCCCGGTCACGCTCTCCGGGCACCTCACGGTCCCGGACTCGGCACTCGGCCTGGTCGTCTTTTCGCACGGGAGCGGTAGCAGTCGCCACAGCCCTCGCAATCGCTATGTGGCGTCACTGCTCAACGGGGCAGGCCTGGCCACCCTGCTCTTCGACCTGCTAACCCCGGAAGAGGAGCGCGACAGGGCGAACGTCTTCGACATCGGGCTGCTCGCGGGCCGGCTCGGCGACGTCACCGGCTGGATCAGGGGCGGGGGAGGCCTTGCTGGGCTACCTGTCGGCTACTTCGGCGCGAGCACCGGGGCAGCCGCGGCGCTGTGGGCGGCCGCCGAGCCCGGTGCCGACGTGGCCGCAGTGGTGTCGCGAGGTGGGCGCCCAGACCTCGCCGCAGCGCGGCTCGGTGGCGTCGCGGCACCGACGCTCTTCATCGTGGGGGGCCTCGACCGCGTCGTTCTCGATCTGAACCGCCACGCCAGGGCGATGATGCGATGCGAGACGCGCCTCGTCGTCGTACGGGGGGCCACCCACCTCTTCGAGGAGCCGGGCACGCTGCGCTCGGCCGCCGCGCTCTCGCGCGACTGGTTCGTCGGCCACATGGCCGGGCGTGGCGGCGAACGGCTCCTCGCGGGTGGCGGGTTTCAACTCTCGACAAGGTGATCAGGCCCGCCAGACTGCTGATCGGGACTGTGCTCCGGTGTGCCGCCCGCCCGGCGGCGGCCCTCAGGCGGTCCAGCGCCTCATAATGGGGCGTGCAGCCTCCCCCTGCGGACGACGAGCAGCCCGCGCCCGAGAGCAGGCTGCGGCTTCGCACCTGGCGGGACCGCCAGGTGGTCGCAGTGGCGCTCGTCTCCGTCGCGTCCGGATACGGTCAGTTCGGGGCCGTCGCCGCCCTCGGTGACGTGGCCAAGGCGCTCGGGCACATCACCCACGGTGCGACGATCGCCGAGCAGGCCGGCCTCTCGGGCACCGCCCTCGGCATCGGCCTGGCCGTCATCCGCCTGGCGTCGCTCGGAGCCCTCCCGCTTACCGGAATGGCCGATCGGCTGGGCCGGCGGGCGACCCTGCTCGTCACGGCAGCGATAGGTCTTGGTCTCACGGCGGTTGCTGCCCTCAGCCCGAGCTACTGGTTCTTCGTGGCGATCTTCGCCCTCGGGCGCCCGCTGCTCTCGACGACGAACGCGCTCGCCCAGGTGAACGTCGCGGAGCAGACGGGCCGCGCTGACCGCTCGAAGGCTGTCGCTCTCGTGACGGCCGGCTACGGCGTGGGGGCCGGCCTGACGGCGATCATTCACAGCCTCTGGCAGCATGCGGTCGGGTTTCGCATCCTGTTCGCGAGTGCTCTCGTGCCGCTCGTGCTTCTCGTCGTTGTCCGGCGATTCGTCGAAGAGAGCGACCGGTACGTCACCACCTCGAACCTCTCCTTGCTCCACGAGGTCCCGGTCTTGGGCGTCGTGGCGAGCGGCCTTCGTCGCCGCCTCGGCGTGGTCGCGGCGGTGACGTTCTTCATAGCCGTGATCGCCGGGCCAGCCACGAGCTTCGTGTTCCTCTACGCCGAGAATGTCGTGCGCCAGTCGGGCGTGCTCACCGCCGCGATGGTCGTGGCGGCCGGAGCAGCCGGGCTCGGCGGGCTCCTCGCCGGACGCTACCTTGCCGACCGGCTCGGGCGACGTCCCTCGATCGTGCTCGGCGTCGCCATGCTCTCGGGCTTCAGCGTGCTCACCTACTCCGGCTCAGGCGGTCTTCTCTTTGCCGGCTACGTGCTCGGCGTCCTCGGCGGCTCCGTGCTCGCCCCTGGGCTCGGCGCGTTCGTCAACGAGCTCTTTCCCACCTCCGTGCGAGCCTCCGTCGCCGGCTGGTGCGTGGCGGCGTCCGTCATCGGCGCAGTCGTCGGGCTGCTCAGCTTCGGCGAGCTCGTCGACGTCGGCAACAGCTTCTCGTTTGCCGCCGGCGTGATCTTCCTCCCGGCGTTCCTCCCGGCGCTGTTGTGCTTCGCCGCGCCCGAGACCAAAGGGCGCGAGCCGGAGCAGCTGGCTTCCGCCGGCGCTCCTGGCCAGTTGGGCGCCGGCCCGCCCTAGAGCGGTCTAGGTCTGGAGCCGGGAGAGCGCCACCTCGTTCTCGATCCGGACAGGCTCGAGGTCGTCGGCGGGGCTAAAGCCGAGCACCCGGCCGTAGAAGTACAGCTCGGCCTCAGCCGTGCGGCGGACGTTCTCGGCCTTGCGGAAGCCGTGCTGCTCGCCCTCGTAGGCAACGTAGGCGTACGGGACGCCCTTCTCCTTCAGCGCAGCTGCCATCGCTTCGGCCTGCGCGGGTGGCACGACCCTGTCCTCGAGGCCCTGGAAAAGGATGAGCGGCGTCGACAAGCGGTCCGTGTGGAAGACGGGTGAGCGCTCCTCGTAGAGGGCGCGGGCTTCGGGCCAAGGCCCGATCATGGAATCGAGGTAGCGCGACTCGAACTTGTGGGTGTCCCGAGCGAGCGCCCCGACGTCGCCGACGCCGAAGTAGCTCGCCCCCGCGGCGAAGACGTCGCGGAAGGTGAGGGCGCACAGCGTCGTGTAGCCGCCGGCGCTGCCGCCGTGAATGAGGAGGCGCTTCGGATCGGCACGGCCCGAGCCGGCGAGGAAGCGGGCGGCGTTCACGCAGTCGTCGAGGTCGACGACGCCCCAGTTGCCCTTCAGGCGCTCGCGATAGGCGCGGCCGAAGCCGGTGCTGCCGCCGTAGTTCACGTCGACGACGGCGAAACCCCTGCTCGTCCAGAACTGGATCCCGTAGTTGAGGACGGAGCTGGCGGCCGACGTGGGTCCGCCGTGGCTGCGCACGATGAGCGGGGGCAGATCGCCGCCGGGCGCCTCGAAGTCGCCGTTGCGCGGAGCGTAGTAGAGCGCGTGGGCGCTCAGCCCGTGCTCGGTCGGGAACACGATCGGCTGAGGGACGGAGAGGTAGGCGGGATCGATCGCCACGGCCCGGCTCTTCTTCACGACGGCGACCTCGGCCGTAGCCGAGCCGTCGCCCCGCTGCGGCGTGATCCGGACGACGCACGGCGCGTCGGTCGCCGAGCCGGCGAGGGCCGAGACGTCGCGGCCGCCGGCCGAAGACGAGAGGGAGTCGAACGTCGTGAGCTCGGTCGGGACGGCTTCGAAGGACGAGCCGTGCGGCGGGAGGAGGCCGAGGCGCGAGAGCCCGCCTTCTGCCCAGGAGGCGAGCAACGAGCCGTCGCCGAGGAAGGCGTACGAGGACATGCCGACGATCCAGTCCGGCTGGCCGACGTCCGCATCCATCGGGGCACGCGCCGTGACGGCGCCGTCGCCCGCGCCTGTCCCGTAGAGGTTCCACCAGCCCGTGCGGTCCGAGATGAAGTGGAGGGTGCCGTCGGGCGCGTACTTGGGCTGAACGACCGACTCGCTCGGGCCTCCGGCGACGAGGCGCCGGCTCAGGACCGAGAGGTCGGGCCCGAGCTCCGCCTCCCATAGCTCCGTCCCGTCCCAGGGCATGTTCGGGTGGTCCCAGCTCGCCCAGGCGAGCCACCGGCCATCGGGGGAGAGGGACATCTGACCGAAGAAGTCGTGCCCGGCCGCCACCACGATCGGCTCGGCCGAGCCGTCGGTTGCCACGACGACGACGTCGTTCTCCACCCGCGCCGGGTCGTCGGGCTCCGGGTGCCGCTCCCGGACGGTGAAGAGGTGCCGCCCGTCGGGCGTTAGCACCGGCGCCGCGTACCGGACCGATCGGGGCGACGGCGGCTCGGCCGTGATCGGCTCGGGGGATCCGCCGGGGCTGACGCGGTAGAGCCGCTGGTCGGCGAAGTTCGAGAAGTAGACGGTCTCGTCGCTGTGCACTGCGAAGGGGCGGCCGCCGTACTCGTGCACGAGCGTCCTCGCGTGGAACTGTGGGCCGAAGACGTCCTCGCCCGACGCCGGCTCCGATGCGCCGTGGCGCTGCCGCACGACGACCTGGCGACCGCCTTCGCTCGGCCGGAGCTCGGTCCAGTAGAGGAACTGCTCGGTGGCCATCGGGAAACCCAGCCCCACCGCCTGCTCGACGAGGAGGTCGAGGGTCACCGGTGAGCTCCAACTGCCATAGGGCGCCGTTGCCATCCGGGCACGGTATCGAATCGCCGCCCCGGGCGCCGCACGCGGCGAACCCGCCGGCCTAGCCGATGAGACCGACCGGGTAGCCTTTGAACTCGTCGATCTGATCGGCTGCCTCGTACATGATGTGGCCGGCGAGCCCCCACAGGGCGCGGGCGGCGGCGATCTCCTCGCCGATGTCACGCACGTCGGGTTCCGAACGGTTACGCCTCGAGCTGCCCCAGCCGCTCAGCTCGTGCACGCCCGTCGGCGTGCGCAGCCGCGCGTCCGCCCGGGTGCCCGCATCGTCCTCGGTGAAGACGATCTCGACGGTCCACCGTCGCTCTTTGCCCATGGCTCCTCCTCGTGTGCTCGAAGTCTTGTCACCGGCTCACCTCGCTGCCGGCCTCGCCCTCCTCGTAACCGTTGCCTCTCCGGCCGGCATGCACGGGCTGGCGATGCCCCGGCGTCGGGACGATGACGACCGGCACGTGTGCGAGCTGGGCACAGTGCTGGCTGACCGAGCCGAGCATCCATCGGCGGATGCCGCTCAGTCCAGTCGTGCCCACTACGAGCATGCTCGCCGACTCGCTCTCGGCGACGAGGCCCTCAGCCGCATGGCCGGGGATGACCCGCTCTGTGACCTTGACGGCCTCGGAGCCCGGGACCTCGCGCACGGCCCTCGAGACGGCGTCGGCAACGGTGGCCTTCAGCCGGTGCAGGCCCTCCCGTCCGGCGCCGAACAGCGAAGGCGGGCCGGTGATCGCCCAAGCATCGGACCACACGAGCAGTGCTTCGACCTCGGCGCCGTCCGTCATGGCTTCACGGAGGGCCCAGGCGAGGGCGTGCACCGAGCCGAGCGAGCCGTCGACGCCGACCACGATGCGCCTCGGAGTCTCTGCCATGATGCCTCCTCTCGTCGTCGCCTGCGTCACCGTCGCGCCGGCACGGCGGACCCGCTAGGGGAGAAGGTCCCGAAAACGGCGCCCGCCCTGGCCATGCGCCTCAGGCCTTGGGGCGGCGAAAGGCGTCCTCGTTCACGAGTGCCGGCGGCCGCCGGCCGGCGAGGGCCTCGAGGACGTTGTCGACGGCGAGGATCCCCATGGCCCGGCGGGTGTCGACAGTGGCGCTGCCGAGGTGTGGGGTGAGCACGACGCGGGGATGGCTGAGCAGGTCGGGGTGCACGTGAGGCTCTGCTTCGAACACGTCGAGGCCGGCCGCGAACAGCCGGCCGGCCGACAGCGCCTCGGCGAGGGCTGCCTCATCGACGACCGGGCCCCGCGACGTGTTGACCAGCACGGCCGTGGGTCTCATCCGGGCGAGGCGTTCCCGGTCGAGGAGGTGGCGCGTCTCGTCGCTCAAGTTGACGTGCAGGCTGACGAAGTCCGACGCGGCGAGCAGATCGTCGAGCGGCAGCCACTCGACCTCGCCGCCCGCCCCGCCAGTCCCCGCGGCTCCGCCAGTCCCCGCGGCTCCGCCAGCCCCCGCCGCCCCCCCGGAGCGCTCGGCCGCGAGGACCCGCATTCCGAAGCCGCCCGCCCGCCTGGCGACCGCCCTGCCGATGCGGCCGAAGCCGACGATGCCGAGCGTCTTGCCGTACACCTCCCGGCCGAGCATCATCTCAGGACCCCACACCCAGGCCGAGCCCGCCCGCAGCACACGGTCCCCCTCGGCCACCCGCCTCGCAGCCGCCATCACGAGCGCCCAGGCCATGTCGGCCGTCGCTTCCGTCAGGACGTCTGGTGTGTTCGCCACCATCACGGCGCGCCGTGAGCAGGCGGCGAGATCCACGTTGTCGACTCCGACGGCATAGTTGGCGACGATCCGCAAGCCTGCTCCGGCTGCTTCGAGCAGCTCATCGTCTACCCGATCGCTGAGCAGGGTGATGATGGCCGCCTTGCCGGCGGAGTCGGCAAGCAAGCGCGCCCGCGGCATGGGGCGCTCCTCCTGCCAGAGCGTCACCTCGCAGCTGGCGGTCAGCCTTGCGATCGCCTCCTCGGGCAACCGGCGCGTGACGAGCACCGGGGCAGAGGCCATCGGTGAAAAGCTACAGGCGTCACCGCTCCGGCGGCGGCAAGGATGGGCAGGTGCACATAGTCGTCGCCCCCGACGGGTTCAAGGGTACGCTCAGCGCCCGCCAAGCAGCTCGAGCAATCGCCGAGGGATGGGCGAGCGCACGCCCGGACGATTGCCTCGAGGTCATCCCGATGTCCGACGGCGGGCCGGGCTTTCTCGACGCCCTGTCGGCGCCGCTCTCCGGGCGCATCCTCGAGGTGGAGGTGCGCGACCCGCTCGGGCGCGCCGTCACCGCCCGCCTGCTCGCCTCGGGCGACGCCTGTTACGTCGAGTCGGCGGAGGCGTGCGGCCTCGACCTCGTTCCGCCTCTCGAACGAGACCCCTTCCACTCCTCCTCAGCCGGTGTGGCCGATCTCATCCGTGCCGCGGCCGCGACGAAGGCGAGGCGCGTCGTCGTGGGGCTCGGCGGGTCGGCGACGAACGACGGCGGCGCCGGGATGCTCGGCTCCCTCGGGCTTGCTCTCCTCGACGCCGAAGGGCGGCCCCTCGAGCCAGGTGCCCGCTTTCTCGAGCTGGCGGACCGGGTCGAGCAGACGGGGCGCCGGCAGCTCCCCGAGATCGTCGCGGCCACCGACGTGGACAACCCGCTGCTCGGCCCAGCTGGGGCATCGGCGGTCTTCGGCCCGCAGAAAGGAGCCAGCCCGTCTGACGTCGCACGGCTCGAGGCGCTTCTCGAGCGGCTCGTGAGGGTGGTCGGTCGCGACGTCGACGGGGCCGCCGGCCTCGAGCGCGAGCAGGGTGCCGGCGCAGCCGGCGGCCTCGGCTACGGCCTCTTCGTGCTCGGTGCCCGCCGCTGCTCGGGCGCGCAGCTCGTGATCGGCGCCACACGCCTTGGCGAACGGGTGGCAAGAGCGGATCTCGTCATCACCGGGGAGGGTTCCTTCGACGCCCAATCGCTCGGCGGCAAGCTCGTGTCCCGGGTCGCCGCCGCCGCCCGCGCTGCCAACGTCCCCTGCCTGGTCCTGGCCGGTCGGGTAGAGGTGGCCGAGGCCGCCGCTCGGGCCGCCGGCGTCGTCTCGGCGCGTTCGCTCGCCGAAGCGGCAGGCTCGCCCGAGGCTGCCATCGAACGCCCGCGGGCGCACCTCGTACGCCTCGCCGCCAGGGAGGCCGGAGTCGTCCGGGACCTTCGCCTCTAGTGCGACGGCGTCGGGTGGCCCACCATGAGCGGCGTGATGCAACGGTGAGGAGAAGCTGACATGGCCGGCTACGTCGCGAGGGCGCTCGAAAGGATCGAGGAGAGGAACCCTCACGAGCCGGAGTTCCAGCAGGCCGTCCGCGAGGCCTACACCTCGATCGAACCGGTGCTCGACGAGCGGCCGCACTACGAGGAGGCAAGGATCCTCGAGCGTCTCGCCGAGCCCGAGCGGGTGATCGTCTTTCGCGTGCCATGGGTCGACGACAGCGCGGCTGTGCAGGTGAACCGCGGGTATCGCGTCCAGATGAACAGCGCCATCGGCCCTTACAAGGGTGGTCTGCGGTTCCACCCGAGCGTCTACCTCGGCCTGCTCAAGTTCCTCGCCTTCGAGCAGGTGTTGAAGAATTCGCTCACGACGCTGCCGATGGGCGGCGCAAAGGGCGGATCAGACTTCGACCCGAAGGGACGGAGCAACTCGGAGGTGAGGCGTTTCTGCCAGTCGTTCATGACCGGGCTCTGGCGCCACATCGGCCAGTTCACCGACATCCCGGCCGGTGACATCGGCGTAGGGAGCCGGGAGATCGGGTACCTGTTCGGCCAGTACAAGCGCCTCACGAACGAGTTCAGCGGTGCCATCACCGGCAAGGGCTTCGGCTGGGGCGGCTCGCTCGTGCGCCCCGAGGCCACCGGCTACGGGGCCGTCTACTTCGCCGAGGAGATGCTGAGGACGCGCTCGGAGTCGATCGAGAAGAAGCGCTGCCTCGTCTCGGGCAGCGGGAACGTTGCCCAGTACACCGTCGAGAAGCTGATCGACCTCGGGGCCGTCCCGCTCACTATGTCCGACTCGAGCGGCTTCGTCCACGATCCCGACGGGATCGACCGGGAGAAGCTCGCGTTCGTCCTCGACCTCAAGAACCGTCGAAGGGGCCGCATCGCAGAGTACGCCGAGCGGTACCGCTCCGCCACCTATACACCTGCGGGTCGCACCGACTCGAACCCGCTCTGGGCGATCCCGGCGGACCTCGCCTTCCCGTCGGCAACGCAGAACGAGCTCGACGGCAAGGACGCCGCCCACCTCGTCGGCAACGGCATCCTCGCAGTGACCGAGGGCGCCAATATGCCTACGACTGCTGATGGGGTCCATCTCCTTCGCACGGCCGGTGTCCTCTTCGGGCCTGGCAAGGCCGCCAACGCCGGCGGGGTGACGGTGTCGGGCCTCGAGATGGTCCAGGACAGCGTGCGCAGGCAGTGGTCGCGCGAGCGTGTCGACGAGGAGCTCCGAGCCGTGATGGCGGAGATCCACTCGAACGTCCGGGCGACGGCGGAGCGCTACGGCCGCCCCGGGGACTACGTCGCAGGTGCCAACATCGCCGGGTTCAAGAAGGTGGCCGACGCCATGCTCGACGAGGCCGTCCTCTGAGACCTGCACTGGGCGAGCGATGACCCTGCAGCTCGAGCGCGAGGCCGACCGGGCGGCCTATGTCGACGGCAACGAGGCGGTCGCTATGGTGGCGCACGCCCTCTCCGAGGCGATCGCCATCTACCCGATCACCCCGGCAACGCCGATGGGCGAGCACGCCGACGCCTGGTCGGCCGCCGGCCGGCCCAACCTGTGGGGAGCCGTCCCCGAGGTGATCGAGATGCAGTCCGAGGCTGGTGCCGCCGGCACGCTGCACGGGCTGCTGCAGGCCGGCACGCTCGCGACGACCTTCACCGCCTCCCAGGGCCTGCTGCTCATGCTCCCCAATCTGTTCAAGATCGCCGGGGAGCTGACGCCGGCGGTGATCCACGTTGCCGCCCGCTCGGTCGCCGCGCACGCCCTCTCCATCTTCGGCGACCACAGCGACGTGATGGCGGCGCGGACGGCCGGCTTTGCGATGCTCTCCTCGTCCTCGGTCCAGGAAGCCCACGACCTCGCCCTCGTCGCCCATGCCTCCACCCTGCGGGCGCGGGTGCCCTTCCTGCACTTCTTCGACGGCTACCGTACGAGCCACGAGGTGAACCGCATCGCGGTGCTCGATGACGACGACCTTCGGGCGCTCGTGCACGAAGACGACGTGCTCGCCCACCGCTCGCGGCGCCTCAGCCCCGACCACCCGGTGCTGCGCGGGTCGTCACAGAACCCCGATGTCTTCTTCCAGTCACGAGAGGCGTCCAACAGCTTCTACGCGGCCGTGCCGGGGATCGTGGCAGGAGTGATGGACGAGCTCGCCGAGCGGACGGGGCGCCACTACCGCCTCGTCGACTACGAGGGCCATCCCGAGGCCGAGCGAGTGGTGGTCGTGATGGGCTCGGCAGCGGGTGCGATCGCCGAGACCGTCGAGGAGCTCGTGAGCCGTGGCGAGAAGGTCGGCATGGTCATTGTCAGGCTCTTCCGGCCCTTCCCGGTGGCCGAGCTCGTCGCGGCGCTCCCTCCGAGCGTCCGGGCGGTCGCCGTTCTCGACCGCACGAAGGAGCCGGGATCTGTCGGCGAGCCGCTCTACCTCGACGTCACGGCAGCGCTCGCTGAGCTGCGCCGGGCTTCGCGTCCCGAGGTGATAGGCGTCCGCTACGGCCTCTCCAGCAAGGAGCTCACGCCTGGCATGGCAAAGGGCGTCTTCGACGAGCTCGCCCGGCCGGTGCCCCGCCGCCACGCGACCGTGGGGATCGACG
Source organism: Actinomycetes bacterium (assembly GCA_021818615.1). Lineage (GTDB taxonomy): Bacteria > Actinomycetota > Acidimicrobiia > Acidimicrobiales > Bog-793 > JAKATT01. The sequence goes on along the minus strand of JAKATT010000227.1, from coordinate 4,245 downwards.
ACGACGTGACTCACCTCTCGATCGAAACGGACGATAGGTTCGAGCTGTCATCGCACCCCTACGCGGCCGTCTTCGTCGGGCTCGGCTCTGACGGCACCGTCGGTGCCTCGCGCGCCTCTGCCAAGATCGTCGGGGAGAGCACCGGCGAGCACGTGCAGGCCTACTTCGTCTACGACTCCCGCAAGGCGGGATCGGTGACCCTCTCGCACCTGCGCTTCTCCGACGGCCCCCTTCGCTCCACCTATCTCGTCGAGCTGGCCGACTTCGTCGCCTGCCACCAGTTCGCTCTGCTCGACAAGACGAACGTGCTCGAGCTCGCCAAGCCCGGTGCGACCCTCCTGCTCAACGCTCCCTGCCCGGTGAGAGACGTGTGGGACCGCCTCAGCTACGAGGCTCAGCGGCTCGTCATCGACAGGCACCTCGCGCTCTACGCCGTCGACGCCTACTCAGTCGCTCGCGAGGTCGGCCTCGGCGGCCGGGTGAACACGGTGATGCAGCCCTGCTTCTTCGCCCTCTCCGGCCTCATCCCGATCGAGGAGGCGGTCGGGCGGATCAAGCTGGCCGTCGAGGCTGCCTATGCTCGGCGGGGCCAGATCGTCGTGGAGGCGAACCTCGCCGCCGTCGACCGGGCGCTGGAGAGCCTGGGCCGTGTCGAGGTCCCGGCCGCACCGAGCTCGACGCGCCACCGCCCGCCCCCTGTCATCGACGGTGCCCCGGAGTTCGTGAAGCGCGTGACGGCCCGGCTGCTCGCCGGGGAGGGCGACCAGCTGCCGGTGAGTGCCATGCCGGTGGACGGGACCTTCCCTACGGGCAGCGCCAGGTTCGAGCGCCCGGCGATCGCCCAGGAGCTGCCGAGCTGGGACCCGAGCATCTGCATCGACTGCGGCAAGTGCGCCGTAGTCTGCCCGCACAGCGCCATCCGCCTCAAGGTGTTCACGCCCGAGTCGCTCGTCGGCGCACCGCCCGGGTTCCAGTCGAAGCCCTTCCGCTCGCACGACCTGCCCGGGCATCTGCTCTCCGTCCAGGTCGCCCCGGACGACTGCACCGGCTGTGGCCTGTGCGTCGATGTCTGTCCGGCGCTCTCGAAGACCGCGATCGGTCACAGGTCGCTCGACCTCCTGCCGGCCGAGAGCCTGCGGGATGCTGAGCGCCCCCGCTGGGACTTCTTCTGCTCGATCCCCGAGATCGACAGGGCGAGCGTCCGCCACGACACCGTGAAGGGCGTGTCACTCCTCGAGCCGCTCTTCGAGTTCTCGGGGGCCTGCGCCGGCTGTGGCGAGACCCCGTACCTGAGGCTGCTCTCCCAGCTCTTCGGCGACCGCATGGTCGTGGCCAACGCGACGGGCTGCTCGTCGATCTACGGCGGCAACCTGCCGACGACGCCATGGAGCAAGGACCCTGCCGGCCGGGGGCCAGCCTGGTCGAACTCGCTCTTCGAGGACAACGCAGAGTTCGGCCTCGGGCTCAGGCTCGGCTACGAGCGCCTCCGGAGCGAAGCGCGCCGTCTCGTCGCCGAGCTGCGATCGCTCATCGGCGCGCAGCTCGCCGACTCCCTCCTCGCCGGGGTGCTCGACGACCCGACCGACGAGGCTGCTATCGCCGGGCAGCGGGCCCGGGTCGGCCTGCTGCGCCAGGTGCTCGCACGTCCAATCGCGACAAGAGATCCTGCTGCAATACGACTCGAGGCGCTCGCCGACGAGCTCGTGGCGAAGGTCGTCTGGATCGTCGGGGGGGACGGCTGGGCCTACGACATCGGCTTCGGCGGCCTCGACCACGTGCTCGCCTCGGGCCGCAACGTGAACCTGCTCGTGCTCGACACGGAGGTGTACTCGAACACCGGTGGCCAGGCGTCGAAGGCGACGCCGCGTGGCGCGGCGGCCAAGTTCTCGGCGGCCGGCAAGCCGACGCCGAAGAAGGACCTCGGCGCAGTTGCCCGTGGCTACGGCGACGTCTACGTCGCCCAGGTGGCCATCGGCGCGGGCGACTTGCAGACGGTGCGGGCGCTGCTCGAAGCGGCCGCCTGGCCCGGTCCTTCCCTCGTCATCGCCTACAGCACCTGCATCGCGCACGGCATCGAGATGTCCACCTCGATGCGCCACCAGCACTCGGCCGTGGCGAGCGGCTACTGGCCGCTGTACCGCTACCACCCGAGCCCCGCCCCGGGGACGCGACCGTTCCAGCTCGACTCGAAGCCGCCGAGCATCCCGGTGGCAGACTTCGAGCTGGCCGAGACCCGATTCTCGTCGCTGATGGCGGCGGACTCCGAGCGAGGTGCGCACCTGCTCGCCCTCTCCCAAGCCGACGTCGACGAGCGCTGGCACTACTACGAGCAGCTCTCGGGCGTCGAACGAAGCGTGGCGCACGAGAACGGTGAGAACCTTGAGCTAAGCAAGGACGGAGAGAACGGAGGAGCGGCATGCCAATGAGAAGGCTCGGACTCGAGCGCGAGATCGTCGACCGGGGCGTCTACGACAGGACGGTCGAGAGGTTCCGCCAGCGCAAGATCGCGCTCCCGACCTTCGCCGAGCTGACCGAGCCGGCGACGATCCCGCCAGCGATCAGATCGGCCCTCTCCGGCGTCGGGCCCGATGACGCCGACCCCCTCAACCTGTTCCGCGTCCACTGGCACAACGACGGCGCCCGGACCGGCTTCGTCGAGCTGCCCGAGCACGTGGTGCTGCCTGCGGAGCTGACGGGGACTCCGGCGCGCATCGTGGTGCTTCTCGCCGACCGCTTCCCGATCATCGGCGCCCATAAGGTGCTTGCCACCTACGGTTGCCTTGCTCCCCGGGTGATCACCGGGCAGTTCGACCCTACGAGGGACAAGGCGGTCTGGCCCTCGACGGGCAACTACTGCCGCGGGGGCGTGGCGGTGTCGCGCCTCATGGACTGTCACGGAGTCGCCATCCTGCCCGAGGGCATGAGCCGTGAGCGCTTCGAGTGGCTCGAGTCCTGGGTCGAGGACCCGTCTGACATCGTGCGCACTCCGGGCACGGAGAGCAACGTGAAGGAGATCTACGACGAGTGCAACGCGATGGCGGTCGACCCGACGAACGTCATCTTCAACCAGTTCTCCGAGTTCGGGAACCACCTGGCGCACTACTTCGCCACCGGGCGGGCAGTAGAGGAGGTCGTCGAATCGATGACGAGGGTCGAGGACGGGCTCGTTCTCAGGGCCTTCGTCTCGGCGACGGGATCGGCCGGCACGATCGCCGCCGGCGATTACCTGAAGGAGCGCTTCGGCGCCAAGATCGCAGCCGTCGAGGCGCTCGAGTGCCCGACCATGCTGCTCAACGGCTTCGGCGAGCACAACATCCAGGGCATCGGTGACAAGCACATCCCGCTGATCCACAACGTCATGAGCACCGATTTCGTCATCGACGTCTCCGACAGGGCGACCGACGGCCTCAACGTGCTGTTCAACACCGATGTTGGCCGCCGCTACCTCTCCGAGCGCCGGTCGGTGCCCGACGCGGCGCTCGGCTCGCTCGGCTCCTTCGGGCTGTCCAGCATCTGCAACGTGCTCGCGGCGATCAAGCTCGCCAGGTACGAGGAGCTCGGGCCGAGCGACGTCGTGGCGACCGTTGCCACCGACGGGGCGCCGATGTACTCGAGCGAGCTCGAGATCGCCCTCAAGAGGCTGCACCCGGACGGCTTCGACGAGGTGGCGGCCGCCGCCGCCTTCGGCGAGCATCTGGCCGGGGCGACGACCGATCACATGCTCGAGCTCTCCGGAGAGGATCGGGAGCGGATCTTCAATCTCGGCTACTACACCTGGGTGGAGCAGCAGGGAGTCTCGAGCGAGGAGTTCCGGGCGCGCAGGGACCAGGCGTTCTGGCGGGAGACGCGCTCGATCGTGGCCGAGTGGGACGAGATGATCAGCGAGTTCAACGCCCGCACGGGCGTGCTCGCCCAGTACGGGGCGACGGGGTGACCCGCAGGCTCGCTCAGCTCCCGAGCACCATCGCCTGCAGCGGCTGCGGCACGGTCGTCGAGGCGGACGAGCCGTACCCGTTCCGCTGCCCGCAGGCAGGCGATGGGCGCGACCACGTGCTGCGCAGGCTGCTCGACTACGATGAGCTCGACTTCCCCCTCGGCGCAGAGGCGGCCGCCGAGCGTCAGCCGTTCGTGCGCTACCGCAGCCTGCTCCACTCGTACCATCTCGCCCGGGCGGGCGGGCTGAGCGACTCCGATTACGTCGCGCTCGTCGGTCGCCTCGACGGCGCGGTGGCAAAGGTGGACGGC
>JAKATT010000058.1:18110-22758 GCA_021818615.1 Actinomycetes bacterium | reverse complement strand
TGGACGATCCGGGCTGCAGGTCCGGCAGATGGATCTCGCCGAGCCCGCAACGGGGGCCCGACGACATCCACCGCAGGTCGTTGGCAATCTTGTACAGCGACGTGGCGATCGTGCGCAGCACGCCTGAAGCCTCGACGAGGGCGTCGCGGGCGCCCTGTGCCTCGAAGTGGTCGCGGGCTTCGCTGAGAGGCAACGACGTGCGCTCGGCGAGGAGGCCTATCACCTTGCGAGCGAAGCCGGGAGGAGCGTTGAGCCCGGTCCCGACGGCCGTGCCGCCGAGCGGCAGCTCGGCAATCCGCCCAAGCGACGCCTGCAGCCGTTCCATTCCATGCTCGACGGCAGCCGCGTACCCCCCGAATTCCTGGCCTAGGGTGACAGGTGTGGCGTCCATCAGGTGGGTTCTCCCGGATTTCACCACGTCGGCGAACTGACCCTGCTTCTCGCGCAACACCCCAGCCAGCACGGCGAGTGCGGGCAGCAGGTCGATCGAGATCTCACGTGCGGCCGCCAGGTGGATAGCAGAGGGGAAGGCGTCGTTCGAGGACTGGGAGCAGTTCGGCTCGTCGTTCGGACGGATCTCCCGCCCGAGCCTCTCGCCGGCGAGGTGGGCGAGTACCTCGTTCATGTTCATGTTCGTCGAGGTGCCGGATCCGGTCTGGAAGACGTCAACCGGGAACTGCTCGAGATGGCCGCCGGCCGCGATCTCACCGGCCACAACGGCGAGAGCGTCGGCCACCTCCTCGCCGATCGCGCCGAGCTCGGCATTCACCTCGGCCGCGGCACCCTTGATCAGCGCGAGGGCGGCGACGAGGGAAGCCTCTACCGGGCGCCCCGAGATCGGGAAGTTCTCGACCGCCCGCTGGGTCTGGGCGCCCCACTTGGCGGAGGAGGGGACCCGGACCTCGCCCATCGAGTCGTGCTCGAGACGAAAGTCCGAGTCACCGCTGGGCTGCTCGCGTACGCTGTCATGAGAAGTCATGTGATTCAAGGTAGCGGCGTGCGGGGCGGGGTATGGAGCCGGTCATGTGACGCAGCTCGCGCCAAGTGCTGCAGCGAGTTGACCCGTGTTACAGGTCGATGAAGGTTGTGGCGGGAAACTCCTTGATGCTTGCGGTGTTCGGAGCACTTGGCTAGGTTGCGGCTCATTGTGAGACCTGCTGAGGGAAGCCTCGCGGCCGCATGCCAGCGAGGAGCCCGATGGTTCCTCGGACAGCCCGGGCGCTGCAGACGGCGCTTCGTTCCCGCTGTTCTCGCCGCAGCGACGCTGCTCGCCGGCTCAGTCGTGCCCGCATTCATCGACACACCGGCGGGCGCCGCCTCGATCGCCTCGCTGAGGCAGCGGGCCGCCTCGATCGGTCAGCAGCTGAGCGCCGAGTACACGCGCCTCGACATCTTGGACGAGCAGTACAACAACGCCGTCATCAAGGTGACCGAGCTGCGCAGGCAGGTCGCTGTGGAGAGCGCTGCGATCGACGCCTCGCGCCACTCGCTGAGGGACGACGAGCTGAGGCTGCGCCAAGTGGCCATCGACGCCTACGTGAGCAACGGTGCCAGCGAGAGCCTGAGCCTGTTCATGAACGGCAACTCGTCCCAGGTCCCCGAGCAGCAGGCTTACTTGCAGGCCGCGTCCGGCAACATCGACACTGCCGTCTCGGCCGTCGAGCTGGCGACTCACTCCCTCAAGGTGAGCGAGCAGCGCCTCTCGCTCCAAGAGCGCGCGGCCACAGCGGCCAAGCGCCAGATCGCGGCCGACCGCCTGAGCGCCGAGAAGACCACGGCAACACTCGAGTCGACGCTCGGCCAGGTGAAGGGCCAGCTCGCCACTGCTGTCGCCGCCTGGCAGCAGAGGCAGGCTGCGGCTGCCGCAGCGGCGGCTGCGGCGGCTGCGGCGGCTGCCGCCAAGAACCAGCCACCGCCCCCGCCGCCCCCGCCAGTCTCGCCTCCACCACCTCCTGTCAGTGGCGGAGGCTCGGGAGCCGTCGCAGTACGGGCAGCCGAGTCGCAGCTCGGAGTGCCCTACGTGTGGGGCGGCGCAACCCCGGGGGTTGGCTTCGACTGCTCAGGGCTCACGATGTGGGCCTGGTCGCAAGCAGGCGTCCAGCTGGCTCATGGCGCGACCGAGCAGTACTACGAGATCGCCCACGTGTCGATGTCGAACCTGCAGCCCGGCGATCTCATCTTCTATGGGGACGCCAGCTACCTGTACCACGTCGTCATGTACGTCGGCTCCGGCCCCTACGGTGCGGACACGATCATCCAGGCCGAGCAGACCGGCACGAACGTGATGTTCTCGCCGATCCCGCCAGGCGCCTACGGAGCCGGCCAGCCCTGATGCTGGCTCTGGCGCCCGACGGCCCGTGACCGGTCGGCGCTCAGTTCCCGCTCTTTCGTAGCTCATCGGCCGATGCCAGGCCAGCCGGCGGGGTGCGCCCCGCCTGGCAGACGAGGGCCTGACCGGTGTCGCTGCCTACCACTCGACCAAGGACCACCCCGGCGACTGCCTCCGGAGCGATGAGGGGGAAGCCCTCCGCAGCGGCGAGGGCGTGGCCCTCCTCCCCGATGAGCGGAGTGTCGACAAGTCCAGGGCAGACGGCGCTGACCGTTATGTGCTTTTCCTCGAGCTGCGGGGCTACATCCTTCCGTACTGCGCGTCCGTCACCCGGGTGACGTCCCCCTCGCCCGTCGTCACACCGGCGTTCAGGAAGGCGACGTCGAAGCCACCGAGCTCCAACTCGGCGTAGGACACCGCTGCCGCCCATCCCAGCGGATCACCCACGTCGAGGCGGACGAAGCGGCCGCTCAGCTCCGACGCGACCTCCCGGCCGGCCTCTTCGGCGAGATCGGCCACGACGACGCTCGCCCCCGCCCGGGCGAGGCGGCGGGCAGTCGCCCGTCCGATGCCCGAGGCCCGCCCGTGACGAGGGCGACCTTGCCCGCGAGGTCGGCTGCTGAGTCGGTCATGCCCGACCGTACCGCTACCGCGCCGGGCGGCGCGCTTCGTGCGCCGCCCGCCTACATTGAGTCAGATGCGTGCAGTCGTCGTGGTCGACGGGGACGTGGCGGTGGCGGACCGACCGACGCCCACACCGCGTACCGGTGAGCTGCTAGTCCGGGTAGCGGCGGCCGGCCTCAACGGAGCCGACCAGCTACAGCGTCGCGGTCTCTATCCACCGCCGAAGGGCGCCCCAGCCGACATCCCCGGCCTCGAGCTCGCTGGCGTCGTCATCGAGCGGGGCCCGGGCACCGAGCGCTTCGTCCCGGGCGATCGGGTGATGTCGATCGTGGCCGGCGGAGGGCAGGCCGAGATGGCAGTCGTCCCGGAAGCCACCGCCCTGCCGGCGGTCAACGGGATCTCATGGGCAGAGGCGGGGGGTTTCGCCGAGGTCTTCGTGACAGCCCATGACGCTCTTTTCACGCAGTGCCAGCTGGTCGAGGGCGAGCGGCTGCTCGTGACCGGCGCCGCCGGTGGGGTCGGCCTCGCAGCGGTCCAGCTCGGCCGGGCGAGAGGCGCCGACGTCGTGGCGAGCGTTAGGCGAGAGGAGCTTCGCCATGCCGTGGCGGCCTTTGGAGCGACCGCTATCGACCCGGCCGAGACTGCGGAGCACGGCCCCTACGACGTCGTCATCGAGCTCGTGGGCGCCTTGAACCTTCCGATCAACTTGAAGGCTCTCGCCACGAGGGGCCGGATCGTGGTGATCGGGATCGGTGCCGGCGGGCACACTGAGATCGACCTCGCCCAGGTGATGGCGAAACGGGCGGTGGTGCGCGGGTCGACCCTGCGAGCACGCTCCCTCGCCGAGAAAGCGGAGGCATCCCGGAGGGTCGGCGCGGAGGTGCTGCCGCTCCTCGCAACGGGCGAGATCACCGTGCCGGTCGCAGGGACGTATCCGCTCGAGCGAGCCCACGATGCCTACGAGCGCTTCGCCGCAGGAGCCAAGCTCGGCAAGATCGTCCTCGAGGTACCGGGCGCGTGACGGCAAGCCAGCGACCGCCAGTACGCGAGGGCGACCTGCTCTTCGAGCCCTCGGCCGAGCGCGTCTCCAGCTCAGAGATGTCGAGGTTCATCTCGTTCCTCGCTCGATACGGCGTGATCGATCCGTCCGACTACGAAGAGCTGTGGGCGTGGTCGATCCGAGATCTCGAGGGTTTCTGGCTGGCAATAGCCCGTTTCTTCGACGTGAGGTGGAGCACGCCGCCTACGAAGCTGCTCGTGCGCGGCAACGGCGCCGAAGGCGCCCGCTGGTTCGCAGGCGCTCGGCTCAACTACGCCGACCAGGTGACGCGCCATGCAGCGGGAAACGTCGCCGTGATCGCCGTCGACGAGGCCTCGAACCGGACCGAGATGACCTACGGCGAGCTAATCGCCTCGGCGGGTGCTGTCGCCGCCGGGCTGCGCCAGCTCGGCGTGCGGCAGGGAGACCGGGTGGCGGCCGTCCTCCCGAACAGCCTCGCCTCGGTGATCGGCTTCCTCGCTTGCGCGAGCCTTGGCGCCATCTGGTCGAGCTGCGCGCCGGAGTTCGGCGCTGCGAGCATGGTGGACCGCTTCCGCCAGATCGAGCCGCGCGTCCTTCTCGCCGCGAGCTCGTACCGCTACGGCGGGCGAGACTTCGACCTCTCGGGCAAGCTCGCGACTCTCGAGGAGGCCCTC
>JAKATT010000058.1:13243-17373 GCA_021818615.1 Actinomycetes bacterium | reverse complement strand
CCCGGACGGGCGGCCCCTCGTCGGGCAGGTGGGCGAGCTCGTCGTGACCGAGCCGATGGTGTCGATGCCGGTGTCCCTGTGGGGCGACGAGAGCGGGAACCGGCTCCATCAGAGCTACTTCGCCGACTTCAACGGCGTGTGGCGCCACGGCGACTGGGTGAAGCGCACCGAGCGCGGCACGTTCGTCGTGTACGGCCGCTCGGATGCGACGCTGAACCGGGGCGGCGTGCGTATGGGGACGGCGGAGTTCTACCGCGTCGTCGAGGCGCTCGACGGCGTCGCCGACAGCCTCGTGATCGACACGAGCGAGCTTGGCCGCGAGGGCGAGCTGCTCCTCCTCGTCGTCCCGGTCGAGGGTGAGAGCGCCGAATCGCTCGCGGAGTCCATCCGGGACGAGCTACGCCGCCAGCTGTCGCCTCGCCACGTCCCGGACCGCATCCTCGGAGTCGCCGCGCTGCCTCGGACGCTCAACGGCAAGAAGGTGGAGGTGCCCCTCCGCCGCGTGCTGCTCGGTGCCAGCCCGGACGACGTCGTATCGCGCGACTCCCTAGCCGAGCCGGACGCGCTCGATGCCGTGCTCGATGTGCTGAGGGCAGCCGGCATGGTCAGCCGCGACGGGAGCGGCGGCACCGACTGAGCGGCGCCACCGGCTGAGCGGCGGCACCGGCTGAGCGGCGGCACCGGCTGAGCGGCGGCACCGGCTGAGCGGCGGCACCGGCTGAGCGGCGCCCCTCTGAGCCGCCTCCCTGCTGGCGCGCCTTCCCCTGCTGGCGCGCCTTCCGCTGCCCATCACCGGCGACCGGGAATATTTCGATACTCAAAACGTTCTGTGATCGTGTTATTCGATGAGCGAACATACCGGGTGGGCAGATGGCGACGACGACGACGACAGCAAAGACGGCACGCCCCGGAGGCGGCCGGGTCCTCGAACAGCAGGCAAGCCGACGGGCTGAGCTGGTCGAGGCCTTCCTCGAGCTGCGCCCGGTGCTGAAGAGGCGCTTCGCCCTCAACCTCGAGCACGAGCTGCGAGACGAGCTCCACAATGTGACCATCCACCAGCTCGAGGCGCTTGGATGCCTTCGGCACCACTCGCACACGATGCGCGAGCTCGCCAAGGAGCTCGGAGTCGGCGAGAGCGCCACCACCGCCCTAACGGACCGGCTGGTCCGCCAAGGGCTCGTCGAACGTGGGAGCGACCCGAAGGACCGGCGCATAGTCCGCCTCGAGCTGTCGAGATCGGGCCGGCGCCTTGTCGAGCGCCTGCACGAGAGCATCGGCCGGAAGAGCGCCGCCATGCTCGAGGTGCTCTCCGACGAGCAGCTCGCGCATCTCCTCGACATCCTCGCGACGTTGTCCCGCTCGCTGCCGGGCTGCTCAGTTGCCTGTTCGGGCGATATCCCCAGCTCGTCAAGGACGACCACGACCGACGTGGCAGCCGAATGAGCACGACTGCCACGCCCCCCTCCCCCTCGAGCACCGGAGCTGCCCCGGTCGTTTCCAGCGCTTTGGACGCGCCGTTGTCGCACCGCCAGATCCTCATCGTCTTCTCGGGCCTCATGCTCGGGATGTTCCTCGCCGCGCTCGACCAATCGGTCGTCGGCACGGCTCTGCCGACCATTGTCGGCGACTTCCACTCGCTCAACCGGCTGACCTGGGTCGTCACCGCGTATCTGCTCACCTCGACCGCGAGCGCCCCGCTCTACGGCAAGATCTCGGACCTCTTCGGACGCAAGAAGATCTTCCAATTCGCCATCGTGCTGTTCCTCGCCGCCTCGGCACTCGCCGGGCTCAGCCAGAACATGAACGAGCTGATTGCCTTCCGAGGGCTGCAGGGTCTCGGTGCTGGCGGCCTCATCGTGCTCGCGATGTCGATCATCGGAGACGTCGTACCGCCCGCGCAGCGGGGAAAGTACCAGGGTTACTTCGGTGCGGTCTTCGGGCTCGCGAGCGTCGCCGGACCACTCGTCGGCGGCTTCCTCGTCGAGCAGATCTCCTGGCGCTGGATCTTCTACATAAATCTCCCGATCGGGGCGCTCGCGCTGTTCGTGACGAGCATCGTGCTCAAAGACGGTGCTCAGCGCAGGGAGCACCAGATCGACTACGTGGGGGCACTCCTCTTGCTCGCAGGTGTGTCGGCTCTCCTCCTCACGACCACGCTCGGTGGCTCGCCGCAGGGCTTCCCGTGGGGTTCATGGCAGATCATCACGTTGCTCGCCGCCGGAGTGATGCTGGTGGCGGCGTTCGTAGCATGGGAGAAAAGGGCCTCTGAGCCGATCGTGCCTATGTACCTGTTCCGCAAGCGGGTGTTCACCGCCTCCAACGCGGCCGGCTTCATCGTCGGCGTGGCCATGTTCGGGGCGATCATCTACCTGCCGATCTACCTCCAGGTCGTAAAGGGTGTCTCGCCGACGATCTCAGGGCTCATGCTGCTCCCGCTCATGGCGGGAATCCTCATCGCGTCGATCACCTCTGGGCAGGTCATCGCCCGGATCGGTCGCTACAAGATCTTCCCGGTCGTCGGCACGGCCGTGATGACCATCGGGATGTACCTGCTCTCGATGCTTAGCGTCGGCACTTCGAGCATGGTCGATTCGCTCATGATGTTCGTCGTCGGCACTGGCCTCGGCCTCGTCATGCAGGTGCTCGTCCTTGCCGTCCAGAACGGCGTCGACTACAAGGACCTCGGGACGGCGACATCGCTCAGCAACTTCTTCCGCTCGATGGGAGGTGCCTTCGGCACGGCCATCCTCGGGGCGATCCTGACCGACCGCCTCGGAGGCAACCTGCTCGCCGCCCTACCTGCCGCCGCCAAGCCGCACGTCAAACAGATCGCTCAGCTGATCGTCGGTAGCCCCGCACAGTTGAAGGCGCTCGGGCGGGTACAGCCTGCCATCTACGCCGCCGCCCGGCTGGCCTATGTCCACACGATCGACACCGTCTTCCTCGTCGCCGTTCCCGTGACTGCTGCCGCCTTCCTCTGCGCCCTGGCGCTTCCCGAGATCAAGCTCCGCTCGACGGTGCACTCGGCCGGAGGCGCCAAGCGGGGTCATGACGCTGCAGCTGGCAAAGAGGGCGAGCCGGCCGCGGCCGAAGCCACCCTGCCGAACGCCGCAGACGCCATGCTGGTTTGAGACGAGCGCGGCCGGCAGGCAGGCAGGCAGGGCCTTGGCTAGTGGCCTCCAAGCGGGGCGACCTGCTCGAGGCACAGCTGGCGTTCGATCGGGGTCGCCGCGGTCAAGGAGCTGTGGACAGGACAGTGACGATCCACACTGTCGCCGAGCTCCTCGTAGCGCTCCGGAGCCTCAGGTCCACCGATGGTGACAACGAGCTGGACGCTCTGGTAGCCGATGCTCAGCGCGGCAGGATCACCTTGAAAACCCCTTGGGTCGAAGATCCCCTCTGCCCGCACGGAGCAGCGCTCGAGAGCGATTCCCAGGCGAGCGGCCCAGTAGTGGTATGTGATGACCTGGCAGGCCGCGAGCGAGGCGAGGACTGCCTCGACCGGGCTTGGGGCAGTCCCATCCGAAGCAAATGCCCACCGCCTACCAGAGGCGAAGCGGACCTCAGCCCCGGCAGCCGCGCCGTCGCTACCGGCGACAACTGACAACAACACGTTCGGCTGGGTGCCGGAGGTTGATTCACTGGTGTCTGTAGGCATCACCAAATATTACTATTTCGATCAACTTAGTCAAGTATTGCCCCGGCGCCACCGAGACCGGCTCTGCGGCGACGTTTCACACAGCGGACCTCCCGACCCCACCACCGTTCACATCTGGCAGTAGACTGGCGAATTCTGTACGTGCTCGTTCGATGGGCCAGGTAGGATCGAACCTCGTGGCTGGTGTTCTGGCGACCCTTCGGAAAGGGTGATCTTGCATGGTTGCGCGTGATCGAGAGGCCCCGGGCGGGCCGACGCCCGCCGAGTGGGTGGACGGAGACGGGCGGCGCCTTCGCGCGGCGCGCAACCGCGAGTCCGTCGTGACGGCGGTGCTCGAGATCATCCGCGCCCAGAACGGCGGACCGCTGCCGAGTGCCGCCGAGGTCGCCCGCCGGGCGCGGGTGTCGGAACGAACGGTCTTCCGCCATTTCGCCGATCTCGACTCTCTCCTCGTCGCTGCGGCGGCGCATCA
>JAKATT010000058.1:0-12579 GCA_021818615.1 Actinomycetes bacterium | reverse complement strand
CGGCAAGCGTCCCCACGAGCACGTGGTCGAGCTCGTGCTCGACGAGACCGGAGCCCGGATCGACCGCTCGGTAGATGAAGGTCCCGACGTCGTCGAGGTCCGCGTCGAGGCCGAGCTCCTCGCGTACGCGGCGTTCGGCGGAATCGACTATGTCATCGCCCGGCGCCGGATGGCTGCAGCAGGCGTTGGCCCAGATGCCGGGGAAGTGGTACTTCGAAGTCGCCCGTTGCTGCAAGAGCAGCTGGCGGTCACGAAACAGGAACACCGAGAACGCCAGGTGCAACCTCCCGGGCGCCTCGTGAGCCTCGAGCTTGTCCGAAGGTCCGAGCGCGCGTCCGAGCTCGTCCACGAGGAGGACTGTGGGGCGCTCCGGCACTGCTCGGAGATCGTAGCGTCGCCGCTACGGTCGGAGTCGCTGACCGAGGAGGAGCACGGTCGGAGTCGCTGACCGAGGAGGAGCGATGAACCCCGTCGAAGCCGCCGTCCGCATGGCGAAGCCTACGAGAGACCTTACGGCGAACTTCATGCTCGACAGCGCGACCTATGAGCGGGGGAACGAGCTCGGCTTCGACGGCTTCGACTTCTACGTGGCCGGCCGGGGTGGCGTTCTCGGCGACGTCGATGCCGCGATCGTGAGCGCCTCCTTCGTCTTCTTCAACCCTGCGATGATCAGGCACCGCTGGGAGCGCGCCCGGGGGGTAATGGCACCGAGAGAGGCGGCCCTCGTCTTCGCGGGCTGCCTGCACTCCTGGTCCGACCAGCACCTCTGTGTGGGCCCCTCTTACGCTCGTCTCGCCGGGCTGACAGGCAAGGTCATCGCGTCAGCGGGCCCAGCAGGGGCACCGCTGTTCGCCGGCTGGCGCAGCCTTCCCGAACCGGACGACGAGGTTGCGCTCGCCATGCACCGCCTGAACGGGCTTCGCGAGCTGCGAGGGGCCCTCCACGGCGCCGCAGTGCTAGCACAGGGCCTCGACCCGCTGGTCGCCCTGCTCGTGAAGACTCCTTTTCTCGCAGGCGTCTTCGGGTGGAAAGAGCCGTTCCCCGATGTCGAGCTCGCCAGGGAGGCTTGGCAGGCCGCGGAAACGGCGACTGATGTCGCTATGGGCCGCGTGCTTGCGTCACTCGACGAACCAGAGCAGCAGGAGCTGGCCGAGCTCCTCGAGGCTGCGCACGCCGCCGTGCACTGACTGGGCCGCCGCAACTGGGCGCTCGCGCCCACTTCGAACCACACCAAGGAAGGGACGTGCACGAGACATGACCACAGGCGAGATGCAGTACCGCCACCTCGGCCGCTCTGGCCTCCAGGTAAGCGTGCTGTCGTTCGGGTCATGGGTGACCTTCGGGCCGCAGCTGGACGAAGAGCTCGCGATGCAGTGCATGAGCGTGGCGCGCGACGCCGGGGTCAACTTCTTCGACAACGCCGAGGTCTACGCCGGCGGTGACTCCGAGCGGATCATGGGCAGTGTCCTCTCGCAACTCGGCTGGCCGCGCAACTCCTACGTCGTGTCGACCAAGCTGTTCTGGGGGCTCTCGAGGATCCCCAACATGTCCAACACCTTGAATCGCAAGTACTTGATGCAGGCGATCGACGGCAGCCTCGAGCGCTTCAGCCTCGACTTCGTCGACCTGCTCTTTTGTCACAGGCCCGACCCGCGCACACCCGTCGAGGAGACCGTGTGGGCGATGCACGACATCGTCTCGTCCGGCAAGGCGCTCTACTGGGGGACCTCGGAGTGGTCGTCCGAGGCGTTGGTCGAGGCCCACGAGATCGCCGATCGCCACCATCTGCGCCGCCCTGTCATGGAGCAGCCCGAGTACAACCTGCTCAACAGGCGGCGGGTCGAGGGCGAGTACCGGCCCGTCATCGAGCGCTACGGCCTTGGCCTAACCACTTGGAGCCCTCTCGCCTCGGGCCAGCTGACAGGCAAGTACCTCGACGGCATCCCGGCCGGGAGTCGTGGTGGCCTCGAGGGTTACGAGTGGCTGAAGGGCCAGCTCACCGACGAGCAGCGCAACACCAAGGTCCGCCAGCTGAAGCAGGTCGCAGACGAGCTCGGGTGCTCGCTCGCCCAGCTGTCGATCGCGTGGTGCGCCCGCAACCCGCAGGTGTCGAGCGTCATCACGGGCGCCTCCCGCCCCGAGCAGGTCCGCGAGAACATGGCCGCGCTCGAGGTGGTCGAGCGGCTCTCTGACGACGTGCTCGAGCGGATCGACCGCATCACCCGGTAGCCGCCCAGCCGAGCTGCAACGCCGCCTCGCGCGCCCTGCTGTATCGCTCGTGCCACTCGGCTCGGACGGTGGCCATGGCGGCACGCTCGCGGGCGATGAGGACGTCGATCCCGGAGAGCACCGTCTCTGCGGCGCTTGGCGGTTCGGCGCGCAGGTGCTCGAGCCAGGCGACGGCGCGTGACCCGTCGTTCAGTGCTCCGAGCACGTCTTGCAGCTTGGTGAGGTGCTTGACGAGCAGCCCGCACGCCTCCGGGCTGAAGGCGGCCGCGGCCTGGGCGGCATAGCGGGCGCGTTTCGCGCGGATGCGCACCCGGTGCAGCTGGGAGTCGCTCGGCACCGGGGGGAGGGTGGCGACTTCCTGCTCGAGCTTTGCCCAGGTACGCCTGACGGGAGGTTCCAACAGCTCGCCCGCCGGCCTCCGGGCTGCTGAGGTGGTGGGCGGAGCTTTGGCGAGCGAGCTGAGGGCGACGAGCAGCGAGTGGTAGCCCTCACCGTCCATCTCGCTCAGCAGCGCCTCGAAGGCGGTGTCGCGCTCGCTTCGGAGGCGGCTGAGGGCCACCGAGAGAGCGAGCCCGATCGCGTCCTCCTCCCCGGCGCCCCTATCCCCGCCGGTGACGTCGGTCGCAAGTCGCTCGGCGAGCACGTCGGCGTCGCGCACCGCGCCCAGCATCCCCGCAAGGGACCTGAGCGGGCCTGCCACCCTGCGCACCGCCTTGTTCTTCAACGCCGGACGAAACGTACGTAGCTGGGATCGCAGCCTGCGTGTGGCAACACGAGCCTGGTGGACTGCCTCCGGATCGACGCCATGGCGCACTCCCGGGTCGTTCTCCACCAGGCGGGCAACATCATCGGCGAGCACCCTCCGCACGACCTCGGCCGCGCTTTGACCTGCTCCGCTGAGAGCGCCTCGCCGCGAGCTCGCCGCCACCCGCAAGACGGTACTTGCTCGCCTCGCACGACCGCGAGCTGCTGAAGGGGAGCGGCGGCAGGGGTGAGAGCGGGCCTCAGCCGGCGATCATCCGGTTGCGGATCGAGCCGATGCCCTCGATCCTGCTCTCGACGACGTCACCTGGCTGGAGGAAGCGTGGCGGCCGGCGGGCGACGCCGACTCCGGCCGGGGTGCCCGTGAAGATCACGTCGCCTGGCAGCAGCGGCACGACCCGGGACAGCTCCTCGACGAGGCGGGGCACGCCGAAGACCATCTTCGAGGTACGGCTCGCCTGCACCACCTCGCCGTTCACCGAGCAGGAGAGCGCCAGGTCGTCCGGTGCGGTGAGCTCGTCAGGCGTGACGAGCCACGGACCCATCGGTCCGAAGCCGGGATAGGACTTGGCGAGGCAGTACTGCATGCCGGCTGCCTGCTGCAAGATTCGTTCCGAGAGGTCCTGGCCCACGGTCACGCCGGCGACGTGGCTCCATGCCTCCCACTCGGCCAGCTTGTGAGCGCGCCGGCCCATGACGACGACGAGCTCCACCTCCCAGTCGACGTTGCCCTCGGGAAGGAGAACCTCGGTGAAGCCGCCCGTGATGCAGGTAGGGAACTTCGTGAAAATGGCGACTCGCTCGGAAAGCTGCTGGTCAGTCTCGGCTGCATGGTCGCTGTAGTTCAGGCCGATGCCGAACACCTGGCGGGGGGATGGGGCCGGGGCGAGCAGCTGCCCCTCGTGCACCTCGAAGTAGCCGGTGACACCGGGCTCGGGGGCGGCTGCCCACATACGGAACTCGTCCCAGCGGTCGTAGAGCGCCTGCGGGTCAGCGGCGAAAAGGCCGTCCGAGCCCTTTTCGACGTCGATCCCGCCATCGGCGGTGAGCAGCACCGCCCGGCCGGCGAGGTTGGCGAGTCGCGTCAAGGCTGAGTCCTCCTTCTCGGGCCGCAAAGCGCTCCTGAGGCAGGGATGACGCTAACGAGGTCAGCCGGCTGGGCACGCTCGGCCACCGGCGATCACCTCCGGTCTGCGGCACCGCAACACCTAACGCCAGGGCCATGTCGCGCGTCCCCTGTCACTGCCATGGCTCGCCGAGGAACTCGACGATCGCCCGTGAGAACTCCGGCTTCACCGGAGCCGACAGGTGGTCACCGGGGACGAGAGCAAGGCGTGCTCCGGGGATGGCGCGTACGAGCGAGTCCGGCTTTCCCACCATTGTGTCAGAAGCGCCGATCACGACGAGTGTCGGTATGGCCATCCTAGCGAGGTCGCCCACCTCGGGAGGTCCGAGGTGGGCGCGCTGCAGAGCGGCGAGCGCAAGGCGATCCGCACCCGTCGCATCGGCGAAGCTGCGGAACGCCCGCGCAGTTCGGTCGCCTATAGACGATGGATCGGCAGCTTCCAGGGCGTCGGCGATGAGCCCGCTCCGCTCGCTCTCGCGGAGGCTCGCCTGCCCCACGCCTGCCCCGCCGAGCACGAGGCGGCGCACGCGGGAGCGGCCGAATGGCGACAGGGCGACTGTCATCGCCACGAAGGAGCCCATCGAGTACCCGACGAGGTCGAAGCGGTCGAGCCGAAGGTGGCTGACAAGAAGCTCGACGTCGCGGGCGAGCGCACCGTCTTCGTAGGCTCCGACGATATGCGGCTTTCCCGAGCGGCCATGGCCGCGAGCGTCGAACAGCACCGTGTCGTGGCCAGCCGCGACGAGCGCGGCCGCCACGCCTGGCCTCACCCAGTTGGTGACCGAATCGGATGCGAAGCCGTGGTGACAGACAACCGGAGGCGGCTGCTCGTCGCAGGAGTCCCGGCTGCTACCGGGCGACGCTGCCATCACCTCGTAGGCGATCTCGGTGCCGTCGAAGGAGGCAAACCTCCCTCGCGCGTGTTTCGCTGGCCCGATGTTCACCACGTGTCGACGAAACGCGAGGAGGCGCCGGGCGCCGCGCAGTCACTGGGGCCGACCCGCACGCCGACGACGGTGCCCTGCAAGGGCGACGTCACCTCCACGAGATCCTCACCGACGGCTCGGCTCACGACGCCATGCTCGCGGCAGTGACGCTGCCGCGCCAGCTGAATCCTCGTTCCGCCGGTTGCCGGCTGTTCACCTGCTCGTCACCCACGCCTTCTGGCACGGCGTCTGTTGACAACTCGGCTGCCGGATCGAGTCGCTACCCCGGCATCTTGGCCTGTCGTCCCCAACCTGTTGACAGTGCTGCCGGCACCGGCGGTTCACCTCGGCGCCAACTTCGCCTTCCCGCCGAGGCGCCGCATGCTCAGCGCGGGTCGAAGGCGTGGAGCCGCTTGCCGAAACGGCTGCTTTCGGGCCCGCGTCCCGCAGAAGCTGCAAGCGTGATCAGGCAGTCGTGTCGAGGAGCAGCTTGCCGAGCACGTCGCGCTCCACGAGCCGCTCGAAGGCACCGTTCGCCTCGGTCAGGGGCAGGATCGAGTCGACGACTAGGTCGAGCTTGCCCTCGGCGAGCGCCTGCAGCGACTCGCCAAGGCAGCGCTGCAGCGTCTCGTCGGACTCGATGAGCCCTGCATAGCCAAGAACGCTCAGCCCCTTGCGATACAGCATTTGGATCGGCAGGTCGCCGGACGCGTCCGCGGACGTGCCGTAGACCACGAGGCGCCCGCGAGGCTCGAGCACTTCGATCGCAGCTGCGGTAAAACCGTCCCCGAGGGGGTCCAGTACGACCGTTGGCCGCAGCTCGGCTCCTGCTTCGACGACCTCGCGTGCCCCACCGCCAATTACGCGCTCGGCACCTCGCTCGAGGACGAACTGCCTCTTCGCCTCGCTGCCGACCTGGCCCCACACCTTGGCTCCGAGCGACGCCGCGAGCGACACAATGACGTGGCCGACTCCGCCACCGGCTCCGAGGACCAGCACCCTGTCCTCGGCACTGACCGCTGCAAGCTCGGTGACGGTCCGCCAGGCGGTGACGCCCGCCACCCCCATAGCGGCGGCCTTCTCGAGGCTCACGCCAGCAGGGATGGGAACGAGTGCCGCCTCCGGCACCACCGCCAGACCCGCCCAGAGGCCATCGCGCATCGCCCCGAGCCGGTAGCCGCGCACCGCGTAGGCGCGCCCACCGACCGTTCCGGCACCTTCACCCCCAAGGGTACGAGGCAGGGGGCCGTTCGGCGCGACTCTTCCAAGCGCGCCGTAACGATCGACCGGGTTCACTCCGGCAAAGGCCATCTCGACCATCACCTCGCCGGCCGTGGGCTCAGCCACCTCCACCTCGCGCACTTCCAGTGGCGCGCCGTGCTCGAGCAGTCTCGCTGCGTTCGTCTTCACCGCAGCGTTCTACCGTGCTGCGATGCCGGGCGAGGCGGCGCTCCAGCCCGGACCCTGCGCTGTCACGGCCTGCCGGCCCCGACGAGTCCCTCGAAGTAGACGGGCGAGTACCCAACCGGCATACCGGGCTGGGATGCCTGCACGACGGTCGCAGCGCCGTAGGGTCCAGACCCGACGTACATCACGACATGGGTGATGGGCGTGTTGCCATCACGGGCGAAGTGGTAGAAGAGCAGGTCGCCTGGCTCGAGGTGATCGAGCGGCACCGGGTTGGACTCTTCCCACTGCAGCGTCGCCGAGTGAGGCAGCAAGATCCCCGCTGCCCCCCACGCGAGCATCGTGAGACCAGAGCAGTCGACACCGGCCCGGCTGGCGCCGCCCCAGAGATAGGGCACGCCGATGAACCTCTCCGCAGCTCTCACTGCGGTCTTCTGCTGGCGCGTCGTAGCGATGGGCCTGGCGTCGATCCCGGCGAGGTCGGGTCCCTTGTAGGGGCTCGACGGTGGATAGGGAGAAAAGAGGCGAGCGAACTCCTTCGCCCCGACGAGCTCCAGGAGCCGATGGGCGATCCGCGAGTACATGCTCGTCGCCTGGTCGATGAGCCGAGCGGCCCTTTCGCGCAGCCGGCGGATGTAGGCGAGTGTCGCGGCAATTTGGCGCTCAGTCGACAATGCGCTCGTCCGCTCCTGCCCGACCGCGGAATACGCCGTCTCGAAGCGGCGCACGGCGCCCTCGAGCCGGCCGCTGACGACTCCTGCGTAGATACCCTCCATCTCCGAGCTCGATGCCGAGCCGGTGAGAAGCGGCAGGTTCACCGACGCCCCTGCCCCTGTGACATAAGCCTCGATGGCGGCGCCGCGTAGCCGCAGCCGGGCACCTCCGAGGTGCCGCTGGGCGGCGGCGAGTCGCCTGCCGATCGCACTCACCTGCTTGCGAGCGGCCGTCAGGCGGACGATGTCGCGGTCATAGACCTCGGCGAGCGCAGCGGACTTCTCGTTGTCAGCCGTCACGACGGACGCGATGGCGAGCAGATGCTGCAGCAGCGGCTCGGCACCAGCTGGGACGGTGGGCAGCGGAGTGCTCGGCGGCGCCGGGGCATGGGTGCCACGCGAGGGCAGAGCCTTCGCCGCTGGATATGAACCTAGCGCGGTTGCCTGACCACCGAGAGCGGTTATCACGAGGGCCAGAGCCAGAGCGGCAGATTTTCTCGGGAACACAGCGATACCCCCGGACGCGGTCAGGCCAGGTCGTCGGGCGCTCCGGGGGAGCGCCGAGGTTTCTCCCCAAGGGTACACATGAGCACAGTGATGAGCAAGGTGGCTCCTGTGACAGATGTTGACAGCGATTCGGCCTGAGGATGGGCGGCGCGGGTGGCGCTAGCGGCGCGGGTGGCGCTAGCGGCGCGGGTGGCGCTAGCGGCGCGGCAAGCTCTCGCCCGAATAGCCAGTTCTGCCATCGTGGTGCTGTGAAATATCGCTGCCTCACACTCCTCACTGACTACGGCTTCGCCGGAGGCCTCGTCGGTGCGCTGCACGCCGTCGCCTTCTCGATCGCACCGGAAGTGCCCGTGATCGACCTCGACCACTCGATCCCGCCGCAGGACGTACGACTCGCCAGCCTGAGGTTGCAGCGGATGCTGGGCTACCTACCTCCGGGGGTGCATGTGGCCGTGGTGGACCCGGGGGTTGGCACCTCACGGCGCGCCGTCGCCCTCACCACCAGAGAGCACGCCTTCGTCGGACCGGACAACGGCGTGCTGCCGTCGGCTGCTCTCGCTGTCGGGGACGACCGGGCGCTCCTCTCAGCCGTCGTCCTCGATCGCGAGGCGTATTGGCTGTCCTCCCGATCGGCGACGTTCGACGGCAGGGACGTCTTCGTCCCGGTTGCAGCCCACCTCGCCCGCGGCGTGGAGCTGTCCGACCTGGGCTCCCCGCTTCCCCTCGACGAGCTCGAGACGCTGGCCCCGCCGGCGGTAGAGGTGAGCGCCGACGGCCGGTCCGCCAGGCTCGAGGTCCTGCAGGTCGACAGCTTCGGCAACGTGCAACTGAGCGGGGACGCAGCAGTTCTCGAGACACTCTCGCCGGGGCTGGGAGGACTCCTCAGCGTGGAGGGCGGCTCCGGCCCCCCTGTGCACGCCAGGGTCGGGCGCACATTCGGCGACGTGGCCGCGGGCGAGGTCGTCGTGCTCGTTGACAGCGACGGATGCATCGCGCTGTCGGTCAACGGCGGCAGCGCCGCCCGCCTGCTCGGCGAGCAACGGCCCGCAGCTCTCCGCCTGGTCAAAGAGCAGGTCGCTCCCCCTTCTCGAGGTTCCGCTCCGCCGAGTTGACGCAACACTGGCGCCACCTCGCGTCGCGTTTCACTCGTCCCCTCTACGCTCCGCACATGAGCACGGGCATCGCGAGAGTCGCGTCGAACGGTATCGAGATCGCCTATGAGACCTTCGGGGAACCGGGCAATCTGCCGCTCCTTCTCATCATGGGTCTCGGCACGCAGCTGATCGCCTGGCCCGACGAGCTCTGCGCGGACCTCGCCGGGCGCGGGATGCACGTGATCCGCTTCGACAACCGGGACACCGGCTTGTCCACCCACCTCGACGGCGCCGCCTCTCCGAGTCCCGCCGCCGTCGTTCTCAGGCGGACGGAGCCGCCGTACCAGATCGATGACATGGCCCGGGACGCGACCGGCCTGCTCGACGCGCTCGAGCTGCCGTCCGCCCATGTCGTCGGGGCGTCGATGGGAGGCTTCATCGCCCAGACCATGGCGATCGAGACACCGAGCCGGGTCCGCAGCCTGACGCTCATCATGACGTCCACTGGGTCTCGCCGGGTCGGCTACCCGCGGCCGAGCGTCGTGGTGAAGGCCCTCCGCCGCCGTCCACAGAGGACCGCCGAGGAAGCGGTCGATGCCGTGGTCGAGACGTTCAAGCTCATCGGCTCGCCGGGCTATCCCTTCGACGAGCACTCTCTTCGCGACCTCGCCCGACGCTCCTTCGAGCGCGGCCAGGACGCCAGCGGGTACCTGAGGCAGCTCGCTGCGATCCTCGCCCAGCCTGACCGGACCAGCCGCCTGCAGCGTCTCGACGTGGCGACGACGGTGATCCACGGTCTCTCGGACCCGCTCGTCGGCGTGACCGGGGGACTGGCGCTCGCACGGGCGATCAAAGGGGCGCGCTTCGTCGGGTTCTCCGGCATGGGCCACGACCTTCCCCGCCCCGTCCTCGGACAGCTGGCAGACGAGATCGCCGGCGTCGTGGCAAGGGGCGAGGAGCGAGCTGGACGGAGGTGAGCTGGACGTCAGCCGACCGGGAGCTTCCAGCCCATCTGCTGGGCGATCTCCTTGCAGGTCGGGCAGAGCGGGTAGCGCTTCGGGTCACGGTTGGGCACCCAAGTCTTGCCACATAGCGCCCGAACGGCGATACCGTTGACAATTTCTTCGGCAACGCTCGGACCGGCCACGACGAACTCCCCCTTCTCGGGACGAAACCCCTCGAGCACGACGTGCGCCATGCGCTCGTGCTCACCCTCCTCGGGGCAGACGCGCTGGCGCTGGCTCGTCTTGACGAACGGCTGAGCGGACGACAGACAACCTCCCTTCTCCGAGTGGAGATGCTGAGCCCGCCCATTCCGGGTGGCGCCGGGAGCAAGGTTTCCGCGAGCGTGTCGGGATGCAGCCAGGTGCCGTGGTGCGTCGCCTCGATCCTCTTTCGGCGCACCTGCTCGGCCTGCTCGAACGCTGGCGGGGCGTGCTGACGCTTCCCCTCGGCTGGGCCTACAGGCTGTCAGACGCCCAAGAGACGATCGACGGCGACGTACGCCAGTGGTTGGCAGTGCTCGGCTGCAACGACGGCGGGCACGGCCTGCACAGCCTGCTGTACGCCTTCTCCGAGTTCCGATCGCTCTTCTATTACCGCTTGGAGAAGGGCAACGCGACCGGAGCGCTGGTCGCCAAGCTCATGCGGGCGATCTGGCGCCCGACCGCCAGCCTCAGCATCTCGACGCCGGTCATCGCCCCGGGGCTGTTCATTGCACACGGGCAGGCTACGACGCTCGCCGCCGAGCGCATCGGGAAGAACTGCTACGTGCACCAGGACGTCACGATCGGCTGGGACTACCGAAGCGGACGAGCCCCGATCGTCGGCGACGAGGTTTTCATCGGCGCAGGAGCGAAGATCCTCGGCGCCGTCACGGTCGGCGACGGCGCCCGCGTGGGCGCAAACGCCGTTGTGCTCTGCGACGTTCCAGCCGGTGCGACGGCAGTCGGGATGCCGGCACGGGTCATCCCGGCCGGCGTGCAGCTCGGCTGCGTCCCGCCAGGCGAGAGCACGGGGCTGCAGCGCCCTCCCGGCGAGGGTGATGCCGCACCCGATCCGGGCGCCGCCTCCCCTCGGCTTCCTCGGACTCGTTCCCAGCGAGCACGGTTGGTGCCACCGGCGACACAGTCTCAGGAACCGGCGTAGAGCTCCTCGATCTCGTCGGCGTAGTGCGCGTAGACGACCGAGCGCTTCACCTTCATCGTGGCGGTCAGCTCGTCCTGCTCGAGGGTGAGGTCGTGCGCGAGCACCCGGTACTTGCGAATGCCCTCGGCATGCGAGCGCTTCGCGTTCACCTCGGCGACAACAGCGTCGATCTCGGCGAGCAGGTCAGGGTCGCCGCTCACAGCCTCCAGCTCCGGCAGCTTGCCGTGCTCGTGCGCCCAGCGCGTGACCTCCTCGCTGTCGAGCGTAAGGAGGGCCGCCAGATACTTGCGGCCCTCGCCGACCACGACAGCCTCCGAGATGAGGGGGTGGTTGCAAAGGTCGCTCTCGATGCCTTGAGGCGCGATGTTTTTGCCGGCGGCAGTAATGATGAGGTCCTTCTTCCGCCCGATCACTCTCAGCGAGCCGTCCGGGTCGAAGGTGCCCGTGTCGCCGGTGTGCATCCAGCCGTCGGGGTCGATGAGCTCGGCGGTTGCCTGCTCGTCGTCGAGGTACCCGAGGCAGACGTTGCCGCCTTTCACGAGGATCTCCTCGTCCTCGGCGATCCTCACGCTCACTCCCGGCAGCGGAGGGCCGACCGTCCCGATCCTGATCTGGCCGAGCCGGTTGGCCGTCGTCGGGCCGCAGTCCTCTGTCTGCCCGTAGATCTGCAGGAGCGGCAGACCGATGGCATGGAACCAGGAGACGAGGTCAGGGTGGACTGGCGCGGCAGCGCTCACGAGGACCCGGGCGCGGTCGAGGCCGAGCTGGTGGCGGAGGGTACTCCCAAGGGTCCGGTCGAGCGCCACATACAACCCGAGCGAAGAACGTGGCAGCGCGCCGTTCGCCTGCTCGGCCGCAACCTTCTCGAGGCCGAGCTCGATGTAGCGAGCGATGGCGGCCCGTACGGCCACAGGTTGGGACCTCACCCGGTCCTCGATCCCCTCGCGCAGTTTCTCCCACACTCTCGGTACGGCCAGGAAGACGGTCGGTCGGCAAGCGGGCAGGTCCTCGGCGACGGTGGCGAGGCTACGGGCGAACCAGGTCTCGCCACTGATGGCGATCGGCATGAAGTCGCTCATCATCCGCTCGGCGATATGGCTGAGCGGGAGGAACGAGAGCAGGCGCTCACCCTCGTGCAGGCCGTAGACGGGCGTCACGTGGCGAAGCGTCCACATGATGTTGCCGTGCGAGATCATCGCCCCCTTTGGCGGCCCTGTCGTGCCGCTCGTGTACACGATGGTTGCCAGGTCCTCGGGTCTCACCGCGCTCGCCCGCTCGTCGACGCGGGTGGCGTCACGCCCGAGCCGGTCGGCGCCGAGGGCGCGCAGATCGTCGAAGCCCAAGACGAAGGTGTCCCCGGCTCTCCACGCCTCGTCCACCAATACGACCCGCTTCAAGAGCGGCAGCTCGTCACGGACCGAGGCGATCTTTCCGAGCTGGGCGTGGCTGCCGGCGAAGCAAACCTCGGCCTTGGCATGTCCGAGGATGTAGGCGAGCTGAGCGGGCGAGCTCGTCGGGTAGATGGGCACGCTGACGCTTCCGTTGTAAAGGGTCCCGAGGTCGGCCAGGTGCCACTCCACCCGGTTGGCTGACAGGATCGCGACCCTCGCGCCTGGATCGACGCCGAGCTCGGCGAGCCCGGCGGCAACCTGGCGGACGGCGAGAAG
>JAKATT010000105.1 GCA_021818615.1 Actinomycetes bacterium | reverse complement strand
CGGGCGACGACGACCCGTCCCTGCGCTCTCCTCGGCCACTGCATGCTCCTCTCTCGTTGGCCGAGGAGCCTGTCAGTGTTGGTTCGTTTCGCGGTGGACCTTCCGCGCCGAAGTCAGACGCAGAACACGAACGCGCACCGGGTGGATCTGGAACTGGTGGCGGCCACCACGGGGCTGGCTTACCGTATGTTGACGGTGAGGCGATCACCTGCGATCGGCATCGGCGGGTTCGGCGAGTCCATGCCGGTAGGCGTACTGGACGGCGTTCGCTCGGTCTTTTATGCCTGCTTTGGCGAACAGGTTGTTGATGTGGGTCTTGACGGTCGAGCCGCTGACGACGAGGGCTTGGGCGATCTGGGCGTTGGTGCGCCCCGCGGCGATGAGCGACAAGACCTCGGCTTCGCGCAAGCTCAGCCCGTCGGGAAGGGGTCGTGAAGGAGCGCTGTCGCGGGCTCGGCCGCCGGCAGCGGCGACCAAGCGGGCTTGGACCGCAGGGTCCAGGACGGCTTGGCCGGCGGCCGCCGCGTGCAGCGCCCGGGCGATCTCCTCCCGGCCGGCGTCCTTGGTGAGATACCCGAGAGCACCGGCTTGCAACGCGGCCAGGATCGAGTCGTCGTCGGCGTAGGTAGTGAGCACCACGACCGCGGTGGAGGGATGAGCCTGACGGATGAGGCGAGTGGCCTCGACCCCATCGAGGCGGGGCATGCGCAGGTCCATCAGCACGACCTGGGGCCGGTGTCGTTCCACCAATGCCACCGCTTCCTCGCCGGTGGCGGCGGCACCGACCACCTCGACGTCGGCCAGGATCTCGAGGACGGTCACCAGACCCTCCCTGACCACGCGCTGGTCGTCGGCGACCACGACCCGCACGGTAGGCCGGGCCTGGCTCATGCCGGCACCCGCAGCTCGACGACCCAGCCGTCACGGGTAGGGCCGGCACTCAGCGTGCCTCCCAACAGCTCGGCGCGTTCCTTGATCCCCGAGAGGCCGTATCCTCCGCCGGTGGCGGCCAGGGCGTGGCCGTCGGCGTCCGCTGCTGCGCCGTCGTCGGCGACCCGCAGGGAGACGGCGGCTGGCTCGTAGGTGAGCGACATGGCGATGCGGGAGCCTTGGGCGTGCTTGCGGGCGTTGGCGAGCGCCTCTTGGGCGGTGCGGTAGACGGCGAGGCTCGTGTTGGGAGTGAGCTGGCGGGGGGTGCCGTTGAACTCGTAGGAGACCTGCCCGTGACACTCGTGGCTGGAGGTCAGGGAGGCCAGCATCTCGGGGAGCGCCACGGGATCAGCGCGCAGTGCGGTGATGGCTCGGCGGGTCTCCTCCAGACCCTCGACGGCCAGGCGTCTGGCGGTCACCACCAGCTGCCGGCCCCGCTCAGAGTCGCCGCCCTCGCCCAAGACCGCGTCTGCGGCATCGAGCTGGACGACCAGGCCACCGAGGGTGTGTGCCAGGACGTCGTGGATCTCTCTGGCAATCCGGGCCCGCTCGTCCAAGACCTTTGCCCGGCCGTGCGCCTCTCTGGCTCGCTCCGCCTCGACCGCCACCAGCTCGGCCTGCTCGGCGCGCAACACGTACTGGCGTCGCCACAGGCCGGCGAGAAGACCGCCTGCGACCGCCAGGGTCGAGCCGAGAAGCGAGAAGCTCGGGTTGGTGACCACGATCGAGCCGGCCCCCAAGGTGACCAGCCCGCACGCGGCCACTACCGCCCCCACCAGGAGGGGCAGGGAGGTGCCGGCACTCAAGCTGACAAGGGCGGGAAGCGCCAGGGCGGCGCTGCGGGGGCTGGCAAGGGCGGCGAGGCAGCCTCCCAGCATCCCGATCGCCAGTGCCAGCGCCCGCAGCCGCTCGCTGGCCCGCTCGAGGACCGGGTACGCGAGCGCGGCAACCGCGGCCACGACCGCACCGGCGAGCAAGAGCAGACCCTGGCCGCTCAATCCTGGAGCCGGCCGGCCGAGCGAGACGTCGGCCAGCAGCAGCCCAACCGCGCAGGCCCGCCCCACCCACAGCCACAGGGCCCAGCGCGACGCTGCCTTGTCGCTCTCCAAGGTCTTCCTCCGAGTTGATGAAGCTGGCTGAGCAGTCACCCGATACGGCGAGACCGGGGCGACCGACTGGTCCCATTGTCCCACCGACAAGCCGCCGGGGGTCGTCCGGGCCCTCCTGCATCGGCGAAAGGATTAGTCCTCGACCTGCCGAGCCAGCTCCGGGCGGCATCTTTCGGGTCGCTGGCAAAGGGCAGACCGGTCGACAGTGCCCGGGGCCCAACGACCGCCGCCTCGGCGATCAGGCTGGCACCAAGGGACAACAGGAGGCCGCGCGTCTCGGCGCCAGCGGATGCGACGGCGAGAGAGGGGATCCCGGCAAGGGCGAGCTTTGCGACGACGAGGGTGGCCCACGCCACGACGGTGACCGGCCGGTAGCGCTGCCAAAGCTCGCCACGATTGGGGTACAGCTCGATAGTCGCTCCCCGGGCGACTCCGAGGACCACCGAGATGGCGACGCCGGCGGCCAAGAAGCCGAGCCGGTGCCGCTGAGACGGGGGGCGGAGGACCCGGTGAGATCGGCGACCCCGATGACGGTGAGCACCACGGGCAACACCAGCAGCCGCCTGGCGTTCAACGGTTGGCCTCTCAGGCGCGACCACAGCACATAGCAAACAGCAGCCACACCCACCAGGATCGCGACGGGGCTGGGAACGCCGCCGACGTGAACCGCGGCCAGGGTAAGCGAGCCGGCCATCTCAGGCCGTCCGGACCTGACGGGCGGCCTGAGCGTGACAGACGGCCAGGGCCCGCCCTTCCAGCAGGACACTTCGGGCCAGGGCCATGGCGATGGCCATGAAGATCAACGCGTCCGTCAACCCCGCGACACTCAACTGATGGGCGACCAGGAACTGCCCGAGAGCCCCGGAGAACAGATGCTCCGCGCCGTAGACGAACCCCAGCCGGGCCGCGAAGATAACGACCCAGAACCCGGCATAGCCAAACCGGGCCCGGCTCACGGGCCGACCGCGAACATCGTCATAGTGGATCGTGACGAACAGATGGGAAGCCAAGCCCAGGATCACCCCCGCACCGACACCAGCGGCGTAGAGGGCGACGTTGTGGCCCGAGGTCGGCACCGCAGAAAGGTAGAGCACCACCACTGCGGCCGTCCCCGCGAGCGGACGCAGTACCCGGAACCATCCGACCCTCCGGCGACCCAGGTCGGCCTCCAGTATCACCCCGAGAACAACCAGGTTGACCACCCAAACACTCGTTGGCATGACGCCTCCTGACGGCGTAGACGAACGCCTCCATCGTCGCCTCGAAAGGCCCCGGGAACATCGGAGCACAGGTGGACCTTCTGGTGGATCGAGGGTGGAGCTGTGCCCCCAAGCCCTCCACCCCCCACAGCCCCGGTCGTGGACACACAACCGGGTAACCGGTAAGCCAACCGCCTGCGGACATCGTCGGAACCAGATGCGCCCGGCTTCCCGCCGGTCCCGTAGGACCCGCCCGGCACTCCGCCCGGTCATGGGGCCCCCTATACGGGGCACCGGTGGTGGACGCAGGCGACTCCGAAGATCGGCGCCGCGGTGTCGATCCGGCCCACGCCGTGGTCGTGCGCAGCTCTCAACTACGGCCGGCGGCGGCAACAGCGACCACCACCGAGCGCCGACGAGCGCCCGGGCGCCCGATCGCCGGTCAGCAGCACGATCAGCGCCCCCGAGGTGGGGGCGACTCCGAGCGACGTTGATCAGTGCAGCTGCATGGCGCTGCATGGGGCATGCCCTGTGCAGCGCTCGAACGCCGCCAGCCTCGATGCGCGAACCCGCAGCGTGTGGGCCGCCCGTGCCCTGGCGCGTCGCCTTCTTGCCCTATGCAGGGGTTGAGTAGGTCCCCACAGACTCGCCCCATAAACAACAGGCCGCCGACCCACACGTGCTGGTCACAGCGTTGTGCATACGCAAGAGGGCGCGAAGAACCAGACGAACTGGTGGCGGGGGAACGGCGTGATCACCCGACTGCAGAGTTATGAGCCCGACGGCTTCGAAGTGTGCGCCCCGGGCGGCAAGGACTGCAACAGCTCCTGGCGCCGGCTGGTCACGATGGTCGAGAACCTCCGGTCGAGGTGGGCGTGGGTGATGGCGGTGCGCGCGGCGTGATCGGTGACCACGACGTCGCAGTACGGAACGGCGACGCTCAACGCGTCGATGTCGCGCAGATCGCTGACCGTCCATTTGTGCTGGAGATCCCGGTGGTACCGCTGGCGAACCGTGACGGCCACACGGCGACTGGGCATGGCGAGGAGGAGCTCGGTCATCTTCTCTTTGGAATCGGTCAACTCCGTGGCGATCCGGTACGGATCGCTGTCGGCGTACACGAGAGCGCCCCGGAAGTCTTCGAACATCTCGGCGATGAACTCCCCGGCGACAACCACATCTTCGAGACGCCGGTAGAGGCTCGGATCAAGACGAAGGTTCTCGACCACTCGCAGCACGCGGGCGAGGCGAGCCTCGGCGCGGTCTCGGTCCTCGTAGGGATTGAACCCGGGCACCCGCCGGCCACCTTGGAGGGCGAAGTGCTCGAAGGCCTTGTTTGCCGACGCCTCGAGCTGACGGATGCCATCTTCACCCAGGCGCCGCCGCAGTGCTTCCGCCGCCGCGGGGGAGGCGTCAAGCCCAAAGGAGCTGGGCATGCCGTGGGCGAAGCCGACCCCGCGTCCGATCTTCGGGGAGGTCCGTACGACCGCCGGTCGGCCAAAGCGCGCCTTCAGCTGAGCGTCGAACTCTTCTGCGAACACCGTGCTCATCGGCGCCAGCGTCCAGAAGTCCGAGAGCTCCTCCATGACCGCGCCCGCCTCGGCGGTGAAGCGGTCTCGAGGGTTCTCCCGCAACTCGCTGTAGTGGATCGCCGAGAGCGGCACGACGACCCGCCCGTCACGACGAAGCATCCGCAGCCGCTCGAGCACCTCCGGATCGGACGGGCGTTCGGGCTCACCGGCGCTTGCCCGGCCGAGCGCGTACCAGTGGTTCATGTCCACGTACACGGCAACGGCTCGTCATCACCACCAGACGCAGGGATCACCAATGGGCAGTCTGCCGCTTGCCGACGCGGTCGAGCAATCCTCGGCGAGGCCCACGGAACTCAGGACGAAGATCGACCTGCCTCTCGGCGACTCACTGATTAGGGCACTGCCCTACGCTGCGGTAGGGCTGCGTAGGGCACCGAGACCCCCTTCGAAACCGGGACCGAGAAACCCCAGCGTGCGACCGGTATGGCGGCACACTCTTGTGCGTAGGGCAGGGTGATCATTCACCCATAATCAGGTCGATAAACCCTGTGGATAACCCCGTGGGAATGCCACGACACAGCAAGAAAGCCCAGGACAGTCAGCCCGAAAGACGCGAAGATTCAAAACAACGGGTGGAGGTGAGCGGACAGCGTACGAACCGCTTCGTGCTCATCGAAGGTGAGGGGCTGTCGCTCGGGGGACAGGCGGTCCGTCTCACGGGTGATACACTTGCGCTGTGGGCGTTGTGACCATAAGGGAGCTCCGCAACAGCGGCGGGGAGGTCGTCGACCGCGTCGAGCACGGCGAGACCGTCACCGTGACGCGAGATGGAAAGCCGGTCGCAGAGCTCCGCCCTCTGCCGTCGCACCCGCTTTCGGCCGAGGCGCTGCTGAGGAGGTGGCGCCGGCTTCCTCACGTCGATCCCGGTGCGCTGCGAGACGACCTCGACGCCGTCCTCGACTCGCGCCTGTGAGCAGCCCGAGGCCGGCGCGCGGCATCCTCGACACCTCGACTGTGATCCTGTTGCCGCGCATGGTCGACGCCACAGCGCTTCCGCCCGAGCCGCTCATCACCGCGGTCACGCTGGCTGAGCTGTCGGTGGGTCCACTCGTTGCCCGAGGCGATGCTGAGCGAGCCGCGCGCCAGGCGCACCTCCAGCAGGCCGAGGCGGACTTCGACCCGCTTCCCTTCGACGCAGCAGCTGCGCGAGCCTTCGGCCGCGTGGCTGCCTCGCTCCGCCGATCGGGGCGGAAGGCATCAGCTCGCAGCTACGACGGGATGATCGCTGCAACAGCGTTGGCGAACAAGCTCCCGCTGTATACGTGCAATCCCGGTGACTTCAACCACATTGACGGCCTCGAGGTCGTCGCCGTGCCGCATCCAGCGGAGTCCGGCCGCTGATCCAGTCGAGCCGGCTCGGCAACTACTGGCAGATCCAGCGGGCTGAGCTCGAGTGCCCACTCCCCGAGCCGACGCAGGTTCGCGCACCGTTCCCCGGGGGGGACGTGTCGCGCCTGATCATCGGTGCCGTGTGGGCGGGCGGTGGTCTGACGGTGGTGTCGTAGCGGGACGAAGCAGGGCTCGCCGGCATGGGGGCCGGTCAGGTGCCGGCCGGGGAAGGTGAGCCCCTCCGTGGCGAAGGCCTTCACGACCGCGTTCGCCGAGCCAGTCCGCTCGAAGGTCTCGAACCCCCTGTTCGCACCGAGGGGCGGTCAAGGGACGGCGCAGCCGAGGGCGGCCACACGTGGCCGGCTGTGCCCCTGACGGCCCCGCTGCCGACGTGTCGACGGCATCACCATGGAGATGCCAGCCGGCACAGCCGGCTGGCTGACTGCTCGCTACATCGTCACGAACGCGCGTTCATGGTCAGCCACCCACGGATCCGTCAGGAGAGCCAAAGAACAGGTGCGCGCGATAGACGCGCGACGGCCGATCATCGAAGAAGGTCCAGCTGGGCTCAGGACAATAGGCTAGGTGACGGGCTCTTCGGCGAGCATCTTGAGGCCTTCATGCTGAGCAGATCGGGCGCGCAGTGACCCAGAGCTCAGTCCCTACCTCAATCGAAGGCTCGAGGCCGGCCGCGGGCAAAATCGTCGCTACCTCCTGCGCGGTATAGAGACGAGCGCGATCGCGTCGAGTTACTTCACCCTTATGTGCATAGTCGACAAAGCACTTTAGGTAAGTTTCCGAGGCAAGATTTGGATAGGTGACCACGACAACGCCGCTCCGTTTGATTACACGCCTGAGTTCTTCTAGGAGAAGAAAGGCATCCTCGCGTTCCAAGTGCTGGAGGACGAGGACGGCGTAAGCTAAGTCGACACTATCAGAAGGAACGGACGCAAAGGCGACGTCCTCGCACAATGCATAACTGACTCGTTTGGCCGCTCCAAGCCTCTCTCGGGCCATGTCCAACATCGACTGGGATACGTCAACAGCCCAAAAGTGATCACAACGGGGAGCGACGTACTGAGCGATCCGACCGATTCCACATCCCAGATCAAGTACGGTCGAATCTCTTGAATAGTACTTCTCCAGCCGCTCGGCGTCCCAACGACCGCCCTCGTCGAGGCTCTCTAGTCTGTCGGTATTGTAGATCTGAAGTAGCGCATCCCGCTCGTTAGACGGATTCCACAATGACGCATAGCGACTGCTTACCTCGGACCCCTCCGCCGAGGCTGCGCCTACGTCCTTGACCGACGAAGAGAGGGAACTCTCGCTCTTGCGATACGTCAGTCGCTCTCGCCAGGACCTTCTCGGAGTTGCGTGGTCAACCATACATCTCATCCTAGAGGACAGGAGCCGGGCCGACCCGGGGCTAGCAACTGAGCGGACAAGTCCTCGGCAAGCCGTCGGCCCAGTCAGATGCCGGGTTAGCCTCGCAGTCACCAGTTCGGGCCCGCTTCGGCAGCAGTGTCCCGCCTGCCTGTTCCAGACGCGCCGCACGAAGTCGAAGGTCGGGCGCACCACCGTGGATGTCGCTTGCATCCGAACCAGGGGCCGTCCTTGCCGGCGCCCGAGCCTTTACCCTCAAGGCAGCCTTCGAGACGACCTATCGTCCCCACGCCCCCTGGTCGAACGGACGATCGTCTGGCTCGTGCGCGCCGGGCCGGAAGCTCCCCTGACTACCGAGAGGTGGAGCGGAGCCGGCTCTCAGCTGCGAACGGGCAACCACCGTCAAGGGTCTTCCGGCCTTACCGGCACCTGGCAACTTCAGGTTCGGTCTCGTCAATCTCCGCCTTGCGCTCGGATCCCGAGATCAGCTAGCAGGTGCCCTTGTTCTGGTAGGACGGATAACTCTCGTATCCCGTAGGCGGTGAACCGTTAATCATATACCCATTGGGATAGAGGGCCTGTGCCAACGTGCTCGCTTCCGGGAAGCCAGGATAGACGGCGAAGTAGGCATCGTTTTGCATGACCGCGGTGGCGGCACTCGAGACCTTATCTCCACCCGTACTAGTGCTCCAAAGAACTGAGCCAGTTGAGCTGTAGAGTACGAGATTCCCGTCGTGCTGCATGAATATGTAGGCGCCCGAGTGGTTGCTCGTGCCGGTGGCCCAACACACCGTAGTACCTTTGTATTCAACAAAGTTGCCATCCGATTGCATCACCGCTCGATAAGTCCCGTTTCCCGAGTAAACAGTGCTAGGCGCGTTGAGCGTCGTGTCCGGACCGAACACATCGGCCTCGGAGAACGAGGTCGAGAAGAAGCCTGTGAGCTGAGGGTTCTGCATGAACTCCGGCCAATCTCCTGTGCCCAAGGAAGCTGTACTGCCGCTGGGCGCAGTGATGGAGTAAGTAGCAACACAGCCAACGTCGGTGCTCCCGTTGGTCGCCCACCCTGCCAGAGTGAGATACACGGTGCCAGAGGACCCTGCGGTGAGCACAGGCGTGTTGTTCACGGTCATTGGGTAGCCAGTCCCGTTGATGGTGCAGCTGGGGTCGACCGTCGCGACCTGGGCACCGCTAGTCTCGTAGTTGTTGCTCGAGGTGCCGTTCGCTGCTGCTGTACCGTCCAAGATTGCCACGCCGCAGGTTCCAGCTGGCGCGACCAGGTCCTGATACCCACTACCGCTCAGGTCTGCGGTCACAACCGACTGGCTGCTCTTGTACATGTCCAGCGAGCACGATCCTGAGCCGCTGGTTAGCGGCGTCCAACCCTCAACAGCACCGGTCGCCCCGTTCAGCACATAGACAATCGGAGTGCCGCTGGATATGCCATTGTTAGTCACGTTCGAATCGTAACCGTCGTTGGGGACTTCTTCGATCACAGCTGGAGTGCTGCTTGTTGTCACATCAGCGACCGAAGGCGAGAACTCGCTGTAGCCAGCTAGCCCGGTGTTCCAGCGGCTGAAACACGCCGAGTCATATGCGTGGAGGGAGTGGCTAACGTTCTCCGTCCATCGTGTGCCATCGCCAAAGATCACGAGTGGTGGCCCGCCAAACGAGGCTACAGCAGGTGATGAGTCGAAGCTCGAGGATGTTTCATCTGTTGTAGGCTGAGACAAGTTTGCGTTGCCAATCTCGTTGCCAGCACTAGAGGACGTAGCGCCACTCGTCGCTAGAATCCTGAGGTGACCGCCGTCAAAATCGTACTGATCGCTTCCATTGTATGTTTGGTCGGACGTCTCAATGACCTCGGGTGAGTCACTTTCCGGGAATTGACCGATCGCTGGGGTCGAGAGCGAGGTGTCTGAGTTTAGGAAGCAGTAGAGCGCGGCCGAGTTGCTCGGGCAGTTCAACGAGGCGCTCCCGGATGTGACTGGGATACCCCACTCGGAGTCACCTCGCGTCGAGCCCATCATGACGATCCAGCCACCACCCACCTGTGCAAGTGCCGGTCCAGACCATCCGGGTGTTCCAGCGCCGGTTACTCCACAGTTCCCAGTTTGAGGAAGGGAGGAATTGGATGCGGACACCTGGTTACCGTTGTCGGCGTTAAACCCCTCGACATCTGGCACCGTGGACGTGGAACCTGGTGGCGCTCCTGCAATGTCGACGTAAACGGTGGAGTCAGAGCCGGATGGCGTCACCTGAGATAGGGGCGACACTATGCCGTTCCCCGTTCCGGAGCAACTTGTGTAGACGTCAGCGTTCGTAGCGACGTTCCACAACTCTGTGCCGGTGCCAATGCTATAGGCAGTCAGGTAGCCAGCAGAGTCTCCAACAACTACCGCGGGGCTGCCATTTGCGGTGACGACAATCGGCGTTGAACCTTTGATGACGCCTTGGGGAATCACATTCACCCAATCAAGGGTGACTGTTGGCACAGGTGGTGAAGCGGCTGCTAGGTCGGGCGTCAGCGCGATTGGCGCGGTAATAGAGCCGAAGAGCAGCACCGCTGCGATGCTGCGTCGTGCCCATGACACCGCGGGGCTTCTTGGACTCCGTGTTGACCGAGGTACACTGTTGCAAGAGATTGTCATCTCTCCTCCTCCTGGGCACTGAGAGACAGGGCCGACGGTGTAACCACGGAGAGTGGCTGCCTGACTACATGAAGTAGCACTCGGCGGGTGCTGCGTCAACCCCGCCAGTCGGGCTTGACGAGGCCGCCTTACAACACTCCGGCCGCTAGCCGGGCTTGCAGCGCAGGCAGGGGCTCGAACCCGTAGAGAAACTCGTCACAGCCCAGGGGACCAGGACGTTCGCGACCGGTCGGGCCGCCGAAGGCGGACCAGGCCGGTCGCCTGGAGGTGACCATGGAGATCACCCCTCCCTGACCATTGCACGAGCTGGCCCACCTGGGTCTGTCCGGGATCCTGCCGGATCGACAGGGTGGCACCTGGAGCCGACGGGGCACGCTGACGCTGTCGCGCCGAGGACGGGTGCAGGCACCGCAAGCCGGGGAACGACGGCCATCTACGTTACGCAGGCGATGGTCGGGCTCGTGCCTGGGGGCATTGGAGCCTGTGACAGGCCGTGCGGGAATGTCCTGCTGTTTTCGTGGCTGCCCTGACCTGACCGGCGGGTTCGTCGCAACAGGGCCGGGGTTGGGGATCTTGCCTCTGGTGCCCACCGCGAGGAGGGGTGGTCAAGGGGCGCCGCAGGCGAGGCCGGGCACGTGTCGCCAGTCGACCCTTGACGACCCCGGTGCCGGACCGTGGGCCAGCGATGATCGAGCTGGTTCAGCCGCCCTGCGGCTGACCTACGTGCTGCCGCCTCTCCCTGTCTCGTAGGCCGGGTGCGGGGCGCCCTCGAGGGACCCCCGGGATCGTCACAGGAGCGCCGTGTGGACGGCTCGTTCGACCTATCGCGTCGACGGCCAGCGGATGGTGAGGACGACGGAGTCCTCTTCGGCCCGCCAGGAGTGGGCGATGCCGGGTCCCCACATGGCGTAGTCACCCTGGCGCTCGAGCACGACG
This sequence comes from Actinomycetes bacterium, assembly GCA_021818615.1. Taxonomy (GTDB): domain Bacteria; phylum Actinomycetota; class Acidimicrobiia; order Acidimicrobiales; family Bog-793; genus JAKATT01. The sequence continues at coordinate 11,756 of JAKATT010000105.1, read as the reverse complement.
GACCCGGTGTCGAGGTGGAGCTCGAAGCGTCCGGCGACGAGCAGGACGACGGTCGTGCGGTGCTCGGCCCCCTGGCGCCCGACGCGCTCGTCTCCGGCTCGATGGACGCCCCACTTGATCTCCACGTCGTCGCTGCGGCGAAGGTCTTCGGGGGGCAGGAAGTGACCGACGAGCCAGCCGCGACGAGCGGCGCCGTCCGCTCCGGCGTTGCCGGTGTGCACACGGGGATAGGCAGGGTCAACGGTCACAGGCGCACCTCCATCCTCGGGAGGCGCACCCGGGCCGGGGCGTGCTCGGCGAGCAGGCGGAGGCCCTCGATGAATGCGAAGAGCCCCTCGTCGCTCCAGCGTCGGTCGGCGAGCAGGCCAGCGAGACCGTCGGCGTCGCACGAGGAGAAGCGATGGATGCGGCCGACCTCCCAGTTCGTCCGCAGGACCCCACCGTAGCGGTCCCACCAGGACGGGTCGTCGATGACGATGAGGCAGGCGACCTCGTAGTTGCCCGAGACCATGTTGATCCCAACGGCCGTGCAGCACAGCAGGTAGGCCTCGGGGTGCTCACGCAGCCAGCGCATGGGCGCCGAGGTCATGGAGGCATGCCCGGGCGCGAGGAGACGACGGGCGTCGGTCGAGAGCTGGTCGAGCTCCTCGCGGCCGAACAGCTCCTCCTCGAGCTCGCGCTCGAGGGTTGCCGACAGGGCGTGGTCGTCGCCGGCAAGGGGCTGGTGGAAGGCCTTCGGCACGACGGCGAGGCGGCCAGTGGCGTTGAGGACGCGAGGCGAGCGCTCCTGGACGATGAGCAGGTAGTCGTCCGCTCGGGCGATCGCGAGCAGGCAGACCGGGCCCCCGGCGCAGATGCGGCTGCGGTAGTTCCTCGCCGCGGCGACAGAGGGTAGGTAGTCGTCCCGTAGTGGCAGCTCGAGCTGGGCGCTGCCGGCCGGGTCGGCGACGAGGGCGTCGATGAGCTCGCCTGCGAGCAGGTCGGCGCTGAGCGCGTAGGCCGAGAAGCTCGTGCGGCCAAAGGTCGCCGAGAGCGCGCCGTCATCGAGGCCGAGGTCGAGGAGGCGATAGAGGGGGTTCTCCGACAGCACCGTCTCGCCCGCCTCGATGGCCGCGAGGCGCTTCACCGCCGCCCAGTAGCGCGTAGGGGTGATCTTGGTCGCGAGAACGTCTTCCTCCTGCGAGAGCACCGTGCGCTCCCTCGGCCCGCCGAGCTCGATCGAAAGGCCGATCGAGGACGCCTCGGCGACCACGCTGAGGGACAACGCGCCCTCCGAGCCGGCGACGTCGGCGGTGTAGAAGGTGGCCGCGGGCGAGGCGTAGTAGCGCTGGAGCGCCGCGGCGAGGGTGGCGCGCGAGAGCGCGGCTCGGGCGTGCTCGTCGGCGGCCGTCGTCGCAGACGGGCGCGCGGCGAGACCCTCGGCCGCCTCGGCGACGAACGCGTAGGTCTCCTCGAAGCTGGCGCCTGAGCGCTCGGCGAGGAAGGCGACGAAGTCCGCGCTGCCTAGGGTGCGAGTCGCCGCGCCGGCGCGACGCGACCCGTCGAGGTCGGCGCTGACGCGCGCTGCGGGACCAAGGAGCAGCTCGGTCGGAAAGCCGAACTCCGCCTCGAGGAGGCGCCGGACGGACGCCCGGGGCGCGGTGGCGACCTCGCCGGCGAGGTAGCGGTCGAGCTGGCGGAGCGTGAGGGAGAAGGTGCGCTCGCCCATCGCGTCGGCGCGCGCCGCCAGGAACTCGACGGTCTCCTCGCGCGTGAGGTTGCGGCGCCACAGGAGCACCTGGAGCAGCGTCGCTTGCCGCGTCGGCGCCGCGTCCTCGTCGACCACCTGCGAAGCGTACCTGGACGCCCTTGTGATGCCGAAACGACAGGGAGAAGTCAGCCCGGCGTCATGTCAATGTCAGGCGCTCTCGGCGCACGGTGGACCAGGCCGAACACGCGGCCCACCACAAAAAGGACCCCGCCATGCGACTGCCCATTGACGTCAGCACCCTCAGCTTCCTCGCAGCAAGCGAGCCCGAGCCGATGACCGAGCACGACAGCGACCGCCCCCGTCTCGACCGAGACGGCAAGGCGCTGTTCGTCCTGCGCATCGTCGCCCTCGCGGATGGCCAGGCCGAGATCCTCGCCGTGCGCCTCGCCGGGGTGCCGCCGAAGGGGATCGTCCAGGGGGCCGCGCTGCGGGTGCGCGGGCTGTCGGCGACGCCCTGGTCGATGGCGGAGCGCTCCGGCATCACCTACCGGGCCGAAGCGATCGAGCCCGTGGGGGCAGCCGGCGCGGCCCCGGCTCCGCCCGCCCGTCAGGGGGCCTGAGCAGCCGCCGCACACGGAGAGCGCGCCCTCGGGCCCCGGCGAGCACCGCGCGCCGAGGCCGCGAGGGCCCGCTCGCTGGTCTCGTCCTCCCCGTTTCTCTCCATGAGCGCCATGCCGGCGCAGAAAGCAGCCCAAGATGTCGTCCTCCCCCCCGTCCTCGAAGCGCGACCCGGACCTCTTCTCCGAGATCGCCGAGCCCCTCCTCGTCGGCCTCTGGCGCTTCCGGGCCGAGGTCGTGGGGCTCGGGCTTCTCGCGGCCGGCTACCTCCTCCTCGCCCGCCGCATCGGGCAGACCCCGGCCGCTTTGGCGGTCGGCCTTCTCGTCCTGGGCGTGCTCGCCACCCCGAGGACCCGCCGGTGGCTCTTCTGCCTCCTCGTCCGCCGTCACTGGCACCGCAAGCTCGAGCGGGCCTTCGCCCTCCTCGCCCGCGAGCGCCTCCTTGGGCATCCGCCCCGGGTGGCGAAGGTCGTCTCGACAATCCCCGGGCCGAGGGCGCACGTCGTGCTCGGCCCGGGGCACGCGACAAGGCACCTCGAAAAGGCCGCCGACCAGCTCGCGGCGGCGCTCGCTGTGGCCGAGGTCCGCGTCGAGAGGGACCCGAGGAACGCGAAGCGCTGCACGCTCAGCCTTGTCACCTCCGACCCGTTCTCCTCCGGCCCGATCCCCTGCCCGTGGGCGGGACAGAGCCGCACGAGGCTCTGGGAGCCGCTCCCGATCGGAGAGGACGAGCTCGGCCAGGTGGTGAGCGTCACCCTCTTCGAGCACAACCTCCTCGCCGGGGGCGAGCCAGGCTCGGCGAAGTCGAACCTCCTCCAGCTCCTCGCCGCTCGGGCGGCCCTCGACCCCACGGCGACGCTCTGGGTCCTCGACCCGAAGCTCGTCGAGCTCTCCCGCTGGCGCGGCGTCGCCGCGGGCTTCGCCGGGGCGGAGCTCTCCGAGGCGGTCGCGGTGCTGCGGGCGGTCAGCGAGGAGATGGCCGCCCGCTACCGCCTCCTTCAGCACCTCGGCTCTCGCAAGGTAGGCCCGATGGACGAGATGGGCCTCCATCTCGTCCTTGTCGACGAGGTGACCGCCTACCTCGCCAGCGCGGACAAGAAGGGCGGAGCGGACTTCGCGGGCCTCCTTTGGGAGCTGCTCGCTCGCGGGCGGGCCGCGGGCATCGTCGTCGTCCTCGCGGCCCAGAAGCCCTCGACGGAGGTCATCTCCTCCTCGACGCGAGACCTCGTCTCGATCCGGGCCGCCTTCCGCTCGACGACCCGGGAGGCCTCCGACACGATCCTCGGCTCGGGCTGGGCGACACGGGGCATCTCCGCCGCGGACATCTCGCCCTCGACGCCGGGGGTCTGCTACCTGCTCGCCGATGGCCCCGAGCCGATACGGGTCCGCTGCTACCACCTTTCCGACGAGGCGATCGCCAGCATCGCCCGGCGGGCGGAGGCGCTCCGGCGATGAGCGCCGTCGCGGAGGCCCTCCTGCCTGGCGGCTTCGACGTGGCGCCCGAGGTCGTGGCGGGCATCGACGCCCTCGCCGCCGACGAGCAGGCCGAGGCGGCCCTCGAGGCGGCGGCGCGGGCTTGTCGCCACTGTTCCGAACCGGTCCGGCTGCTCGGCCGTTCGACGACCGTCGATGGGGAGACCGGTGAGATCCTCGAATCGTTCTCGAGCGCCGACACCCCGGGAGGCGAGGTGCTGAAGGCCTGCGGGACGCGGCGGGCCAGTCGCTGTCCCGCCTGTGCCGCGACCTACCAGGGCGACGCCCGCCAGCTCGTGCGCGCCGGGATCACCGGCGGGAAGGGCGTCGAGGAGTCGGTGGCAAGCCACCCGATGGTCTTCGCCACCTTGACGGCGCCCTCCTTCGGCGCCGTCCACCGTCGCCCCGGGGCAGGCGGCCCCTGCCAGGCGAGAGGACCGGGTCGCTGTCAGCACGGCCGCTCGCGCTCGTGCCTCGCCCACCACGGCGAGCACGAAGGGGTCCTCGGGGCGCCGCTCTGTCCTGACTGCTACGACAGCGTCGGTGCGGTGCTGTTCAACGCGCAGCTCTCCGAGCTCTGGCGGCGCACCGTCATCTACACCCGCCGCCGCTTGGCGCGCCTCGCCGGGATCACCCCCAAGGCGCTCGACGCCCTCGTCCGGCTCTCGTATGTGAAAGTGGCCGAGTTCCAGCGGCGCGGGGTCGTCCACCTGCACGTCATCGTGCGCCTCGACGGCGCAGGAGGCGGGATGCCGCCAGCGGGCTTCTCCGCCGCACAGCTCGCGCTCGCGTTGCGCATCGCCGCCGGCCAGGTAAGCGCGCCCCACCCCGAGGGGCGGGGCGAAGCGCGCTGGGGTGAGCAGCTCGAGTGCGCGGTCCTCGACGCTTCGGCTCCCGAGCAGGTCCGCAGGGTCGCCAACTACCTGGCGAAGTACTCCACGAAGGGCTCCGACGACGACGGGGCGCTCGACCGGCGCCTGTGCTCCCTCGAGGACCTCGCGGCGCGCCGGCTGCCGCCGCATCTTCGGAGGATGGCGGAGACCGCCTGGCGCCTCGGCGAGCTGGAGGCACTAAAGGGGCTCCGTCTCCGCCGCTGGGCGCACGGCCTCGGGCTTCGGGCCCACTTCCTCACGAAGTCGCGGGGCTACTCGACGACGTTCAAGGCGCTTCGCGCCGGGCGTCAGCGCCATCGCCGGGCCGAGCGCCTGGCGCTGCCAGAGGACCACGCGCTGCTCGTTCTCGCCAAGTGGTGCTACGTCGGTCGCGGCTGGCGGAGCCGGGTCGAGCGCTTCCTCGTCGAACAGGCCGGACGACAGCTCGAAGAGGCGCGGCGCTTCGCCTCCGAGCAGCACCTGCTCGCAAGGGGCGTCTCCCCGTGACGCGGCGGCCCTCCTCGACGGCTCCCGAGCCACGCTGGCCGCGCGAGGCGCGGCCGAGAGAGCCGGTCCGCCCCGGAAGGCCGCCGCGCCCGTCTGGCGAGTGCTTGCGTCTGCTCCCGCCCGCCTTCGTCGAGCTCTCGCCGGCCGACGCGGAGGCAGCGATCGAGGCGCTTGCGAACCTGCTCGCCGCCCGGCAGGCCTCCGGCGGTCCGAGTGACCCGGATGGGAAGATGGGTTCGCCTTGACGGCTGGACAGCCAAGCGACGAGGAGGAGCGCGTGCGGATCGCCACCTACACCCGGATCTCGACCGACGAGGTGAACCAGCCGTACTCGCTCGGCGCCCAGGCGGAGCGCCTCGCGGCTTACATCTCCTCCCAGGAGGGCTGGGCGCACGTCCAGTCCTACAGCGACCAGGCGTCAGGGGCGAAGCTCGAGCGCCCCGGGCTTCGCCGGGCGCTCGCCGACGCGGGACTCGGTCGTTTCGACGTCCTGCTCGTCTACCGAGTCGACCGGCTCTGTCGCTCGGTGGGGCTGCTCGCGGAGCTGCTCTCCCGCCTCGACGCGGCCGGCGTCGGCTTCCGCTCGGCCACCGAGCCCTTCGAGACGACGACGCCGTCGGGGCGGATGATGATGCAGATGCTCGGCGTCTTCGCCGAGTTCGAGCGGGCCTCGATCATCGAGCGGGTCGTGATGGGGATGGGGCGAAAGGCCGCCGAGGGGCGCTGGGTCGGCGGCCCGCAGCCCTTCGGCTACCGGCGCGCCCCAGAGGGCGGGCGTCTTCTCGTCGAGGAGGCCGAGGCGGCCCTCGTGCCGAGGATCTTCGACTGGTACGTGCATGAGCTGGCGGGCTCTCATGAGATCGCGGCCCGGCTGAACGCGGCCGGGCACCAGACGCGATCGGGGCGGCCCTTCTCGTTCAAGTCGGTGCTCACGATCCTTCGCAACCGCGTCTATCTGGGCGAGGTCGGCTGGCGCGGCGAGCGGCACGAGGGCGCGCACGCGGCCCTCGTCGACGCGGCGGTGTTCGATACGGCCCAGAGCCTCCTCCACGAGCGGGGCGAGGACCCCGCGAAGCGGGCCGCGCACTCCTCGGACTACCTGCTCACGGGCCTTGTCGTCTGTGCCTGCGGGGCGCGCTTCACCGGCACGGCTGCGACCGGGCGGCACCGCACCTACCGCTACTACACCTGCGGCGCCCGCCAGCGCTACGGCGCGTCCACCTGCTCGGCCGCGCGCCTTCCCGCAGACGTGCTCGACGAGGCGGTCGTGAAGGGCCTCTTGGAGGTGCTCTCCGACGGCGCGCTCATCGAGGAGGCGGTGCGGCGGGCACACGAGCGGGTGGCGGCAAGCGAGCACCTCGTCCAGGGCGAGCTCGAGGCCATCGGTCGCGAGCTGTCCGAGGTCGAGGCGGCGATCGACCGTTACCTCACGAGCTTCGAGCGAGGAAGCCTTCCCGAGGAGGTCTGCGGGCCACGGGTGCGCGCCCTCGGGGAGCGGGCAGGCAAGCTCCGCGAGCGCCAAGGGGAGCTGGCCGGCACGCTCGAGGAGGAGGCGCTCCAGGCACCCGACCCAGCGGGCATCGCTGGCCTTCGAGGCGAGGTCGAGGCAGCGATGCGAAGCGGCGCCCCAGCCCAGGTGAAGGCGCTGCTCCAGGCCCTCGTGCACGAGGTCCGCGTGGAGGACGCGCACACGGTGCGGCCGGTCTTCAAGATCCCGACCGGGACTGCGAGCACCTGTTTGAAGGCGGTTCGCGCGCCGTCCCGAGTGGTGGAGGTGAGCGGACTCGAACCGCCGACTTCCACGTTGCGAACGTGGCGCTCTACCAGCTGAGCTACACCCCCAAGAGGTCACCCGGTGTGCACGACGACGTATCACTCAAGGTCCGCTCAGGCAACTGCCCACGATAGCGGAGCCAGAGAAATGGGAACTTCGCTCGCTGTGGCGGCGAGGCCAGCGAGCTGACCAGCTACCGAGGGAGACGGGCCGGGCAGAGGCGCCTCGTCAGCCCCCGGCGCCAACGAGCTCGCGCGATTCGAAACGGGCCCCGCCAAGCCGCCGCCCACTGTCCATATGAGGGTTCTGGTGCGCGCCCGTGACCATCCAGCCCGCTCCCGAAGGCCCAGAGGCGCCAGCGACTGCCTGGACGCCCCCACCGGCCCGTGCCCTGTCGAGCGCGGATACGACGTGGCGGCGGGTCTCGAGGGCGACGACCTTCTGCGCACGCTCGACTGCCAGGCGCCGGAAGTACACGAGAAGAGCGACATAGACGGCGATGCAGGCGATCCCCACCAGAGCGAGGTTGCTGAGGAACCCGAGTGCCGGCACGAGTCCGAACAGGAAGCAGCCGACTGTCCCGCCGGCGAGCGACAGGAGCACCCGCCGTCGCCTGGCGGTCGTAGCGCGCGATATGAAGACGGGGATCACCTCGTGGTCGGGACAGACACGCCCCGACTGGGCACCCGAATCGACACGGTGCTCGACGTGGATGCGCTGCGCGGCCGCTGAGAAGCCGATCGGCACCAGGCGCGACGGCATCGGCGCGCCGCCCGCAGCATGGGAGCGCAGTCGCCCGATGTGACGGCTGAACGATGTCACCGACGTGACAAGCCTCCGTTCGGACAACTTCCTCAGAACCATCGGCGTGAGAGCGACCACCCACACGACCGCCAGGACCAGAAGGACCATGACGCTCACGCTCCTCGTACCATCCTCGCTTTTCGGGAGACCCTACATGAGGGTCTCGTCCAACTAGTGGATTTCCGAGCGGCGCCAGACACCCGAACGTCCCCCCGTCTTCTCCCACAGGCACAGGTCGCCGATCACCATCGAGCGGTCGGCCGACTTGCACATGTCGTAGATGGTGAGAGCGGCCACCGCACAGGCGGTCAGCGCCTCCATCTCGACACCGGTGCGGTCGAGCGCCTCGACCTGGGCCTCCACCTCGACGCTGTCGTCGCCGATGGTGAAGTTGACGAAGACGCCTCCCACCAAGAGCGGGTGACAGAGGGGGATCAGCTCGGCGGTCCGCTTTGCCGCCTGGATGCCCGCGATGCGGGCGGCCCCGAGAACGTCGCCTTTGTTGATGGCGTTGGATGCGATGGCGACGGTCGTCTCCGGCAGCATCCGCACCTTGCAACGGGCGAGCGCTCTGCGGTGAGTCGTTTCCTTTGGTGTGACGTCGACCATCCGGGCCCGCCCCAGGGGGTCCAGATGTGTGAGGCCTCGCTCGGGCATTGGCGCCGAGTGTAGATGTCGGGAGCCGTCGGATGCAGGGCAACCTCTGCGAGCAGGTGATCCTTGCGCCTGCTCGAGCCCCGAGCCCCCGTCAACCACCGATCTGGCTCATGGAGCGCTTCGGGCGTACGAAGTCGACCTTGCCGATGCGGTGCCCGGCCCACTTGAGCCCTACCGCCCCCGCAATGAGGTCAGCCAGCTCGGCGTCGCTCGCGCCGCTTCGCAGCGGGCCTTTCAGGTCGTAGTCGTCGATCGCGAACAGGCAGGTTGCAAAGGAGCCCTCGGCCGTGAGGCGTACCCGATCGCAGTCCCCGCAGAACGGTCGTGTCACCGATGCGATCACGCCGACCTCACCGGCCCCATCCCTGTACCGCCAGCGGGACGCCGGTTCCGGGCCGTGGCCCACGGGCTCGAGGGGGTAGGCGGCGTCGATCGCAGCGACGATCTCGTCCGCGCCGACGACCTGGCTCATCGACCAGTTGCCTTCGGCGTCGAGCGGCATGTACTCGATGAAGCGGGGCTGGATGCCCCGCTCACGCCCGTAGGTGGCGAAGTCGACCATCTCGTCGTCGTTGGCGCCCCGTACGACGACGACGTTGACTTTCACCGGGTAGAGCCCGGCATCGCGGGCGGCATCGATGCCCGCCAGTACCTGGGGGAGCATGTCGCGCCGGGTCATGGCGGCGAATCGCTCGGGGTCGAGGGAGTCGAGCGAGACGTTCACCCGCTTCAGCCCCGCCGCGGCGAGCGGCTCGGCGAGCCGGCTGAGCGTCGAGCCGTTGGTCGTGAGCGACAGGTCGATGGGCTCGCCCGCTGGCGTCTGCAGCCGGGCGAGCATGGCAACGAGCTTCGTCAGGTCAGCTCTCACCGTCGGCTCGCCGCCGGTCAACCTGATCGCCTCGACACCAAGCGACTCGACGAACAGGCGGGCGATCCGCTCGATCTCCTCGTAGCTGAGGATCTCCGATCGCGGAGCGAACTCGAGGCCTTCGGCCGGCATGCAGTAGACGCAGCGGAAGTTGCAGCGGTCGGTGATCGAGATCCTGAGGTCGCGAACCCGGCGACCGAACGAGTCGGTCAGATCCCTCATCACGCCGGTGCCAGCAGCCATCTCGCACAGCCTACGAGCCGCACCGCCGCGGACAGACAGGTCAGCTGATCGGCCCGAACAGGATGACTTCGACCCGGTCGCCCGGGTCGACCCCCGGGCCGTCCGGCAGGAGCGCGAGGGCGTTGGCTGCCGCCATCGTCCCGAGCTGGTGCGACAGCTGGCCACCGGCCGAGCGTGCCACCAGGCGCCCGTCCGGTCCCCAGTCCACCCGGACTCTCGGCAGGTGCAGCTTCCCGTCGCCGGCCCGCCGCCCTAGCGCCTCGCCGGCGACGGCCGGTACGCGCACCGGCGGTTCGGCACGACACCCCCCGAGCGCTCTCAACCCGGGCCTCGCGATCACTAGATAGCTGACGAGCGACGACACGGGGTTCCCCGGCAGCCCGAACACGGCGACGCGCCCCGAGCCGGGCCCAGGGAGGAACGCGAGGGAGAGCGGCTTGCCAGGGCGGATGGCGACCGAGAGCCGACGCGACTCTCCAGCTCCGCTTGTTCCCGATGCCAGCTTGTCGAGAACGATCTTCACGAAGTCGAACTCGCCCATGCTCACGCCGCCCGTCGTGAGCACGGCGTCGCAGGTGGCCACGGCGCGCTCGACCGCCTCGGTCATGGGGTCCTCTTGGTCGGGCACGATGCCAAGGTCGACGGCAGCGAAGCCGTCCGCTCGCAGGCGCGCCAGCAAGGCGTGCCGGTTCGAGTCCCGGATCCGGCCGGGCGCGAGGCGGGTGTCGCCTACATCGACGAGCTCGTCGCCCGTCGCCATGACGCCGACGCGAGGGCGCGGGTGGGCGCGGACGAATGCGGCTCCGGTGCTGGCGATCGTTCCGATGTGCTCGGGTGTGAGGAGCGTGCCCACGGCAGCTACCGTCGAACCGGCGCGGATGTCGCTACCGGCCGAGCGGACGTGCTTCCCCGGCTCCACGTGGTCGAGTACCCGGACGCGTCCAGCCGCACGGCGGACACCTTCGCGGGGATCCACTGTCTCGGTGCGCTCGACTATGGCGACGGCGTCGGCACCGTCAGGCATTGGCGCCCCGGTCATGATCTGGACTGCCTGGCCGGAGCGGATCGCCACCAATGGCGCCGCTCCCGCAGCGAGGATCCCGACGACGTCCAGCTCGACGGGCGCCTCTGCGGTGTCCTCGGCCCTGACTGCGTAGCCGTCCATCGCCGTGTTGGCGAACGGGGGGACATCCTCCGGGGCGGTCACGGCGTCCGCCAGCACCAGGCCGAGCGCTTCGTCGAGGCGTACCTCCACGGGGGAGAGAGGTGTGCAGCGCTCGAGGACGACTCGCTGGACGTCGGCGAGCGGGGTCAGGACTTCTTGATGCTCAGCTGCCACCAGGTCCTCCTTCGACCGCTCCGGTTATACTTAGCACTCGCCAGGTGTGAGTGCTGACGGGCTCGCACGGCAGGAGGAACAACGGCAGATGCCGACGTACGAGTACGCGTGCAAACAATGTGGCGAGCATCTCGAGGTCGTCCAGTCGTTCAAGGACGACCCTCTCACCATCTGTCCCAACTGCAAGGGCGAGCTGAGAAAGGTGTTCGGCAGCATCGGCATCGTGTTCAAGGGCAGCGGCTTCTACAAGACCGACAGCCGCTCGGGCGGCACCACGACGAAGGCGCCGAGCGATACCAAGCCCGACAAGAGCGACAAGGCTGAGTCTCCGGCTGCGTCGTCGGCTACGGCCACCAAGGAGAAGAGATCGGAGGCCAAGGCGTCGACATCGGCATCGCAGCCCTCCACCTCGGCCAGCCCGGCGCCGAAGGCCGCCGCCTCCTGATCTCTCGCGGCGAGGCTCTCCTCGCTTCGTACGACGGGCATTTGGCGTGGGGAGGGCAGGCCCTCCCCACGGCCCCCTCCGACGCGGCTCTTCGATCTGATCTGGCGGTCGGGCCGGCAGAGCCGGCCCTCGTGCGCTATCGCGTGGCGTATGACGGAAGCATGCAACGTCAACGACATCCTGGATGGTCACGTCGGTCTCGATCTCGGCTGCGTCGACCGCATCTACCTGAACGCCTACGTACCCAAGCTCCAGGTGTCGGGCCAGGTGGTGACCTTCCTCACCGAGCACCTCGGCTTTCCCATCCCCTCACCGGCGCTGCTGGAGGAGATCGGTAACCGCTTCCGGCGTGGGGTGAAGGCATTCGCGAGCGAGCATCGGGTTCCGATCCTTTCCCTGAAGAAGCCGGATCGGAGTCGATGGGACGACCGCAAACTCGACCACGTCCGCCCCTTCCTCGAGCGCG
>JAKATT010000140.1 GCA_021818615.1 Actinomycetes bacterium | reverse complement strand
TCGGCAGGCCGAGCCTCAACCTCTGGCCGCCGACAGCGAGACCAGTCGGCCCTCTCTCATCCATATCGGCCTCTGCGTCATCTACTTGAGAGATTCGGGGTGTGTGTCCGGTTCACCGTTCAGGACTGCTGCCGCGTGGGCTCGGTGCGTGTGATGCAGACGGCCTCCGGCACGCGGCGAGATCATGCCCGCGAGTCAGTAGTTCGCGCCGAAGCCCGTACATCACGTGGTGGCTCCGAGGGGGACGACCTGGCAAAGGGCATCGTCATCGCCGCTTGCTGTTGCACCTCCGCTGAACTAGCGACAAGGCCCCTTACGGTCCACGAATCTATAACTCGCGCGATGTAGCCTCTTGGCGTGGAGGTCGGCGAGGAGGGGCTCTCTGAGTTCTTCTCGACGATCACGCCCCTGCTCGACGAGCGCCAGCGGCGCGTGGTGGCGGGTGCAGCGGCGCGGATGCTCGGGCGGGGCGGCGTCGCCGCGGTCGCCCGAGTGGCGTCGATGAGCCGAAACACGGTGATCACGGGGTCGAAGGAGATCGCGTCGGGAGAGACGGCGCCGGCGGGCCGGGTGCGCCGGGAGGGAGGCGGACGCAAGCGCCTCATCGACAAGGACCCGAACCTGCTCTTGGAGCTCGACGACCTCGTCTCGCCCGAGGCACGCGGGGACCCGATGTCGCCGCTGCGCTGGACCTCGAAGTCGACATACCACCTTGCCGAGGTGCTGCGGGCGAAGGGGTTCGAGGTGAGCGCGCGCACCGTCGGTGCCCTGCTCTCGGACCTCGGCTATAGCCTCCAGGGGACCTCCAAGCAGAAGGAGGGCGCCCAGCACGTGGACCGCGATGCCCAGTTCCGCCACATCAACGACACCGCCGTCGCCTTCATGGCCGACGACCAGCCGGTGATCAGCGTCGACACGAAGAAGAAAGAGCTCGTCGGCGAGTACTCCAACGGCGGCAAGGAGTACCAACCGAAGGGCACCCCCACGAGGACGAAGGTCCACGACTTCATCGACCCCGAGATGGGCAAGGCCATCCCCTACGGCGTCTACGACGTCGGTGCCGACGAGGGCTGGGTCTCGGTCGGCGACGACGCCGACACCGCCGGGTTCGCGGTGGCGACGATCGGCCGCTGGTGGGCGCAGATGGGACACGCCCGCTATCCGCACGCGACGCGGCTCCTCGTCTGCGCGGACGCCGGCGGCTCGAACGGCTACCGGGTACGAGCCTGGAAGGTCGAGCTGGCCAAGCTGGCGAAAGAGACCGGGCTCGAGATCACGGTCTGCCACTACCCGCCCGGGACCTCGAAGTGGAACCGGATCGAGCACCGGATGTTCAGCCACATCACGATGAACTGGCGCGGCCGGCCGCTCGTCTCCTACCGCACCATCGTGCAGCTGATCGCCGGCACCACCACGAAGAAGGGGCTGAAGGTGAAGGCCGACCTCGACACCGGCCACTACCCGCTCGGCGTGAAGATCTCCAACAAGGAGCTCGCCGCCGTACCTATCACCCGGCACGAGTTCCACGGCGACTGGAACTACACCATACATCCCGAGCCGCTCAAGTAGTTCTTGCGTGAGCCCTTACCCTTGGTCGTATGGAGATCTGGTTCTACGATCACCCGACTGCGGTCCTTTCGCACAACCACCACGAGATCACCGTGCACAACGCCTCGTGCGCCTACTGCGATCATGGCCAACTCATCAGGACGAAGCTCCCCGCCACGTGGTACGGCCCATTCAGCTCGCTTGAGGAGGCCGAGCGGGTCGCCGCAACAATCCGGCGGAAGGTGAAGCGCTGCCAGAAGTGCCTTCGTCCGGCGGTCGTCGAGGAGTGGGCGCTGTGCGAGCAGAAAGTGCACGCCTCCGCCCCGTGAGCCGCACGGAGCTGGCCGTCCCTCATGAAGCTCGCCCATGGAGCTTCGCCGAGAGCAGAGGTAAAGGGGCCGCGAGGGAACTATCCGCGATTTAGCCAGCGTGTCGAGGTAGCCTTGATATGTGGAGCTGAGCGAGGAAGGCCTGGAGTCCTTCTTCTCGTTCATGAAGCCGCTCCTCGACGAGCGTCAGCGTCGGTTGATGGCGGGTGCGATGGCACGAGCACTCGGACGCGGTGGCCAAAAAGCGGTGGTTGCTGCGTCGAAGATGAGCTCGCGCACGGTGCTCGACGGCACGAAAGCAGTGGACGCCGGGGCGGGACCATCCGATCGGGTGCGCCGTGAGGGCGGTGGACGGCCCCGGCTCATCGACACCGACCCAAACCTCCTCTCCAACCTCGACGACCTGGTCTCCCCAGAAGCCCGCGGTGACCCCATGTCGACGTTGCGCTGGACGCTCAAGTCCACCCGCCAGCTGGCCAAGGCATTGACCGACATGGGCCACCAGGTCTCCTCGTGGACCGTCGGCCAGCTCCTCCACCAGATGGGCTACTCCCTCCAGTCAACGGCCAAGCAGCTCGAGGGTACCCAGCACCCCGACCGTGACGCCCAGTTCCGCCACATCGACCAAGAGGCCACGGCGAGGCTCGCGGCAGGAGAACCGGTGATCTCCGTCGACACGAAGAAGAAGGAGCTCGTGGTGGGCAAGAAGGCCAACGGCGGCAAGGAGTGGCAGCCCCAAGGATCCCCCGAGAAGGTCGACGTCCACGACTTCCCTGATCCAGAGGTTCCCAAGGCCGTCCCCTACGGGATCTACGACATCGCGAACAACGAGGGCTGGATGGAGGTGGGCTCGGACCACGACACCGGCGCCTTCGCCGTCAACGCCATCCGAAGGTGGTGGGAGACGATGGGAACGGCGCGCTACCCCGACGCACGTCGCCTCATGATCACCGCGGATGGTGGCGGGTCCAACGGCTATCGCAATCGCCTCTGGAAGCGCGAGCTCTCTCGCTTCTCGAACGAGACCGGCCTTGCGATCACCGTCTGTCATTACCCGCCGGGAACCTCCAAGTTCAACAAGGTGGAGCATCGTCTCTTCAGCTTCATCACCATCAACTGGCGTGGCCGTCCCCATACCAGCTACCGCACCATCGTCGAGCTCGCCGCAGCGACGACGACGGCCACGGGCCTCAAGGTCCGCGCCGAGTGGGATGACGCTGTCTACGAGAAGGGCATCAAGATCCCCGACAAGGAGCTGAAGGCGCTCCCCATCGAATACGCCGACTGGCATGGCGAGTGGAACTACACCGTCAAGCCGGAATCCAGCGATGCGAGCACGTAGTTTTCACACGGGCCCTAACCTCGCACACCGGTGGAGCTGACCAGCAACAAGGCGATCGAAGACGCAGCCATCCGTTGGGTCATTGAGCTGGAGAGCGCCGCCGGACGCCGGGCGCGCGACGTTCGCTATGTCGGTGCTGCCGTCGACATCGAGTCGCTTCCTCGCCACATCGAGGTGAAGGCCTTCGGCCGGAGCGGCCGCGGCTTCGAGCTTCCCTTCGAGCCTCGCCAGATGGAAGCCGCCCTGTCCGACCCGGACTTCTATCTGTACGTCGTCGAGAACGTCCGCCAGGGTGATCCAGGGCTCTTCACCTTGCGGGTGCTCGCAGGAGATCGGCTGCGGCGCCTGCTCAATCGAGCCAAGGAACATCGCTACTTCTCGGTCCCGTGGGCGACTGCTGAGTACGACAGCTGCTCCGTTGGCCTGTGACACCTCGTCGGGCGCCTCGGCGGATTCGCTACTCGCCGGACAAGCTCGCGACGATGTACGAAGTGGCCTGGGGTGAAGGCGGCGGGCACTGGTCCATCTGACCCGCCCCCAGGTGTTTCGTTGCCGGACGCGATCAACCTGCCACCTCGTCGATCCGAGGCGGGTATCGTCTATGCCCACCTTGAAGGCTGGTGGTCGCGCTGCGCTGATTTGCACTTGGCACAGGGCCAACTGGATACCACTGAAGCGGATCGGCGAGGGCGGGTGGACGGCGTCCCCGTCACTACTTCGGGTCGTCGGGCCTTCTGCCAGCCCTTCGGGGGTCAGTGTGAGGAGCACCCGCCCATCTGATAGGTGGAGAAGAGGGGCTGCATCGGCATGGCGCTCACACCACTCCTGCTCGGCGAAGGACGAGGTCGAAGAGCGGCTCGCCGAAGGTGAGTAGCCGCATCTCAGGTGCGTTCTCCTCGACGACGCGGCGGCTGAAGGTGACTGCGACTTTGTTCCCGCCGTCGTCTTCGATGAGGAAGGCGTCCTCGATGAGGGGGTGCTCGTGGAGCTGCTCCCGTGTGCCTGCCACCGCAAGGAGCGTCTCCTCGATGCCGCCGAGATCGATCGCCGGAGCGCCACGGAGCCTCGCCCCCATCTCGTCGGGGTCCAAGGTGTCGAAACTCGCGAGGGTGACCGGCTGCTGCTCGGCCTCGTCGACCTCTCGCAAGATGTCCTCGACGATCTCCTCGAACGAGCCGGGCGGAG
>JAKATT010000188.1 GCA_021818615.1 Actinomycetes bacterium | reverse complement strand
GACGAGCTCTCCTCCAGTCGAATGGCACCATGCCGGCGCGTACGGCGCCGGACTCGAAGCTACCGCCACGGCCACGTTGTCCCAGAAGAGCCACCCAGGTCAAACAGGACGCGCGTGCCCGGCGCGGCCCTCAGATGGAGTACACGTAGACCGTCGAGCCGACGGGGACACGCTGACCTGGCTGGTCGCTGATGGCGAACACGATGTTGCCAGGCCCGTAGAGCTCGGGCACGAGGTCGGCGTGCTTCAGCGCGGCGACGGCGGAGCTCACCGAGTCGCCCGGCCCGATCGAGGGCACCGTCGTGAGGCGCGGGCCGAGCGAGACGTAGACGTCGACCAAGGCGCCACGCCTGACCGTCAGGCCGGCGGCGGGGAACGTCGAGATGACATCCCCATCGGGCCACTGGCTCGAGTGCTCGTACACGGCCTTCGGGACGAGCTTCAGGGCGTCGAGCGCGGACGCCGCTCCGGCGTAACTGCCGTGGCCGACATCGGGGATCACCCTCGGGTGCGGCCCCTTGGAGATCGTGACGGTGACGGTGCTGTCGCGCGGCTGCGGGCCTCGTCGCGGCGTCCAGGTGATGACCCTGCCCGCCGGCACCGTCTCGCTGTACTGCGACGGGGCGAACTTCACCCGCAGGTGGCCGGCGAAAAGAGCCGACCGAACCTTGGCGATCGAGTCGTTCGTCAGGTTCGGCACCGGAACCGGGGCCGGTCCGCGCGAGACGACCACCTTCACGATCGTGCCCGCCTTCTCGAGGCGGCCGGGCGGGAGCGATTGGGAGATGACGTCGCCATTCGGCACCGAGAGGCTGTAGCGGTCGCCGGCGATCCGCATCGTGAGCCCTGCGGCGCGCAGGTCGTGCTCGGCCAGGCCCACCGGGAAGGCCGTGACCTTCGGGACGCTGTGGTCGTACACGCCGAAGCGGAGGACCGCCGCCGTCGTGCCACCTGCGACGAGGAGGGCTGCAACGACGATCGCGAGGATCTTCGCCCACCGCCGCCTGCGCCTCCCGGGCCTCGTGCGTGGCTCCTCGGGCTCCACCGCGGCGATCACCGCCGTCGCCGGGACGATCGTGAGGTCATCGGGCCGGTCGGGCGGGACTCCGGACCTGTCGAGCTGGCCGACTGCGGCGAAGCCGGGAGCCTCCGCGGAGCCGGGAGCCTCCGCGAAGCCGGGAGCCTCCGCGAAGCCGGGAGCCTCCGCGGAGCCGGGAGCCTCGGCCGCGGGCGCCTCGGCGGTCCCTGCGCTGCGCGCGTCCACGTCGGTGGGATCCCGGTCGCGGAGCCGGCTCGCGTTTCCCTCCAGGCGGACGTGCTCGAGTGGGAGCGGCCCGGGCGCCGGGAGCTCCCGGCAGAGCAGCTCCAGATCGAGCGCGACAGCTCTCGCGTCAAGGCGGGCAAGCGGCTCGGAGATGGCCGCCTGGGCAATGATCGGCGCGAGCGACCCCAGCTCGCGGATGGGCGGCAGCGTCGCCCCGACGCGAGCCATGAGCGTGGCCGAGACGGTGTCCCTCGTGAACGGCACCCTGCCCGTGAGGGCTTCGTACAGCACGAGCGCCAGGGAGTAGACGTCGGTGCGGTCGTCGAGCGGACGTCCTTCGGCCTGTTCGGGCGAGGCGTACCGCGCGGTCCCGAAGATGGCCCCGAGCGGCTCGGTGAGTGCCGCCTCCGCGAGCGCCCGGGCGACTCCGAAGTCGGCAATCCTCAGATTGCCCTCGTCGTCGAAGAGGAGGTTCCCCGGCTTGATGTCGCGATGCACGATCCCGCGCCTGTGCGCGTAGGCCAGGCCGGACGCAGCCTGCCAGCCAATGTGGGCGACCTGCTCCTCGCTCAGTGTCGAGCCGGAGTCAAGGAGCGAACGCAGGCTCCCGCCCCCCAGGAACTCGAGGACCAGGTAAGGGCCACCCTCGTCCTCGCCCCAGTCGAAGACGCGCATGACGTGTGGATGGTCGAGCGACGCAGCCAGCCGGGCCTCGGCGCGGAACCGGCGCAGGAACGCCGCGTCGCCGGCGAGCATGGGGTGGAGCACCTTGACGGCGACGCGACGGCCGAGCCTCGCGTCGACTGCCGCGAAGACCTGCGAGGACGCCCCGGAGCCGACCGGTAAGAGGAGTCGGTACCGCCGGCCGACAACGCGCCCAACCTGTTCTGCGATGCTCGACATGGGCTCCTCAAGAGGCTACCGGCTCGGCACTGGCACCTGGTGGAGGGTGCAGGTGCCGGGCGACGCGATGCCGGGCGACGCGATGCCGGTCGCTGCCGGCCGTCCAGAGATGAGGAGCTCGTGCACGAGCCGGCCGACCGTTCCTAGACACTCAGCGGAACTGAGTCCCGCCTTGTGGGTGACCCCGAACGGTCCTGGGTCACCTGGTCCACCGGGGTGTCCCGTTCAGCTGGTCGGGTCTTTCGCCGCAGGTGCGGCTGCCCTCTGGCCTCGCGGGTCCCGGTATCCCTTGTTCGCTGCTCAGACAGGACCGCCGGTTGCCCGGCGCCCTTGGACCGCACGACCGGATGGGCAGCTCTCTTTTCCCCATGCTCTGCTGGAGTCGAGTCACACCTCTTCTGTCGCCGTGCTGGCTGATCGAGCCCGCGTCTGTCGATGACAAGAGCCGCCGCATGGTGGCCCGAAGCATCGGCCGAGATCTCTTGGATGCAGCCGAGCCAGTGCTCGGCGCCCCATCTGCTGGTGTAGGCCCGCTCGACGGCGATGACCGGGAGCCCGGCGTTGGCGGCCATCTGGACCAGGCGGTCACCGAACCTGGCCGTGGGCATCCCCGAGACCAGACGCCGGAAGTTCCTGCCCCGCCTCCCCCGTGCCCGACGGTGTCCGCTGCGCTCCCGGCCCATCTCCAGTGCGTCGTGGAAGTCCAGGTCCTCGATCACGATCGCCTGGCAGCCGTGGGCCTTGGCGACGGCGATCAACCGAGAGATCACCTCGCGCAGGCGCCCGTCACGGGTGGTGCTGGACAGGCCGGCGAGGGCCAGTGGGACCGTGAGAGGTTGACCCAGCGGGTTCCCCGATGGGTCAACCACCATCGCTGCGAGGTGCCCGGCGTTGAGATCGACTGCCAGGACCCGGTCTGCCCGGAGTTGGTTGAGGGTCTTGGGGTTCTCGGCCGGGCACTTGCACGAGGTGTCCAAGTACCAGCGCCCCTCTGCTGGATCGCTGGAGATGTCGTAGCGCACGGCACCGCTGGCCGCCTGCGCCGGTACCTCATCTCCCCGGTAGGAGAAGATGACCGGGCGACTGAGAACGTGTTGAGAAACCGCCTTCACGCCCAGTTGTAGGGCGTCACGTCTCCGCCAGCGTCCCGCGCCAGGCGCCGGGCCATGAGCCCGACCATCGCCCATTGGACCATCGCCTCGGAGTGCGCGATGGTCCGCTCGTAGTCGGAGGCGAGTCGGCGGCACTTCGTGATCCAGGAATGCCATGCAGAGGGGCCTCCTCCGGTGACAGCGTTTTGTCACCGAACCCCATCACCAAGAGGAGGCAAGAACAAACGTTGCACGCTGGGCTTGATCTGTCACGCAAGGCCCTCGAGGTCCATCTGCTCGACGAAGACGGCTCCACGGTCGCCACGATGGCTGTTCCCCCGGATCTCGACGGTCTTCGAGGGCTCGTACGAAAGGTGGCGAGGCTTCCGGGGGGCAGGACTGTCACCGCTGTCATCGAGTCGATGAACGGGGCGAGGTTCGTCCACGACAGCCTGGAGATGCTCGGCTGGCAGGTGGAGATCGCCGATGCCATGAAGGTGAAGGGCCTCGGGCCGCTTGCCTGCAAGACAGATCGCATAGACGCCTTCGTTTTGGCAGAGCTGTCCCGTCGTGACCTGGTGCCGGCGATCTGGCTGCCCGACCCGGGGACGCGCCGTGCCCGGGAGCTCGCAAGATGGAGGCTCCATCTCGTGCGCCATCGCACTGGCCTAAAGAGTCGAGTAGCCGGGGGGGATTGCACCCCCCGGCCCTCACAGATCCGGACGTGACAGTCTCCCGTCATCCGGCTCCTGTCATTCAGCCCTCAGGCCAGCGCTCCGAAGGTCCAGTGAGCAAACAGTGCTGGTGAGCGTCTTTGGACACCACGCAGCCACCGCCAGGCTCGTCGGACGCTCGTCCGCAGCCGTTTGAACGAGTGGCGACCGCAATCCCCGTCCGTGAGGGCGGAGTCAAGGTCGCCGATTGCGTGACGGCCTCCCCTGCCGGTTAGGTGACTGCTGGGTCTCGACGTATCGCTTGATGATGTCCAGTGGTGCACCACCTGCCGAGACCATGCAGTACGAGGGGGACCAGAAACGCTCTCCCCATAATGCCCGCGTCACCTCTGGCCAACTGCGTTCTCGTACCCGTAGGGAGGAAATGGTCTTCAACGACATGACCAGTTTGGACAGGGCAACCTTGGGTGGGTACGTCACGAGGAGGTG
>JAKATT010000002.1:9828-23117 GCA_021818615.1 Actinomycetes bacterium | reverse complement strand
AGGTCGATCGTCGCCAGCTCGATGCCTGCACGCGACAGCGCGTCGGCGATGGCCCGCGAGGGCTGCGTCAGGAGCGAGGCGTCGGGACCGGCCACCTGGCCGTAGCCGACGATCTCGCCGAGCGGGGCGACGCCGAGCTCGTCGGCCTTCTCGCGGGACATTACGACCATGGCGGCGGCCCCGTCGGAGATCTGGCTGGCGTTCCCGGCCGTGATCGTGCCGCCCTCCTCGAAGGCGCCTCGCAGTTTCGACAGGGACTCGACCGTCGTCTCGGGCCGCACCCCCTCGTCGGTGTCGACGACGACCGGATCTCCCTTTCGCTGTGGGACGGCCACCGGCGTGATCTCGTCGGCGAAGCGGCCGTCCTTGATGGCGGCGGCAGCCCGCTCGTGCGACGCGGCGGCAAAGGCGTCCTGGCGATCGCGGGCGATCTCGGCTGCCCTGGAGTAGCGCTCCGTGCCCGCGCCCATCGCCACGCGGTCGAATGCGCAGAACAGGCCGTCGTGCATCATCGAGTCGACCACCTTCTGGTCGCCCGCCCGGTAGCCGGCACGGGCGCCCGGGAGGAGGTAGGGCGCATGGGTCATCGACTCCATCCCGCCGGCGACGATGATGTCGGCGTCGCCGGCCGCGAGCATGAGGTCTGCCAGGTAGAGCGTGTTGAGGCCGGAGAGGCAGACCTTGTTGACGGTCGTCGCCGGCACCGACATGGGGATGCCCGCCTTCACTGCCGCCTGGCGGGCAGTGATCTGGCCCTGGCCTGCCTGGAGCACCTGGCCCATGAGGACGTAGTCGACATCCTCGGGCGCTACGCCGGCGCGCTCGAGGGCGGCCTTGACGGCGATGCCGCCGAGGTCCATGGCGCTGAAGCCGGCCAGAGCGCCGGAGAGCTTCCCGATCGGGGTGCGAGCCCCGGCGACGATGACGGAATCCGGCATGTCTGTCCTCCAGGCAGCAATCGATGTCTGGGCGCACGAAGCATGGCTGGCCTCGTCGTGCCCGGGACCTCAGACTACCGCCGGGTCCCCTGCAGCACTATCTGGTGCCGGCCGGACGCTCCGGTCGGGGGAGGCGATCCCGCCCGGGGCCGCCCGGGGGAGGCGATCCCGCCCGGGGCCGCCCGGGGGAGGCGATCCCGCCCGGGGCCGCCCGGGTCGTCCCGCCTCGAAGAAACTGACCCGCGGGTACTCTGCCCCCATGGAACGCTTCAGAGAGGCGATCCTCGAGGGTGCCCCTGCCGAGGAGATCGCAGCTATCCCGATCCCCGAAACGTATCGGGCCGCCTTCGTCAAGAAGGACGAGACGGAGATGTTCGCCGGTCTGGCTTCCAAGGAGAAGGACCCGCGCAAGTCGATCCACGTGGACCAGGTCCCGGTCCCCGAGCTGGCGCCGAACGAGTGCTACGTCGCCGTCATGGCGAGCGCCATCAACTTCAACACGGTCTGGACCTCTATCTTCGAGCCGCTCCCCACCTTCGGGTTCCTCGAGCGCCTCGGCTCCGAGTCGATCTGGGGGAAACGCCACGATCTCCCCTATCACGTCGTCGGTTCCGACGCCTCGGGCGTCGTAGTGCGGGCAGGCTCCGCCGTGCGGAACTGGAAGCCCGGCGACCGGGTCGTCATCCACT
Organism: Actinomycetes bacterium; assembly: GCA_021818615.1. Classification (GTDB taxonomy): domain Bacteria; phylum Actinomycetota; class Acidimicrobiia; order Acidimicrobiales; family Bog-793; genus JAKATT01. The sequence goes on along the minus strand of JAKATT010000002.1, from coordinate 21,490 downwards.
GCAACTACGTCGACGACCAGGACCCGAGCGCCCACGACGACTCGATGCTCGCCAACAACCAGCGCATCTGGGGCTTCGAGTCGAATTTCGGGGGCCTCGCCGACCTGACGCTCGTGAAGGCGAACCAGCTCATGGCGAAGCCCGAGCACCTTTCCTGGGAGGAGGCCGCCTGCAACGCGCTCTGCAACTCGACCTCTTACCGGATGCTCGTCTCCCCGAACGGCGCCCGCATGAAGCAGGGCGACGTGGTCCTCGTGTGGGGGGCGACCGGCGGCCTCGGCGGGTACGCCGTCCAGTACGTCCTGAACGGTGGGGGCATCCCGGTCGGAGTCGTGTCGAACGCCTCCAAGGCGAAGCTCCTCGAAGCGCTCGGCTGCGAGGCCGTGATCGACCGGGCCGAGAAGGGGTACCGGTTCTGGGCGGACGAGCATACCCAGGACCCCTCGGAGTGGCGCCGCCTCGGCCAGGACATCAGGGCGCTTGTCGGCGAGGACCCCGACATCGTCTTCGAGCACCCGGGCCGCCAAACGATGGGTGCGTCCGTCTTCGTGGCGAAACGCGGCGGTACCGTCATCACCTGCGCGGCCACCTCGGGCTACATGGTCGAGTACGACAACCGCCACCTTTGGATGAAGCTGAAGAGCATCAGGTCGTCCCACTTCGCCAACTACAAGGAGGCATGGGACGCCAACCGGCTCATCCGCCTCGGCAGGATCCAGCCGATCCTCTCGGCCGTCTACCCCCTCGAGCAGACCGGGGAGGCGGCCACCCAGCTGCACCTCAACCTGCACGAGGGAAAGATCGGGGTGCTCTGCCTCGCGCCCGAGGAGCACCTCGGCATCTCCGATCCCGAGCTGAGGGACAAGGTGGGAGAGGACCGGATCACGACGTTCCGGCGGTTGGGGGCATGATGGGTTTCGAATTGGAGGAGATCGACCACGTGGCGATCGCTGTCCGGGACCTCGATGCCGCCGCCGCCTGGTACGAGGCGGTGCTCGGGGCGCGCGTGACGCATCGCGAGCGCATCGAGCCCGACGGCGTCGAGGAGGCGCTGATCAAAGTCGCCGGTTCGTACGTGCAGCTGCTCACACCGACGAGGGACGACTCGCCCGTCGCCAAGTTCCTGGAGAGGCGGGGCGAGGGCCTGCACCACGTCGGCTACCGCGTGAGCGACTGCGCGGCGGCGCTCGAGGCGGTGATGGCCTCCGGCTCGGCCGTCATCGACGAGCGCCCCCGTCCGGGTTCGCGGGGCACGACAGTCGCCTTTTTGCACCCGAAGGACGCTTTCGGCACCCTCATCGAGCTCGTCGAGGAGCAGCCGGCCGGGCGCCACTAGCCTGCGCACCATGGCGGACGAGACGACGAGCGAGCAGGCGCCTGTCATCCACGACCATTCCATGGCGGCGCGCCTCGCCGCTCTCGAGGAGCAGAAGGCGCAGGCGCGCCAGCCCGGGTCGGAGCGATCGGTCCAGTCCCACAGGTCCAAGGGCAAGATGCTCGCCCGCGAGCGCATCGACTATCTGCTCGACGAGGGTTCCTTCCAGGAGCTCGACCTGCTCGTGCGCCATCGGGCGCACGGCATGGGCCTCGAGCGGAGCCGGCCGTACACCGACGGGGTGATCACCGGTTTCGGGGCGATCGACGGGCGACGGGTGTGCGTCTACTCGCAGGACTTCACGGTCTTCGGTGGGGCGCTCGGCGAGGCTCACGCCGAGAAGATCCACAAGCTGATGGACCTCGCGCTCGACGTGGGAGTGCCGGTCATCGGCCTCAACGACGGCGGCGGCGCCCGCATCCAGGAGGGGGTCGTCTCGCTCAACGGCTACGGCGGCATCTTCTACCGCAACGTGCGCGCCTCCGGCGTCGTCCCGCAGATCTCGGTCATCCTCGGCCCGTGCGCCGGCGGAGCCGTCTACTCGCCGGCCATGACCGACTTCGTCTTCATGGTGCACGAGACGAGCCACATGTTCATCACCGGTCCGGACGTGGTGAAGACCGTGACCGGCGAGGAGGTCACGCTCGAGCAGCTCGGCGGCGCGATGAGCCACGCCACCCGCTCGGGTGTCGCATCCTTCGTCTCGGCCGACGAGAAGGCATGCCTCGACGACGTCAGGTACCTGCTGTCGTTCCTGCCGTCGAACAACCTCGAGCTGCCGCCGCCGGCGCCGCGCCCCGACGATGCGGAGAGCCTCGTCGAGGAGCTGCGCGACGTAGTCCCGCCGAGCCCGAACCAGCCCTACGACATGCGCACGATCATCCAGGCGGTCGTCGACGGCGGCGAGTACCTCGAGTACTTCCCGCACTGGGCGATGAGCATCACGTGCGGTTACGCCCGGGTGGGCGGGCGGTCGGTCGGCATCGTCGGCAACCAGCCTGCGGTGCTGGCCGGGGTGCTCGACATCGACTCGTCGGAGAAGGGGGCTCGTTTCGTCAGGACGTGCGATGCCTTCAACATCCCGCTCGTCACCTTCGTCGACGTGCCGGGCTTCATGCCCGGCACCGACCAGGAGTACGGCGGCATCATCCGCCACGGTGCCAAGCTCCTCTATGCCTACTGCGAGGCCACGGTGCCGCGCATCCAGGTCATCACGCGAAAGGCGTACGGCGGTGCCTACGTCGTCATGGACTCGAAGTCCATCGGGACGGACTTCGCCTTCGCCTGGCCGTCGGCCGAGCTGGCGGTGATGGGGCCGCAGGGCGCCGTCGAGATCGTCTACCGGCGGGAGCTCGCCGACTCCTCCGATCCGCCGACCCGGCGGGCGGAGCTCGTCGAGGAGTACACCGAGCGTTACGCCAACCCCTATGTTGCTGCGGAGCGAGGTTACGTCGACGACGTCATCGATCCGGCCGAGACGCGCCGGGTGATCGTCCGCTCGCTCGACCTGCTCGCCTCGAAACGCGAGGAGCTCCCCCGCCGCAAGCACGGGAACATCCCGCTTTGAGCCCCGCCGGCGGCTCGCGAGCGGCGGGCAAGGACCTCGGGCCGGTGCAGCCGGTGGCGAGGGGCGCTCTCGCCGCCCCGCCCGACGTCGTCGCGGCAATCGCCGCGGCTGTAGAGGCTTGCTGGCCCCGCCCGCCGGCTGCCCGGCCGGAGGACAGCCCCCGGGCGAGGGGACCCGAGTACGTCTGGCGGTTCTCCGGCCGTTGGTGGTCGACACCCACCCCCCTTCGCCGCGACCGCCCTTGGACCACTCACGGTCGCGAGCACGGGCAGGTGGGCTCGACGGGGGGCTAGCCGGCGTGCACCGCGAGCTCACCGTCGTCGTCCTCCTCGTCGTCCTCGGTGCCGGCGTGCTGCACGCCGTATGGAACGCCATCACGAAGTCCTTCGAGGACAGGTTGATGGTGTTCGCATGGATAGGTGCTGCACTCACGGTGAGCGGCGGCGCCGCCCTCCCCTTCACAGGGTTGCCGGGCAGAGCGGCGGTCGAGTTCGCCGTGGCATCCGTCGCCATCCACGTCGTCTACGACCTCGCGCTCATGCACGCCTACCGGCTGGGAGCCTTCAACCAGATGTACCCGATCGCCCGGGGGACCTCGCCGCTCGTCGTCGCGCTCGGCGCCGCGCTCTTCGCCCGGGAGCACCTCGGCGGCGTCCCGCTCGCCGGGGTGCTGATCCTCGGAGGGGGGCTCATGAGCCTTGCCCTCTCCTCCGGCCGGCTCGAGCGCTCCGAGCTGCCGGCCGTCATCGCAGCGGTCGCGACCGGTCTCACGATCGCGCTCTACTCGCTCGTCGACGGCCTCGGCGTGCGCCACTCGGTCGACCCCTTTGCCTACATGGCGTTTCTCTTCCTCCTCGAAGGCCCCGTGTTCCTCCTTGTCGCGGCACGACGGCCTTGGAGGGAGTGGACCGAGAACCGGATCGCCAGGCGGGGCCTGCTGGCCGGGTTCCTCACGGTTGCGGCGTACGGCGCCGTCCTCTGGGCCCAGACGCGGGCACCGCTCGCCGAGGTGGCGGCGCTGCGCGAGACCGGCGTCATCAGCGCAGCCGTCATCGGAGCCCTGTTCCTCAAGGAGGGTTTCGGCTACCGGCGCCTCGGAGCAGCTGTCGTGGTGGCCCTCGGGATCGTGCTGATCAGCCTGTGAGCCCGCTGCTTCGACCAGGACGGCGGCTCATGGCCGGCTTCGTGGACCGGGGCGGTCCCTTGCCTCACTCACCCGGGCTGTTGGCGTCCGAGGTGCGCACTGCCTCGACGCCGTCGATCTCGTTCAGCTTCGTCGCGAGCTCCGACATCGATCCTCTCCCGTAGACGTGGAGGGAGAGCTCGACCACGGGCGCCGAGGTGGCGCCCGAGGACTCGGTCGAGAGATCGGCGACAGCGAAGCCGCTCGCCGTCACCTCCTTCATGATCTCCCTCAGGAGCCCCCGGCCGTCCTGGTACCGCACGGCGAGCTCGGAGGGAGCCCAGCGCGAGGTCGGCAGGCGGCGCGAGAGGCGGGAGAAGCCGAGCGTGACGAGGAAGTACATCCCCGCGGCCGTGACGGCAAGGAGGGGGAGGCCGGCACCGGCACAGGCGCCGACGGCGGCCGTCAGCCAGACGGCGGCCGCCGTCGTGAGGCCCCGGACTGCGTCGCTTCGCACGAAGATCAGGCCTGCCCCGAGAAAGCCGATACCGGTCACGATCTGAGCTGCGACCCGTGAGGGGTCGACGACGATCTGGTTGGGCACGAGGACGTTGGCGAAGCCGTACTTGCTGACGAGCATGAACAGCGCTGCGCCCACTCCGACGAGGGAGTGGGTGCGCAGTCCGGCGCTCTTCTGGTGGGCCTCGCGTTCGAGGCCGATGGCGGCGGAGAGCACGAGGGCGAGGCCGAGCTCGGCGAGCTGTGTCGCTCCCTCGATGTTCCCCGTGCCCGCGATCAGCACCCGGTGCCTCCTCGGCCAGACGCGATCCTCGGCAAGCCACTCCCTCCTCGATGGTCCCCTCGCCGCTCCCCCTGGTGGTCGTCCTGGTGGTCGTCCTGGTGGTCGTCCTGGTGGTCGTCCTGGTGGTCGTCCTGGTGCGCTGAGGTGCTCGAGAAGGATAGTTCACCTTTCGTTCACCTTAGTGTAAGCTTCCGTACACCGAACATAGGCGCCCGCAGGCGCCCGTCGGGGGGATACCGGCGACAGACGAGGGGGATGCCGGCGACAGACGGCAGGGGGACCACAATGTGGAACTCTTGGTTAAATCTTTGCGATCAGGTGACTGTCTGACCGGGCCCGTGACATAATCCGCGCATCCGCGCAAGACGTTTCGCAGCGATCGAGCTGAACAGGGGGAGTGACATGAGTGTTCGTCCGGACCTGATGAGAGGGCTGCACGGCATCGATCGGAGGCGGTTCCTGCGCCAGGCGTTGCTCGGCGCGGCGGGCGTCGCCGGTGCGGGCAGCCTCGGAGCGCTGCTCGAGGCTTGCGGCTCTTCAAGCCCGTCGGCCTCGTCGGGCACCTCGGGTGCGACCGGTGCGGCCGGCCTGCTCTCCAGAGCCAAGGCCGAGGGAACCCTCAACACGATCGCCCTGCCCCCCGACTGGTCGAACTACGGGACCCAGTCGACCCCGGGTACGGTGCTCGGGGAGTTCTACAAGAAGTACGGCATCGCCGTGAACAGCGAGTCGCCCGACGACAGCTCTGCTCAGGAGATCGCCTCGATCAAGGCGACCAAGGGCCAGAGCCGCTCGCCGGACGTCGTCGACGTCTCGCCGTCGATTGCAGCGGTCGGCGTGCAAGAGGGCCTGTTCACGCCGTACAAGGTGTCGACCTGGGACACGATCCCGGCGAACATGAAGGACCCGAACGGCATGTGGTACGGGGACTACTACGGCGTCATCTCCTTCGGGGTCGACCTGTCGGTGGTGAAGACCCCGCCACAGGACTGGGCGGACCTGTTGAAGCCCGAGTACAAGGGCATGGTGTCGATCAACGGCAACCCGACGAGCGCCGGAGATGCCTTCGGAGCCGTCTTCGCGGCGTCACTCGGCAACGGCGGCTCGCTCGACGACATCGGGCCGGGGATCGAGTTCTTCACGAAGCTCAAGACAGCCGGGAACTGGAATGCCACCAACTGCCTGCCGGCGAACATAGCCAAGGGCACCACGCCGATCGCCATCGAGTGGGACTATCTGAACATCTCCTACAACAAGGAGTTCCACGGCAACCCGAAGATCGCGACGATCATCCCGAAGACGGGTCGCTTCGGCAACTTCTACTGCCAGGCGATCAGCAAGTACGCTCCCCACCCAGCGGCTGCACGCCTCTACGAGGAGTTCCTCTACTCCGATGCGGGGCAGCTCCTCTACCTCGCCGGCTACGCACACCCCGCCCGCTATGCCGCTCTGGCGGCTGCCGGCAAGATCCCGGCGTCGCTGCAGGCGTTGCTTCCGCCGGCGAGCGAGTACGCCGGAGTGGTCTTCCCGAACCAGTCGCAGACCACGGCCGCGGCGGCGAAGCTCGCCTCCGGGTGGTCGGCCGCGATGGGCTAGAGCTGCTTTGGCAGCCGTCGGAACGATCGAGCCGGCCGCCGGGGAGCCGTCGGTCGGCCCGCCGTCGGTCGGCCCGCCGTCGGAAGGCTCGCCGTCGGGTTCCGCTTTGCAATGGCGGAGAGGGGCACGGACGTGGCTTCGCTGGATCGGCGTCGTCCCGTTCTTCGGCTATCTCGCCATCTTCCTCCTCATCCCGACCGGCGAGCTCGTCGTCGACGCCTTCAAGGGCCCGACGGGTCACTTCACGGGGGCCAACGTCAGCGCCGCCGTCCATGCGCCGTACCTCTCGTCGTTCGAGACGAGCCTCGAGCTGTCGGCCCTGAGCGCGCTCTTCGGCGGCATCCTCGGCGTCTTCGTCGCGACAGCGGTGCTGCACCGGGGTGTGCCCGCGGCGCTGCGACCGGTCGTGTTCACGTTCTCCGGCATGGCCTCGAACTTCGCCGGCGTGCCGCTCGCCTTCGCCTTCTCGGCGACGATAGGGACCGGTGGAGTCCTCACCGGGCTCTTTCAGCACCTCGGGGTCGATCTGACGACCCTCGTACCGCTCACGAGCGGCGTGATCGGGCTCTCGCTCGTCTACACCTACTTCCAGTTCCCGCTCATGATCCTGCTCGTCATCCCAGCGATCGACGGGCTGAAGCGCGAGTGGAGGGAGGCGTCGACCAACCTCGGTGCGAGCACGATCAGCTACTGGCGCTACGTCGGGCTGCCGATCATCTTGCCGTCTCTGCTCGGCATGATGCTGCTCCTCTTCGGGAGCGCGTTCTCTGCCTACGCGACGGCCTACGCGCTGTCCGGCAGCACCGGGAACCTCGTCCCGGAGGTCATCGGCAACCTGCTCAACGGCAACATCACCGTCGACCCCCAGCTTGCCTACGCGCTGGCGTTCGGGATGATCGTGATCATCACCGTGGTCCTCGTCTGCTACTCGCTGCTGCAGCGCCGTGCGAGCAGGTGGCTCAGGTGACGACTCCGGCCGTCCTGGCGGACGGCCTTCCAGGTGATGTCGGCCGCAAACGAGCGGCGATCTCGCGAAGGGGCCAGGCGAGACGGGGAGGCCGGACCCGCTTTCCTCTTTGGAGTTGGTTCTGGATCGGCTTTGCAGCTCTGTACTTCCTCGTCCCGGTCTTCTCCCTGGTGCAGTTCAGCTTCGGCGGCACGCTGGCGAACGGGCGGTCGGCGGGCTTCCACTGGTTCCTCGCCGTGTTCGACGATCCGGCCTTCCGCTCGAGCTTCTGGCTGTCGGCGCAGATCGCCTTCGAGACGGTGGCACTGAGCCTTCTGTTGATGGTGCCGACCGTCTTCTGGGTGCACTTGCGCCTGCCGCGCCTCAAGCCGGTGATGGACTTCGTCTCGGTGCTGCCCTTCGTCGTGCCGCCGATCGTGCTCGTGGTCGGGCTCGAGCCCTTCCTGCAGAACTTCACGTGGCTGTACTCCCGCCCCGAGGTTCTGCCCTTCATATACGTCGTGTTTGCTCTGCCCTTCCTCTACCGGTCGATCGACGCCGGGCTGCGGGCAATTGACCTGCGCACCTTGAGCGAGGCAGCGTCGAACCTCGGCGCGTCCACCTTTGGAGCCCTCGCCCGAGTCGTGCTACCGAACCTGCGCAGCGCCGTGATCGGCGGATCGCTGCTCACCTTTGCGATAGCGATGGGCGAGTACACCATCGCCAGCTTGCTCCTCTTCAACACATTCCCGGTGTACATCTTCTACATCGGCCAGGGGCCGGCGGCTCACGAGGCGACCGCTCTCTCGGTCATCAGCCTGCTGCTCACGTGGATCGCCATGGCAGCGCTGTTCGTGATCGGGCGAGGGGGTCGGGAAACGGCTCAGCTCGGCGTCACCAAGTAGGGTTCGCGACATGGCGACGATCGAGCTGCAGGAGCTCACCCGTCGCTTTGGCGACGTGGTCGCGCTCGATTCACTGGAGCTCGAGGTGGCTTCTGGCGAGTTCGTCTCCCTCCTCGGCCCGAGCGGCTGCGGGAAGACGACGGCCCTGCGCATCGTGGCCGGTTTCGAGTGGCCGGACAGCGGGCGTGTGCTCGTAGCGGGGAGGGACGTGCTCGACCTTCCCGCTAACCGGCGGAACATGGGCATGGTCTTCCAGGCCTACAGCTTGTTCCCGAACATGACTGCGCAGCAGAACGTCGAGTTCGGGCTCCGGGTGCGACGACGGCCGAAGCACGACCGGTCGAAGCGCGCGGCAGAGCTCCTCGATCTCGTAGGTCTCGCCGCGCAGAAGGACCGCTACCCCCGGCAGCTCTCGGGCGGCCAGCAGCAGCGGGTCGCGCTGGCCCGCTGTCTCGCCATCGAGCCGAGCGTCCTGCTGCTCGACGAGCCGCTCTCGGCCCTTGACGCCAAGGTGCGGGTGCAGTTGCGCGAGGAGGTACGCCGCATCCAGCTCGAGCTCGGGATCACGACGCTCTACGTCACCCACGACCAGGAGGAGGCTCTCTCGGTCTCCGACCGCGTGGCCGTCATGTCGTCGGGAAGGATCGAGCAGATCGGGTCGCCCGCGGAGATCTACGGACATCCGAGGACGCCGTTCGTGGCGAGCTTCGTCGGGACGATGAACCATCTCGAGGCAACCGTGGTGTCGTCGGCCGCCGGCAAGGTGAGGTGCGGTCCTGCGGTGCTCGACGTGGGGCTGTCTGCCGCCTCCCATTCCGACGGTGACGTGGTCACCATGTACGTCCGGCCCGAGCACGTCCATGTCGTTGCGTTGGCGCCGGGACAAGACATGCCGCCCGAGCTGTTCGAGGGCAAGGTGACGAGCCTCACGTTCCTCGGGCCGGTAACGAGGGTCGGCATCGCCTCGGCCCTCGGCGGGCTCCTCGCTGATGTGTCGAGCAGCATGGCGCTCAGCCTCGCGATCGACAGCACCGTCGGTGTCTCCATCGAGGCGGGTTCGCTCCGCTCTCTCGCTCTGACCTGACGATCGGTCGGGCTGGTAGCAGCCGTGCCAGGGACTTCGCCGCCGCCAGGGACTTCGCCGCCGCCAGGGACTTCGCCGCCGCCAGGGGTCCCGCCGGCGCCAGGGGTCCCGCCGGCGCCAGGGGTCCCGCCGGCGCCAGGGGTCCCGCCGCCGCCAGGGGTCCCGCCGCCGCTCACGCTCGACGAGACGCTCATCTCGGGCGAGGTGCTTGCCACCGGGAGGCTCCACACCTACCGGCGGCTGGCCCGCGGACCTGGAGAGCCACGCGTCCTTCGTCGTGCCGGGCCGGCCGAGACGGGCGGGCGAGGTGCCAGTGCGGGGATGCGGAGCCTCGTCCACATCGCCCATGTGACCGACCTCCAGCTCGCTGACACCCAGTCGCCGGGACGCTTCGAGTTCCTCGAGTTCCTTCGCGGCCTGCCCGGCACCAACTCGTTCATCCCCGCCCAGCGAGCCCAGGAGGTGCTTGCTGCGCACGCCTTCGACGCGATGTTGTCGACGCTCGGGTGCTGCGAGAGCCGCGAGACGGGGGCGCCGGTCGATCTCGTCATCTCGACAGGCGACAACATCGACAACGCCCAGTGGAACGAGCTGGGGTGGTTCGTCACCCTGATGTCGGGAGGAGCACTCGACATGGCGCGAGGCCGGCCGTACCGCGGAGTCCAGTCGGCGGACTGGCCCGGAGAGCTCGCCTGGCATCCCGATGGCGGGGCCGACTGCTGGAGGATCGGCTACGGATACCCAACTGTCGAAGGACTGCTCGACCGGGCGCTGGCGCCTTTCGAGACGGCAGGCTCTTTGGCGCCCTGGATCTCCTGTTTCGGCAACCACGACGGCCTGCCGTTCGGGCAGGCGTTGCCGACTCCCTCCTATCTCGCGCGGCTGTTGTCGGGCGCAAAACCCTACGCGTTGCCGCCGGCTTTCGATCCCTTCGAGCACGAGAGCGAGCTGCTCGAGAACCCCGAGACATTCCTCGCGGGCCCCTCGCTGCCTGTGCCGGCCGATCTCGCCAGGCGGGTCGTCGGGCGGAGGGAGTTTGTGGAGGCACATCTCGGCGCTCCCGGCCTGCCCGCCGGCCACGGGTACTCGGCGACCAACCTGCACGAGTCGACCACATACTTCACCCACGACCCCGCGCCTTTGGTCCGGGTCATGGTGCTCGACTCGGCGAACCTCGACGGTTTCCACCGCGGGAGCATCGGTGCCAGGCAGCTCGCTTGGCTGGAGGGGCAGCTCCTCGCCTGCCACTCTTCCTGCTTCGACCCGGCCGGCCGACCGATGCGCGGGGAGGGAGACGATCGGCTCGTCGTCCTGGCGTCGCACCACGGCCTCGGGACGATGACGAACCTGCGGCAGTCGCACCACGGCCTCGAGGACGACCACCCCCGCTTCGGCGCCGAGGCCGTCCGGTCCCTGCTCGCCCGCTTCCCGAACGTGGTCCTGTGGTTGAACGGGCATCGCCACCTGAACGAGATCGTGGTGCACGAGTGGGCGAAGGCGGGTGGCCCGCCCGGACTCCGGGGAGCTTGCGTCGAGGTCTCGACCTGCTCGATGGCCGACTGGCCCTCGCAGGGCCGCCTCGTCGAGATCGTCGCGAACGAGGGCGCGGGCACCATCTCTGTGCTAACGACGATGGTGAACCATGCAAGCCCGCTCGGTCCTGGAGGGCTCGGCGCCGGGAGGCGTGAATCCGGAGGGCTTGACGGGCCGGCCGGCTTGGCGTCGCTCCACCGCGAGCTCGCCGCCAACGTCCCGATGGCAGGTACCGGCTCGTCGCTCGAAGGCAGACCGGCGGATCGGAACTGCAAGATCGTGTTGCCGGAGCCGTTCCGGCTCGGCTGATGCGGCTGATGCGGCCGGAGCGGCCGGAGCGGCCGGAGCGGCTGGAGCAGCTGGAGCAGCTGGTTCGGTCAGAGAAAGTGCTGCTATGGCAGCACTTTCTCTGACCGAAAGCACTTTCTCTGACATCTTTCGTTCCTCACAGCCCCGCCCGAACGCGGACCTACGACCGGCCGAGCTGACACGGTCTCCGGAGCCCGCACGCCAGCCCCGGAGAACCCTGAGCTATGAAGCGGCAGCCGAGGCCTGGCGCCGCTCGGTGGCCAGCGCAGCCAGCTCTGAGAGGATCTCCGACACCGCGTAGTCCTTCGGCGTGTAGACGGCCCGTACTCCTGCGTCGAGGAGCTTGGGCTGGTCCTGCTCGGGGATGATCCCCCCGACGACGACAGGAGCATCGACTCCGTGAGCCCGCAGCTTGGCCACGA
>JAKATT010000002.1:0-9669 GCA_021818615.1 Actinomycetes bacterium | reverse complement strand
CTGCGCCGTTCGAGTGGCCGTCGAGGCCGGGCTTGGCCACGAGCAGCCGGGGCGGGCCGCCGGGGACCTCTCGCACCCTGGCGGCTGCACCTGCCAGCTCGGAGCCGCGGTGCCCGAGCCCACCGGAGACACCGGTCGGTGCCCGGTACTCGCCGAACACGTCGCGCAGCGCCCCCGCCCACTCACCGGTCGTCCCGCCTGCGTGCGCCAGAGCGATGGTCGCCGGCATGAGGTTCTCGCCCGACTCGGCCGCACGCCTCAGCTCGCCCAACGCCGCCTGCACGCCGGCCTGTGGGCGCGCCGAGCGCCACGCGGCGACGTCTTCGCGCAGGTGCGCCTCGATGCCGGGATCGACCGTGAGGATCGACGATGCAGGGTCGGCCGCCCGGTGGAGGGGCGAATCCTCTGTCTCGGTGAAGGAGTTGACGCCGATCACCTTCTGTTCACCGGATTCGATCCTGCGGAGCCGTTCGGCCTGGCTCGCCACCAGCCGGGACTTGAGCTCCTCGATCGCCTCGAACGCCCCACCGAGCGACACCACGTCGTCGAGCTCCTTTGACGCCTGCTCGACGATCGAGGTGGTCTTCTCCTCGATGACATGCGAGCCGTTCAAGATGTCGTCGTACTCGAGCAGATCGGTCTCATAGGCCAGAACCTGCTGGATGCGCAGCGACCACTGCTGGTCCCATGGCCGCGGCAGGCCGAGCGCTTCGTTCCACGCGGGCAGCTGGACCGCCCGCGCCCGGGCATCCTTCGACAGGGTCACGCCGAGCAGCTCGAGGACGATGCGCTGCACGTTGTTCTCCGGCTGTTGCTCGGTGAGGCCGAGCGAGTTGACCTGCACTCCGTAGCGGAATCGGCGGAGCTTGGGGTCCGTGACGCCGTAGCGCTCGACGCACAGACGCTCCCAGAGCCGCCCGAAGGCCCGCATCTTGCACGTCTCCTCGACGAAACGCAGCCCCGAATTCACAAAGAAGCTCGTCCGTCCGACCACCTGGCCCATCTCGTCGCGCGCGACCTGGCCGGACGCCGCCACGGCGTCGAGCACGGCGACGGCGCTGGCGAGCGAGTAGGCCACCTCCTGCACGGGGGTCGCTCCTGCCTCTTGCAGGTGGTAGCTGCAGACGTTGATCGGGTTCCACCTCGGGACGTGGCGGACCGTGTAGGCAATGAGGTCGACCGTGCAGCGCAGGCTCTCGGCTGGAGGGAAGATGTAAGTGCCCCGCGAGAGGTACTCCTTCACGAGGTCGTTCTGCGTCGTGCCCTGCAGCACGGCAGGGTCGACGCCCTGGTCCTCTGCGTTGGCGATGTAGCAGCCGAGCAGCCACGGGGCGGTGGCGTTGATCGTCATCGAGGTGTTCATCTCGCCGACCGGGATGCCTTCGAGCAGCTGGGCCATATGCCCGAGGTGAGCGATCGGGACGCCGACCTTTCCGACCTCGCCGGCTGCCTGCGGGGCGTCGGGGTCGTAGCCAAGCTGCGTCGGCAGGTCGAAGGCGATCGAGAGGCCTGTCTGTCCCTTGGCGAGGTTGCGCCGGTACAGCTCGTTCGAGGCAGTGGCGGAGGAGTGCCCCGAGTAGGTGCGCATCACCCACGGCTTGTCGGTCATGACGACCTCCTTGGCAGGATGCTAGGAGCTGGAGTAGTCGTAAAAGCCCCTCCCTGTCTTGCGCCCGAGCAGCTCGGCGGTGACCATCCTGCGCAACCTCGGGACGGCCGCGTAGTTCGGGTCGCGGTACTCCTCGTAGAGGGCATCGAGGATGGCGAGCGATGTGTCGAGCCCGACGAGGTCGAGGAGGGCGAACGGCCCCATCGGGAAACCGCATCCGCCCTTCATCGCTTCGTCGATGTCCTCCATCGAGGCGGTCCCCTGCTCGAGCAGTCGTACCGCGTTGTTGAGATAGGGGAAGAGCAGCGCGTTCACAACGAAACCCGCCCTGTCCTTCACGAGCACCGTCTTCTTCCCACAACCTTCGGCGAATTCCTGTGCGATCGAGATCGTCTCGTCGGCGGCAGTGATGGGACGCACTATCTCGACGAGCTGCATCGTTTGAGCCGGGTTGAAGAAATGGATCCCGCAGACCTTGTCGGGCCTGCCGGTCTCCATCGCCATCTCGACGACCGGGAGGGTGGACGTGTTCGTGGCGAGCAGGGTGTGGTCCTTGCAGATCCGGTCGAGCTCGGAGAACAGGTGGCGTTTGGTCGCCATCTCCTCGAGCACGGACTCGATGACGAGGTCGCACTCGGCCAGGTCGTGCAGGTTGGAGGTCGCCGTGATGCGGCCGAGCGTGTCCTTCAGCTCCTGTTCGCCGAGGTCTCCTTTGGCGACGCGCCTTCCGAGCGAGCGCTCGATGCTGCCGAGCGTGCCTTCGGCCGTCGCGAGCTCGCGTGATCTGAGGACGACATCGTGGCCGGCGAGTGCGACGACCTCGGCGATGCCGGCGCCCATGATCCCCGAGCCGACCACACCCACCTTCGACACCGTCACGCCGTGAGGTTACCGGCGAGTCTCTTGGCGCGGCTACTTCCCGAGTGCCGGGCACAGCGAACACCCGTTCGGATACACTCTCGCCATGTTGCCCGTGGGACGGCCCGAGTGGTTGGAGGGTTCGGCAGCGGGTGCCGCCGATCCGGTTGCCGGGTTCCACCCTGTGGTCGCGGAGTGGTTTCGCCGCCGGTACCCGGGCGGTGCGACCGAAGCCCAGTCCCTCGGTTGGGCAGCGGTGGCCGCCGGGAACGACACGTTGATCGCTGCGCCGACTGGGTCCGGCAAGACGCTCGCCGCCTTCCTTGTCGCCATCGACCGTTGTTACCAAGCTGCGACCTGGGGAGAGGACCGCCGGGGCACCGACATCGTCTACGTATCGCCACTGAGGGCGCTCACGGTCGACGTCGCCGAGAACCTCACACAACCTCTCGCCGAGATCGCCGATGTCGCCCGCGAGCTCGGATTCGCCGTGCCGGACATCCGCGTGGCTGTGCGTAACGGCGACACGTCGCCATCCGAGCGCGCTGCCATGGTAAGGACGAAGCCGGAGATCGTCGTCACGACTCCGGAGTCCCTCTACCTGCTGCTCACCTCGATCCGCGGCCGGGAGCTCCTTGGCACCGTCCGCACGGTGATCGTCGACGAGATCCATGCGCTTGCCCGGGACAAGCGGGGATCCCACCTCGCGCTCAGTCTTGAACGTCTCGACCGGGTCGTGGCGCTCCATCGCGAGGCGCATCCCGAGCCGGCAACCGTCGCCTCGAGCGCTTCGGTCTCGGCCGGTTCGACAGCCGGGACTCGGCCGAGGCCCGTCCGGATCGGGCTCTCGGCGACACAGCGCCCTATCGCGACCATCGCCCGGCTGCTCGTGGGCGATGGCGAGGACCGCCGCCATCGCGACGGTAAGGCGCGCTGCACCGTCGTCGACGTGGGGCACCGCAGAGCACTTGACGTCGCGATCGAGCTGCCCGACGACGAGCTTGGCCCGGTGTCGACCCACGAGCAGATGGCCGCCGTGCTGGAGCGCATCGCCGACCACATCCGGCAGCGGCGTACGACCCTTGTCTTTGTCAACACCCGTCGCATGGCCGAACGTGTGGCACACCGACTCGGCGAGCTCGTCGGCGGCGACCTCGTCCAGGCTCACCACGGGAGCCTCTCGATGGAGCGCCGGCTCCGGGTCGAGGGCCGGCTCCGGGCCGGCGAGCTGAAGGCGGTAGTCGCGACTGCGTCCCTCGAGCTCGGGATCGACGTCGGGCCGGTCGAGCTCGTCTGCCAGGTCGGGTCACCGCGGGCGATCTCCACGTGGTTGCAGCGGGTGGGGCGCGCTCAGCACCACGTCGGCGGGACGCCGGTCGGGCGTCTTTACCCCCTGACCCGTGACGAGCTCGTCGAGTGCTCGGCACTGCTCTCCGCCACCCGGCGCGCTGAGCTCGATGTCACGCTTCCGCCCGTCGCCCCGCTCGACATCCTCGCCCAGCAGATCGTTGCCGAAGTAGCAGCCGCAGGATCGGACGGCGTCGCCGAGGACGACCTGTTTCGCCTGGTCCGCAGCGCCATGCCGTACGCGGCTCTGGAACGTGCTGCTTTCGACGAGGTCGTGGAGCTCATGAGCGAGGGCGTTGCCACCGGTCGCGGCCGGAGGGGAGCCCATGTCCACCGAGACCGGGTGAACGGCGTGCTGCGCCCTCGCCGCGGGGCGCGCATCACCGCCACCACCTCGGGAGGTGCGATACCCGAGGTGGCCGATTACCGAGTGGTGCTCGAACCGGACGAGACCTTCGTCGGCACGGTGAACGAGGACTGGGCGACCGAGTCGATGGCGGGCGACGTCTTCCTGCTCGGGAGCCACACGTGGCGGATCCGCCGGGTGGAGTCCGGAACGGTGCGGGTGGTCGACGCCGACGGCGCCTCGCCGAGCGTCCCGTTCTGGCTGGGCGAGGCGCCCGCCCGGACGAACGAGCTGTCCCAGGCGGTGTCCGACCTGCGCTCCGGGGTGGAGCAGTGGCTCGCCCATTCTCGGCTTGCCGCTCTCGAGTGGCTGAAGGAATCGGCCGGGCTCGACGAGCGAGCAGCCGAGCAGGTCGTCGACTACCTCGCCAGAGCCAAAGCGGAGCTCGGCCTGCTCCCGACGACCGGCCGGCTTGTCGTGGAGCGCTTCTTCGACGACACGGGCGGCATGCAGCTCGTCGTGCATACTCCCCTGGGCGGGCGCATCAACCGAGGGCTCGGGCTAGCACTCCGCAAGCGCTTTTGCAGGTCGTTCGACTTCGAGCTGCAAGCCGCCGCGAGCGACGACGCCGTCGTGCTGTCGCTCGGTCCCCAGCATTCCTTCCCGTTGTCCGACGTGGTCGGGTTCCTCGCGCCGGCCGGGGTCCCCGATGCTCTGGTGCAGGCGGTCCTGCCTACGCCGATCTTTGGTGCGCGCTGGCGCTGGAACCTGTCGCGCTCGCTCGTGTCGCCGAGGTTCCGGGGCAGCCGCCACCTTCCCCCGGCGATACAGCGGATGGAGGCCGACGATCTCATGGCGGCGATCTTCCCGTCGCTCGCCGCCTGCCAGGAGAACACGAGCGGGCCAATCGAGGTCCCGGACCATCCGGTGGTGCGCCAGACCCTGCACGACTGTTGCACCGAAGCCATGGATCTCGACGGCCTGATGGCGTTCCTCGAGAGGCTGAAGGCCGGCGAGATCGAGACGCGTTTTGTCGACTCGGTGTCGCCGTCGGTCCTCTCCGCGGAGATCCTAGACGGCCGGCCCTACACCTTCCTCGACGATGCCCCGCTCGAGGAGCGCCGCGCTCGGGCCGTCGCCTCGCGGCGCGGCCTCCCGGTCGAGGCGGCAGATCTTGGCCACCTCGCCCCCGATGTCGTCGGTCGCGTGGCCGAGCAGGCGACACCGGAGCTTCGCGACGCCGAAGAGCTGCACGACCTGCTCGAGTCGCTCGTCGTCGCCGAGCCGAGGCCCGAGTGGCGCGTCTTGTTCGCTCGCCTTGTTGCCGACCGGCGGGCGCTCTCGGTCGTAGTCGGGGAGGGGGCGGTCCGCTGGCTGGCGACCGAGCGGCACGATGACGTCGAGGCCATGCTGCCGGCGGGCCGGTTCGATTCCGATCACCGGCTCGTGCTCCGAGCGACGGGTGCGCCCGCCTCCGCCGCCTCCCCCGCCGCCTCCCCCGCCGCCTCCGCCGCCTCCCCCGGCTCCCCCGCCGTTGGGTCAGCGGCCGAGCGGGCGCTGTTGGACGCCGTCCGCGGCCATCTCGAGATCGCACAGCCGCTCACGCCGCTCGACCTGGCCGAGCGCCTCGTCCTCGGAGGTGAGGGCGAGGCGCGGGTCGCTTCGGCCCTCGCTCAGCTCGAGCACGAGGGTTCGGTGCTGCGATGTCGTGTCGGTGACGATCCCCGCGACCGCTACTGCGCTCGCCACCTGCTCATGCGGATCCACGCGGCTATGCGTGACAGGTCGAGGCGCGCCGTCGAGACCTTTACCGCCCGCCAGCTCATGCGCTTCCTCGTAGGGTGGCAGCATGCCGGCCCGGGCAACCGCCTTCTCGGGGTGGCCGGGCTTATCGAGGTCGTCGAGCAGCTGCAGGGGATCGAGGCGCCGGTGCAGGCTTGGGAGGCGTCGATACTTCCCGCCAGGGTTGCCGGTTATCAGGGCGCGCTGCTAGACGAGCTGTGCAACAACGGCGAGGTTGGTTTCGGTCGCCTGGCGGTGCACGCTCCAGGTGCCGACGCTGGACGGGGGATCGCCGAGCCGATCCGCCGCCCCGGGGCGACGCCCTCTCCGGCGACTCCGATCGGCCTCTTCCGGCGCGAGGACCTCGTCTGGCTGCTTGCCGCCATACGGGCCGGCGAAGCGCCGGAGCTGCCGGTGCTCGGCGCACCGGCCGACGTGATCATGGCACTTGACCAGCACGGAGCCCTCTTCCTGCCGGACCTGTGCAGGCTTACCGGCCGCATGCCCGTCGAGGTTGCCGGCGCCCTGTGGGAGGGAATAGCCCGGGGCCTTGTGACGGCCGACGGCTTCCAGGCGGTGCGGGCACTGCTCGGGGGCCATGGAAGGCTTGGCAACCTCGTCCAAGGGTCGGGCCCGTCTGCCCCTTCTGGCCGGGCGTTGCTGGCAGCGGGCCGCTTGCCGCGGCCCGGCCGGTCGTGTTCGAGGGTGCGGCCTGCCCTGACCGGCGGGCGGTGGTCGATCCTCGACCCGGCCGGGATGGGACGGGCTCTCGACGGGGCTGTAGGGTCGGTTGAAGCGGGCGTGGTGCGCGGCGCACGGCCGTTCGACTCCGACGAGCTGGCGGAGGCTCTGGCCGGCCAGCTGCTGCAGCGCTGGGGGATCGTCTTTCGCGACCTCGTTTCCCGCGAGCTCATTGGTATCGGATGGCGGGAGGTGCTCTGGGCGCTCAGGCGTCTCGAAGCCCGCGGAGTTGTCATGGGTGGCCGCTTCGTCGGAGGCTTCACCGGAGAGCAGTTCGCCCTGCCGGAGGCCTACGAGCAGCTGCGCAGCATGGCAAAGTCGCCGCCCGAGGGCCATGTCCTGAGGCTGTCGGCGGCCGACCCGCTCAACCTCACCGGTGTGATCCTCCCGGGGCCGCGCGTTCCTGGCCTCAGGACGAGGAGCATCACCATCGTCGACGGCGCTGTCCAGGATGCCGGCGGGGCCACCGGGGATCTATCGGCTCGTAGCCCGGGCAGGGTCGGTTAGACCAGGGCCCCGGCTACACCTGTGGCCGGCTGGGCTGCCTCGCGGGCCAGCTCCTGCCTCTGCAGGCCGAGTGGTACGCGTCGCGCCAGCACTGCCCCGGTCTCTCGCCGCGGTCATGGCTCTGCCACCGGGGCCGGTACCGGCGAGTGCCTCGTCGCTAGGAAGCAGCCGGCGAGGATGAGCACGAAGCCTGCACCGGTCGCCGGGCCGAACCCCTCGCCGAGGATGCTGACCCCGAGCAGGACTGCGACCGCTGGGTTGACGTAGGTGATGATCGTCGCTCTCATCGGGCCGACCTCGGCGACGAGAGCGAAGAACGCGAGGAAGGCGAGCACTGTGCATACGAGGGTGAGGCCGATCACCGACCAGACGACGGAGGCGGAGAGCTGACCGCTGGGGAGCGCGAAGGCGGCAAGCGGCGAGTACACGACGGCGCACAGCGTGAGGGAGCCCGCCACGACGCCGATGGCAGGCAGGTCGGACAGGTGATGGGAGAGTATCCAGGGACCAAGGGCATAGCCAGCCGCCACACCGCCAAGGGACAAAGCAGCCAGCAAGTCGGAGCGCCCGACATCGACACCGACCAGCACGCCGACGCCTCCGAAGCCGATCAGCAGGCCGGTGAGGCGCCGGGCGTCGAGGTGGTCTGTGCCCGTTGCCCGGGCGAGGATGGCCCCCGCCAGCGGCACGGCGGCAACGATGAGCGCGGAGAGTGAGCTCGACAACCGGCGCTCGGCGGTGAAGAGGAGGTACCACGGGATGCCGAGCTCGGCTGTCGTGTAGGCGAGAAGCGCTCGCCAGTGAGCAAGGAGCGGCCGCAAGGCGTGGCGTGCTGCCGCGACCGGCACGAGAAGGACCGCCCCACCGCCGGTGCGCATCAGCACGAGCAGGGTGGGGCTCACCTCGCGCACCGCAACCTTTATGAGCAGGTACGGCAGCCCCCAGATCACTCCGAGAGCGACGAAGAGCAGCCAACCCCGCCGGCTCATGTGCACCTCACCTGGCCATCCTGCCTCGCTCCGGTGGCCCCTGGGCGCGACGAGCTGTACCGTCACCTTGCCATGGCGCGAGTTCAGGGAGAGACCGGTGAGCTTGTCCCGCCGGCGCTCCTCGTCCACGGGGGTGCCGGCGCTTTCTCGGCGATCGAGCGCGCCGAACAGGCGGTGGACCTGACCGATGCGCTGGCCGAGGCGCTCGAGGCAGGCTGGCAGCTGCTCGGGCAGGCGGGCGGAGCCCCTGGGCCGGCGGGCGATGCCCTCGATGCCGTCGTGGCGGCTGTCATGTCGCTGGAGGACAGCGGCCGTTTCAACGCCGGGCGGGGGGCTGCGCCGACGCTCGACGGAAAGGTGGAGCTCGACGCCTCGGTGATGGACACGACCGGCCGGCTCGGGGCAGTCGCGGCGGTGCGCTACCCCGCCAACCCGGTGCGACTCGCTCGCCTGGTCGCCGAGCGCGGAGGGCTGCCGGACGGCCCGATCCTGCTCGCGGGCAAGGGTGCCGACGCCTTTGCCCGCGCGAATGGCCTCGAGAGGATGAAGCGCTGGCGCCTGACCGGTATCAAGAGTGCCGACGCCAGCAGGCAGCAGCCGGGCGCCGGATCGCGCCACGGCACCGTCGGCGCGGTGGCAGTTGACCGCAAGGGCCGGCTCGCCGCCGCCACGAGCACGGGCGGGCGCTCCGGACAGATGCCTGGCAGGGTCGGCGACACGCCTGTCTTTGGAGCCGGCGTCTGGGCCGACAGGTCGACGGTGGCCGTCTCGGCGACGGGCACCGGAGAGGTCTTCGTCGTGGTCGGTTTCGCACACCGCATCGACTGGCTTCTCCGGGAGGGTCACGACCTCGGCGTGGCGATGGACGATGCCCTTGCCCACGTCGTCGCCCGCGGCGGGGAGGGCGGTGCGGTTGTGCTGCGTGCGGACGGGAGCTTCGCTGCCAGGTTCAACTCGCGGGCGATGGCGCGGGGCTGGCGTGACAGGAGTGGCCCCGTGGCGAGGGTCTTGGACGGTGGCGGTCCGAGCTAGGGTCGCCTCAGTTGACGATGTCGACCCAAGGAGGAGCGAGATGCCGCAACGCACGGGAGAGGCTGTCTGGGAGGGCGATCTCCGCCAGGGGTCCGGTACCCTCAGCCTCGGCAGCGGGGCGTTCAGTGGCCGGTACTCGTTCGCCTCGCGCTTCGAGGACAGCGCCGGGACGACAGGTACGAACCCCGAGGAGCTGATCGCGGCCGCTCACTCGGGATGCTTCTCGATGTCTCTGGCTGCGGGGCTCGCAGGGGCCGGCTACGTAGCGACGCGGGTCCGCACGACTGCGAGCGTGCGCCTCGAGCGCCAGGAGGCTGGTTTCGCGATCACTCGGATCGACCTGCGCTGCGAGGCCGAGGTGCCTGGCGTCGACGGCGAGACGTTTCGCCAGGAGGCCGAGACCGCGAAGGCGAACTGCCCGGTGTCGAAGGCGCTCGCCGGCACGGAGATCACCCTCG
>JAKATT010000016.1 GCA_021818615.1 Actinomycetes bacterium | reverse complement strand
TCCACATTGATCGCGACCGCCCGAGCCAACGGCTGCCAGGCGATCGTGATCGAGGACCTGGACTTCCACGACGCACGGGAGATGGGCCGGGAGCGCAGCGGGCACCGTCCTTCTCGGGGAAGGCGTGGCAGGAGCTTCCGGCGCGTGGTCTCGGGGATGCCCACAGGAAGGCTCCGGGACCGCCTCGCGCAGATGGCCGCCAACGCCGGGCTCTCGGTCGTCGCCGTCGACCCGGCCTACAGAAGCAGGTGGGGAGCCGAGCACTGGCTCGGCTGCATCCAAGAGATCTCAGCCGATGCTTCGGGCCACCATGCGGCGGCTCTTGTCATCGGGAGGCGCGGGCTTCGACAGCGAGCGCGGCAACAGGAGAGGTGTGACTCGACCCCAGCAGAGCATGGGGAAAAGAGAGCTGCCCATCCGGTCGTGCGATCCAAGGGCACCGGGCAACCGGTGCTCCTGTCCGAGCAGCGAACAATGGATATCGGGACCCGCAAGGCCCAAGGGCAGCCGCACCTGCGGCACAAGACCCGACCGGCCGAACGGCCACCACCGGTCGACCAGGTGGCCCAAGACCGTTCGGGGCCACCCGCAAGGCGGGACTCAGTCCCGCTGAGTGTTTAGGAACGGTAACGCTCCATGGGACGTACCAGGACCGTGCATGTCTGCGAGGAGTGCGGCGCCTCGGCTCTCCGCTGGGCAGGGCGCTGTGCCGCCTGCGGGGCCTGGAACAGCCTCGTCGAGGAGGAGGTGGTCGTCGACGCCGCCTCGGCGCCGGTCGATGGGGCTCATGCACGCAGGACAGGCGTGAGAGAGGCCGTTCGCCGGCTCGCTCGGGCGGCTGCAGCCGAGGCCGTTCCGCTCGCCAACGTCGACCCGGATGGATCGCTGCCGTTCCCGACCGGGCTCGGCGAGCTCGACCGCGTCCTCGCCGGCGGTCTCGTGCCGGGCTCCGTCACGCTCGTCGGCGGGGAGCCGGGCATCGGCAAGTCGACGCTCGTGCTGCAGGCGATCGCCGGCATCGCCGCGTCGAGGCGCCCGACGCTGCTCGTCGCTGCCGAGGAGTCGGCCGAGCAGGTGCGGCGCCGGGCTTCTCGCCTCGCAGACCTGAGCCCGAAGTGCTACATCGTGGCGACCACAGACCTGAGCACCGCCCTCGAGTCGGTCGCCCGGGTCGCCCCCGGCGTCGTCGTCGTGGACTCGATCCAGGCCGTCGCCGACCGGCAGCTCGCGCCGCCTGCCGGCTCGACGACCCAGGTCCGCGAGTGCACCGGCGCGCTCGTCGAGCTGGCCAAGGCCTCCGAGACGGCGGTCGTCCTCGTCGGCCACGTGACAAAGGACGGGACTCTTGCCGGGCCGCGAACGCTCGAGCACCTCGTGGACACGGTCCTCACCTTCGAGGGCGATCGGCATCACGCCCTGCGGCTGCTGGCGGCGACCAAGCACCGTTTCGGCCCGACAGGCGAGATCGGGCTGTTCGAGATGGGTGAGGAGGGCCTGATCGGTCTCGAGGACCCGAGCCGGCTGCTGTTGGCGGACCGCGCCGCCATCGCGCCGGGCAGGGTGATCGTGCCCGTGGCGGAGGGCCGCCGCCCGCTGCTCGTCGAGCTCCAGGCGCTCACGACCGAGGCTCACGGGGGTGCTCCCCGGCGGGTGGTCGAGGGCGTGGCCGGAGCTCGCCTCGCCCTGATGCTCGCGGTGATAGAGCGGAGTCTCGCAGTGCCGACAGGCGGTGTCGACGTCTTCGTCTCGACGGTCGGGGCGATCAAGGTCTCCGAGCCGGCGACCGATCTCGCCCTCGCCCTTTGTGTTGTCTCCGCAATGACAGGATCTCCCATCCCGCCAGATACCGTGGTCTTCGGCGAGCTCGGCCTCACCGGGGAGCTACGCCATACGCCGCGCGGGGAGCGGCGGCTGCACGAGGCGGGGCGGCTGGGCTTCACGAGGGCGATCGTTCCGGCAGGCGCCCCGCCAGGTCCCCCCGGCCTCGAGGTGCACCGGGTCGGCTCGCTCCTGGAAGCCGCTACAATGGTATGTCCAGGCGGAAGCGTCATGGAGGTTCGAAGGAAGCCGCCGCCTGGCATCTCCGGCGAGCTCACGCGCCAGCGTCTCGCGACTGTATCCGCCTGATGCCCGAGAAGGCCTGTCGTGAGGGTTTGCCGAAGTTCAGTTTGAGGAAACCGGGTTTCCTCCGTACCCTTGAGGGTTGGCCCCTTTGCAACGTCCGGTGAGGAGTGTTGGCTTGTTCGACGTCGGGGACAAGGTCGTGTACCCGCATCACGGAGCAGCCGTCGTAGAGCGCCGTGAGATGCGCCAGGCGTTCGGCGAGGAGCGCGAGTACCTCGTGCTGAGGCTCGCCTACGGCGACCTCACGCTGATGGTCCCGTCGGACAACACCGCGGAGGTGGGGCTGCGGGAGGTCATCAACGACGAGGAGGTCGAGGAGGTGTTCGCCGTCCTTCGCAAGAAGGAGGCGCGCATGCCGACCAACTGGTCCCGCCGCTACAAGAACCATGTCGAAAAGCTCAAGTCCGGTGACATCTACCAGGTCGCCGAAGTCGTCAGGAACCTGTCGATTCGCGACAAGGACAAGGGCCTGTCCGCCGGTGAGAAGCGCATGCTCACCCGGGCCCGGCAGATCCTTGTCTCCGAGCTGACCTTTGCCATCGGGGTGAGCGAGCAGGAGGCCGAGGAACGCCTCGACGCGGAGCTTCCCTGACGAGCCTCTGCCGATGAGCGCCCCGGTCTGGGCGATCGTGGTCGCCGGTGGCTCCGGGCAGCGTTTCGGCGCCGAGAAGCAGTTCCTCGAGGTGGCAGGCGTCCCCCTGTACGCATGGTCGGTCATGGCCGCCCGCAGCGTCGCCGAGCGCGTGGTGCTCGTGGTGCCCGGGGGTCGGGTCACCGAGCTGGCTGCCTCTCTCGGGCCTGTCTCGGTGCCCGGCGGCTCCGGCGGCTCCCAGCCCGATCGGAGCGGCCGGTCCGATCTGCCCGATCCGCCCGATCGGCCCGATGTCGTTGTGGCGGGCGGAGCGACCCGTGCTGAGTCGGTCCGGGCAGGCCTCGCCGCCGTGGCGTTCGATGCCGAGATCGTGCTCGTCCACGATGCGGCGAGGCCGCTCGCGAGCAAAGAGCTGTTTCGGGCGGTCGTCGGGGCAGTGCGATCTGGCGCTGACGGCGCGATCCCCGGGCTGGCGATCGTGGACACCGTGAAGCGAGTGCGTGGCGCGGCGGTGGTCGAGACCCTGGACCGCTCCGAGCTCGTTCGTGTGCAGACTCCGCAGGCATTCCGAGCGGACCGCTTGCGGGCCGCCCACTCCTCTGGTGGCGAGGCCAGCGACGATGCCCATCTCGTCGAGGCTCTCGGCGGCCGGGTGATAGTGGTGCCGGGCGAGGAGACGAACCTCAAAGTGACTACGCCGCCGGACCTTGCTGCGGCGGAGAGGGTGCTCGCCACGCGGCCGGAGCTCTTCTCATGAGCGGCCGGGTGGGCATCGGCTACGACGTGCACCCCTTCGCGTCCGAGAACGGACGTGCTCTTATTCTCGGCGGAGTTTTCTTCCCGGGCGAGCAGGGGCTTGCGGGGCACAGTGACGCCGACGTGGTCGCGCATGCCGTGGCGGACGCGATGCTCGGCGCCGCGGGCCTTGGAGACCTGGGAACGCATTTCGCGGACACCGACGAGCGCTGGGCGGGGGCCAGCAGCATTGACATCCTTACGGCCGTCGCCGACATCGTGGGCAAGAGCGGGTACCGTCTGTCCAACGCCGACTGCACGGTCGTCGGCGAGCGGCCTCGTCTGGCGCCCGTCCGGGCGGAGATGATCGAGAGGCTGAGCGCGGCAGCCAGGGGCCCTGTGCACGTGAAGGCCACCAGGCCGGAGCGACTCGGAGCGCTGGGCCGGGAGGAAGGCATCGCATGCGTGGCCGTCGCGCTGCTGGAGGAGATGAAGCGTTGAGCGACCACAGGGACGACGGCAGGCCGCGCCGCGAAGCACGCGGTGACGGTCAGCGGCGCGGCGCCGGCGCGCCGAGAGGTGCGAGCGGCGTGCCGAGGACGGGTGGTGCCCCTCGAGGCGCGGGGCGCGGGCGGCCACCGGCAGGCGGGTACGGCACCGGGTCGAGCCGGGGCGGGTCCGGCTCTCGGCGCGACGGGTCCGGCGGAGCCGGCGGAGCTGGCGGGTACGGGGATCGTGCAGGCGGCGGCTACGGTGCAGGCGGCGGTCGCGCTGCTTCCCGTTCGGGCGGCACGCCGAGAAGCGGCGGCAGCTCCTCTCGCGACTCCCGCGACTCCCGCGACCCCCGCTACTCCCGCGACCCCCGCGACCCCCGCGACCCCCGCGACTCCCGCGAGGGTCCTCCCCGCTCTCGTCCCGGGCCTCCCCGCAGCCCCGAAGGGAAGGTGTGGGGCAGCCTCGCCCGTTCAGCGGGTGGCTACCGCTCCCGCTACCCGGATTCCGACGA
>JAKATT010000187.1 GCA_021818615.1 Actinomycetes bacterium | reverse complement strand
TGCGCCATCGTGGCGCGCGTCGACGGTGCGGTTGGTCGTGATGGTCATGTCGAAGAGTTCCTTCCCCGCCCTCTCTGCTCAACGAATCGGTTGTTCCATCTGCCTCACAGGAGGTTGACACAGAGGGATGCGACAGCCTCCCACCGCCGGCGACGTCGACTCGGCCAGGATGCGAAGCACCGACCTTTTCGGCGGTCTCGTCCGCGTGTACCGCTGGCCGGCTCGCGGTGGGCGGAGGGGTTCTCGGCACCCACACGCTTGAGCTGGGCGGACGGGGTTCTCGGCACCCACAGGTTGCCCTACTCAATGTTGCTCGGGCGCGCCAGGCCCCGAGAAACTCCACGACGAGGACGCATCGGTGATTGTCTACCGTCTTCGCCTTGCAAGTCGGGTGGCTCCGCCCTTGTGCCGATCAGGTCAAAGATGAGTGCAGCCGGGCCTCGATGCCTCAGTGGTGGTGGTTCTCTCTGTCGGCATCGACACCCGCGGGCGCGCCGCCCATCATCCCGAGCATCTGGCGGCCGCCGGTTCTGAAGAACCGCCATACGAGGGCTCCGGCGAGGGCGAAGAAGACGATGTTGAGGATCGTCGTGTAGTCCCAGGTGATGCTCGGGCGGAGGACCGTGGCGTTGCGGGTGGTGGGCACGAGCCCGGCGGCGCCGAAGAGGAGCTCGACCGCGTAGCCGGCCAGCGCCATCGTGACGTAGAAGACGCCCAAGATGACAAGCGTCATCTTCGTCCCGTAGTACTTGCGGTAGATGAGCAGGATCGGGATGATGATCAAGTCGGCGAAGATGAAGGCCACGACGCCCCCGAAGCTGATCCCGCCGTTCCACAGCACCGCGGCGAGCGGGACGTTCCCGATCGAGCAGACGAAGCCGAAGACCGAGATGACCGGCCCGATGAGCGGCCCCCAGATCTTGGCCGCCAGCGGGTGACCGGCGAAGAACAGGTGACGCCAGAAGCTGTCGGGAACCCAGGCGCCGAGGGCGCCGGCCAAGAGCAGCCCGCCGACCACGTCACGCAGCACCGCCGCCCACTCCATGACGAAGATGTGCGACACCGAGGTGCGCCCGTTCGCTGAGCGCAGCCGCCGCCACAGGCTGCCGCCTTCGGTGATCGACATGTCCATGGCCGCGTGGCCTTCCATCTGGCCGGCCAGCCCCCGGTCGGACTGGCGGCGGGCCTCGTCGAGCAGCCGCTGGCGGAGCACGAGGCGGAAGCCCACGGCAACGAGGACGATCATGATCGGTCCGCCGACGAACTCGGCCAAGGTGAACTGCCAGCCGAGCAGGAGGGCCATGATGATGCCGAGCTCGATGACCAGGTTGGTCGAGGCGATCTCGAAGGTCATGGCGGCGACGAAGTCGGCGCCCTTTCGGAACAGCGAGCGGGCGAGCGCCACCGCCGCGTAGGAGCACGACGAGCTGGCGATCCCGAGCCCGGAGGCGACGGCGAGGGTCTTCGGTCGGCGGTCGCCGAGCAGGCGGCTGATGGTGGCCTTGCGCACGAGTGCCTGGACGATGGCGGAGAGGGTGAAGCCGAGGATGAGGGACCAGGCGATCTGCCAGGCCATCCCGCCGGCGACCTCGAGGGCGTGACCGAGGGCGTGGAGGACCGTCACGAAGGCCCTCCGTGGGTGGTCATCGGGTCCGGGTGAAGCGGTGGACGGCTTCGAGCAGCTCGGTGGTCTTCTCGGCGGCAACCGCCTCGTCGCCCGAGGTGAGGGCGTGGCGGACGCAGTGGTTGACGTGATCGTCGAGCAGGATGCCGGCCACCGTCTCCAGGGCGGTCGACACCGCGGCGATCTGGGTGAGGATGTCGATGCAGTAGCGGTCCTCGGTGATCATCTTCTCGATGCCCCGTGCTTGGCCCTCGATGCGGCGCATCCGGTTGATCAGCGCGTCCTTGTTCTTGGCGGCCACGTAGCCATAGGGCTGGGGCTGGCCCAACCCGTCGGCTGCGGCCGGCGGGCCCTCGGCTCTGGCGGTGTCGGTCATCTGGACTCCTCGGTCGGGCGGAAGCGGCGCAGGCGCAGCGAGTTGGTGACCACGAAGACGCTGGAGAAGGCCATCGCGGCGGCGGCGGCGATCGGGTTGACGAGCCCGGCGACCGCCAGGGGGATGGCGGCGACGTTGTAGCCGAAGGCCCACACGAGGTTGCCCTTGATCGTCGACAGCGTGCGGCGAGACAGGCGGATGGCGTCGGCAGCGGCTCGGAGGTCGCCGGCGACGAGGGTGATGTCGGAGGCCTCGATGGCGACGTCGGTGCCGGTCCCGATCGACAGGCCCAGGTCCGCCTTCGCCAGGGCCGGGGCGTCGTTGACCCCGTCGCCGACCATGGCCACCACCTCACCGGCCTCCTGGAGGCGGGCGACCTCGGCCGCCTTGTCCTCGGGCAGGACTCCCGCCAGGACCCGGTCGATGCCCACCTCGGCGGCGACGGCCCGGGCGGTCCGCTCGTTGTCCCCGGTGAGCAGCACCGGGGTGAGCCCAAGGGCGCGCAGCTCGGCCACGGCCTGGCGACTCGTCGCCTTGATCCGGTCGGCAACCGCGATAAGACCCTTCGCTGCTCCGTCGGCCGCGACGGCGACCACCGTCGAGCCCCCGGCCTCCAGGCGGGCCACCTCGGCCGTGAGCCCGTCGGGGAGGTGGACCCCCCAGTCGGCCAGCAGGCTCGGTCGGCCGACCACCACGGCGTGGCCGTCGACCACGGCCTCGACCCCGAGACCGGCCCGGGCCGAGAACGACTCGACCTCGGGCAGCGTGCCGAGCCGGTCTCGCCCGTAGGCGGCGACGGCCCGCGCGATCGGGTGCTCGCTGGCATCTTCGGCCCCGGCCGCCAGGCGCAGCAGCTCCTCCTCGTCGACACCTGCGGCGGGAACGACGGCGGAGACGGCCATCTTGCCCTCGGTGAGCGTGCCGGTCTTGTCCAAGACGATCGTGGTGACCTGGCGGGTCTGCTCCAAGACCTCGGGGCCCTTGATCACGATGCCAAGCTGGGCGCCCCGCCCGGTGCCGACCATGAGGGCGGTCGGAGTGGCCAGTCCCAGGGCGCAGGGGCAGGCGATGACGATGACCGCCACCGCGGCGGTGAAGGCGGCCGTCGTCGCGGCGCCACCGATCAGCAGCCAGCCCACCAAGGTCAGCGCCGAGATGGCAATGACGATGGGCACGAACACCGCCGACACCCGGTCGGCGAGGCGCTGGACCGGTGCCTTGCCGGCCTGGGCGTCGGCCACCAGCCGGGCGATCTGGGCGAGTGCGGTGGACGCGCCCACCCGGGTGGCCTCGACGACGAGGCGGCCCGAGGTGTTGACGGTGGCGCCGGCCACGGCGTCACCGGGGCCGACCTCGACCGGCACCGACTCGCCGGTCAGCATCGACTGGTCGATCGCCGAGGTCCCCGACTCCACCACGCCGTCGGTGGCGACCTTCTCTCCGGGGCGTACCACGAAGCGCTCCCCCACGACCAGGCCCTCCACCGGCACGAGGACCTCGGTGCCGTCGCGCAGCACCCGGGCCTCCTTGGCGCCGAGCTCCAAGAGCTTGCGGATCGCCTCACCCGAGCGGCGCTTGGCCCGGGCCTCGAGGTAGCGGCCGAGCAGGATCAGGGCGGTGATCGCCCCGGCGGTGTCGAAGTAGACGCTCGTCGAGATGCCGGCCACGAGCACCACCGTCGACCAGATCCACGCGGCGAGGGTGCCGACCGAGATGAGGGTGTCCATGGTGGCCACCCCGTGCCGGGCGTTCGCGAGCGCGGCCTTGTGGAACGGCCACCCGGCGTAGACCACGACCGGGGTGGCGAGCACGAGGGAGACCCACTCCCAGCCGGGCGGCCGGGAAGCGGTGACCCAGGCGAAGACCGCCAGGGGCACGCTGAACGCCACGGCGAGGACGAGGCGGTGCCGGTAGGGGCGGGCCGGGTCCTCGTCGGTCACGGCCTCGGGAAGGGCGGCGCCGTAGCCGGCCGACTCCACCGCCCCGATCAGGTCGTCGAGGTCCACCTGGGTCGGGTCGAAGGCGACCGCCGCGTGCTCGCTGGCGAAGTTGACCGTGGCGGTTACGCCATCCACCTTGTTGAGGCGCTTCTCGATGCGCGCCGCGCACGAGGCGCACGTCATGCCTGTGATCGCCAGCTCGACGTGCTGGCGGCTCTCGGTCGCCGTTGCCTCGGTCGATCGGGCCTCGGTGTCAGTCGCCGCCGCCATCACGACGCCTCGTAGCCGGCCTCTTCGATCGCAGCACGCAGCCGCTGGTCGTCGAGGCCCTCGCCGGTCACCGTGACGAGCTTGGTCGCGAGGTCCACCTCGACGCCGGCCACGCCGGCCACCGAGGCGACCTCACTCGACACGGCGTGCGTGCAGTGGTCGCAGGTCATCCCCGCCACGGTGTAGGTAATCGTCTCAGCCATCGGACGCTCCTCTCCTCATCTCGCTTCGATTATACCCTACCCCTGTATTATCTTGACCCGGGTGGGTTGTCAAGACCCCGTTCGTAGTCCGGTTGCGCCGGTCGGGTGCCGCAGGCCTGAGCGCTGGACAGCACCAGTTCGACAGCGACATGAGGCTCGCTGACCGCCTGCAAGTAGATCCACCGCCGCCCGCTCTTCCTGCCGAGATCTGGCTCTACCCATGGTGGGTATCTTCCCGACCCGTCGAGCTCGTCAGCGCTGCAGGGGCGTGCCGAGGCCTCCCGTGCACTCCCCGCCGGGCTCAGGGGCATACGTGCTGCTCGCCCGGAAGGTGTTGACGAATCGCTGGAGCCTCGGGTCGGTGGGCGAGCTGACCTGCAGCTGGAAGCCCCACGACGAGATCACGATCGGCGACGAGAGACCCGGGTAGGGGCTCACGTCGACGTAGCGGGACCCGGTCGCGCCGACGGGCGACTGGCGGGACTCGAAGCTCTGGAGCTGGCGCACCTCGGTGGCGGGCAGCGAGGGCCGGTAGGTGATCCACACCGCCCCGTGCTCGAGGTCGTGCACGGCGCGCTCGTTGGGCACCGGCTGGTCGTAGACGCCGCAGTCCAACCAGACCGGGCTGTGGTCGCCCCCCACCGGCGGGGTGACCGAGTAGGCGACCGGTCCGGCGACGTGGGCGTGGTGAAGCGCCTGGGCAGCGGGGCCGTCGTCGCGGTCAGTCGGCCAGCCGGTCGTGTCGTAGGCGACGACCCCGGAGATCCCCGAGGTATTGGCCACGACGAGCACGGCGGGCTGGGTGTCGGGCGTTCCCGCGGCGACCGGGGGTGCCAGCACCTCGCTGTGCGACCCGCTCGGGGTGGAAGCGGCCGTGAGGACGACGGTGAGCGTCACGGCCAGCCCCACGACGAGCGCCGCGCCGCCGCCCCACAGCCCGACGCGGCGGCGTCATCTGGCGTGCGCCGCCATCCGTTCCCGTTGACGCTCGCCTTGGCGGGGCCGGCGCGGGTCGGCCCCGCCGCAGCCGGCCGGGGCTTCCCGGCGGCGGCGGCCGAACGGCGCGTCGGACGCGCCGCATTGGCCCTGCCTCGTCCGCTCGCCATCGCGGTGTCAGCTCGCGCTCGCGACGACGAAGGTGCCCGCCATCCCCTCTTGGGCGTGGCCCGGGACCGGGCAGAGGTACTGGTAGGTGCCCGAGGCGCCGGCGGTGAAGGTGAGCGTGCCGGTGTGCATGCCGGCCGAGGTGGACTCGCCGAGGAACCACAGCGCCGCGCCGGGGAACGCCGGCGGGGCGGCCATCATCGGCATCGGCGACGACGCCGCCCCCGAGGCGGTGACGACCAGGCCGTGAGCCATGTCACTGTCCGCGTTGACGAGCTCGATCGACACCGTGGCGCCCTTGGGCACCACGACCGTCGGGTTGGTCATGCCGGCGATGCGGAAGTTCTCCGCCGGCATCGAGGGGCTGGCGAGCACGACGAGGTGCACGTCCGGGGAGGTGAAGGTGAGCCGGTTGGCCGCCCGGTCAGCCGTCGCACCGGCGGGCACCTCGCTGCCGAGGCGCGTCGCCTTCGACGGGCTCACCCGCGGGCCCGGCGCGTCGGCGAAGAGCCCGCCCATGACCTTCCCCGGATCGGTCTCACCGCCCATCATGAACCCCGGCAGGTCCTGGCCGCGCATCCACTCGGGAGCGCCGGCACCTCCCATCATCCAGGCGTAGCCGGACTGGCCCATCATCCAGCCATAGGAGCCGCCGCCCATCATCGACCCCGACCCAAAGCGACCCATCACCGACTGGTAGTAGTCGTACGAAGCCGCGGTGGAGCTCCCCGGCGGGGGCTGCGAGCCGCCGAGCGACAAGGCAAGCCCCGTCCCGAACCCGGCCGCCGCCAGCACACCGGCAACCACCGCGACCACCACCCGGCGACGACGAGGTCGCCTCGGCGGCTGGTCCGTCGCAGAGCGATCCGAAGTGACAGTCATGATCACCACTCCTCCTTGGCACACCGAAGATCGCAGCGGCCACGCACGCTCCGAACCGGCACCAGGGCAACCGCGGCCCTCGGTCGGCCTGCGACCCCGCCCCGAAGCGACCGCCAGACGCCAAGCGAGCGGACCGGAACGCTGCCGCCGAGCCGGACGATCCAGGAGCGGGCGAGCAGCCCGCCGCCAAGGGCGGCGACCGCAGCGGCAACGGCAACGCCGACTACCCAGAACATGGGGCCATCCTCGGCGCCAGATACGCCCGGGGGGTAGGGCCGTTCGTCCTTACCCGGCAAGGACCAACGCACCTACCCCGCAGGGGTATTAAGGACGAGCATGGAGACAGGCCCGCGAGGAACCCGGGTCGCAGGAGGTGATGTCGATGATGTGGTACTGGGGAGGCGGGGTCCACTGGTGGGGATGGCTACTCGGCGCGCTCGCCATGGTCGCCTTCTGGGGCGTCCTCATCTGGGCGGTCTGGTACTTCGTCACGGCCGTCACGCGCCGGCCCGAAGGACACCGTCCCCAAGGCGACCGGCCCGAAGGCGACCGGCCCGGCGCCGCTGACCCCAAGGGCTTCCTCGACGAACGCCTGGCGCGCGGCGACATCGACGCCGACGAGTCCTGGGCGGGGGTGTGCCACCCAGTGCGCGCTACGCCCGGCGTCCGAGAAACACCCGAAATCGTCCGAGATACTCGCCTCAGCGAGGGGCTGACGCGACCCCGGACAGCACGAAGACCCTGGTCAAGCCAGGGCCTTCGTGCGCTCCGACACGAGTATCTCGGAGAATGGTGGCGGGGGCAGGATTTGAACCTGCGACCTTCGGGTTATGAGACCTATTCGGCCTGTCTGACCTGTTATCCCGGATGGTCTCCAGTGGTCAGGATTTGACCTCTGAACTGGCTTTATGTTGGTCTCTGCCCACGTGACCTCGGATGCCGTTCCGGACGATCTCCCGCCGATTGGTGAGATTTTGGTGGGATGGCCCGCAGACCTAGAAAAGTCCCGGCCGGACCATCGCGGTCGGTCGAATGGCTCATTTTCGACCTTCGGGTTCTTGCGGGTCACGACCGACCCGGCGTCTCTCGTGCCGGTGGGACGCGATGGGATGCGGCCCGGCCTTGGTGAGATTCGGTGGGATGAGGGAGGCGCTGCCGGGCCTCGGGCGCCCCTGGGCGCCGGTGTCTTCGGATCGGTGGGTGTACTCCCCCGGCGGGACGGCTCCGGCCTCAAGCCGTGCGAGGAGGACGGAGGTCCCCTCGGGCCTCCGCCGTCGCCAGGGGTGTGGGTCACCTCCATGAATCCACCGTCACGGGAGGGCACCACGATGGCCCCGACAACTTCACTCCACTCCTTCTTCCGAGCGCTCACCGGGCGCTCTCGCCGGATGGCGTCCCACCCGGACGCCGTACCGGAGGCAGGGCTCAACCTGCCGAGGCGGATAGACGACCCGGCATCCGCTGCACGGGTCGCGAGAGACCTGCTCCGCTCCCGACGGGAGGAAGTGGTCCTCGTCCTCTACATGGACGACCGCCACCGCTTCGTCGGGCATGCGGTCGTCGCCGTCGGCTGGGTCCAGGCAGCTCGGCTCTCCGCCCACCCGGTGCTCCTCGGAGCGCAGGCGTGCCGGGCGACGGGCTCCGTCCTCGTCCGCTACCGCCGCTACGGGGCGCTCAGCGCCACGGAAGCCGAGCAGGCATCCTTCCGGTCCATCGCCGCTGCTTGCGGCCGTCACGGGCTCGCTGTGGTGGATCACCTGATGGTCGGGTGAGCGTTCACCGACTAAAGGATCGGGCTCAGTCCCGGCCCGGCGACCCACCTGTGTCGTACCATCGATCTATGTCCGACATCGCTCGTCCGACCTGCCCAGAGGTGCCCGCGGGCACCACTCGTGGTCGTGCCAATGAGTAAGTCTCTCCTTGATCAGCTCCCGTCCATCGTGGCGGCAGGCAAGCGTCAGGCGGCGGTGATCCTGGAATCGCTGGAGGGACGGAACCGGGTCACGCTCCAGACCCGTGAGCTGGTGATCCCGTCGAAGGATACGGCAATGGCCGATCTCTTCCGAGCGGCGAGAGATGACCAGGCCAGCACGCCAGCCGCGCTTGATCACATGAACCGCCTCATCTATGGAGACAATCTCCTCGCGATGGCCGCGCTACTTGCGGGAGACGAGACCACGCCAAGCCTCCATGCGAGGTTCGACCTCATCTACATCGATCCGCCCTTCGATTCGAAGGCTGATTATCGGACTAAGGTCGCTCTTCCTGGGACTACGCTAGACCAGAAGCCCAATGTGTTGGAGCAATTCGCATACTCGGATACCTGGGCCGAGGGCACTGCTTCTTACCTTGCGATGCTCGCGCCGCGGCTGGTCCTTATGCGGGAACTTCTCAATCAGACTGGGTGCCTAGCTGTCCACCTAGATTGGCACGTTTCACACTACGTCAAGATTGTATTAGACGAGCTGTTCGGACGGGACTCGTTCCTCAACGAAGTAATTTGGCGTTACGGGAAAATGAGCAACGCCACTCGAAGTTTCCCCAAGAACCATGACGTCATACTTGTCTTCTGCAAGTCAATTGATGACCATTACTTCAAGCCCGTCAAGACCGCTGACAGTGAATATAAGGCGAGGTTCATACGTATTGTCAAAGACAACAAAGTCTACTTCGGCAGTGCAAGAGAGAGCGACGACAAGCTCATCCTGGGACGTATCAAGAAGGTTCGAACCGAGTTGGGGCGAGAACTCGTGGATTCAGACGTTCTCTTCGACTTTGATGTCGAGTTTAAGACTCAAGATGACGTGTTCTACGACATATCCATCATCAAAGGGAATGCCGCTGAGAATCTCAACTTCAACACGCAAAAACCCGAGAAGCTACTCGAACGGATCATAGAAGCCCTAGCTCCACCAGAAGGGCTAGTCGGCGATTTCTTTTGTGGATCAGGCACTACGGGGGCTGTGGCAGAGCGACTGAATAGGCGTTGGCTCATGAGCGACCTTGGTAAGCCAGCGGTCATGGTCACGCGAAAGCGCCTCATCGACCAGGAAGCAAGGCCGTTTCTCTACCAAGCCATCGGTGACTATCACGTCGAGCAAGCTCGCTCAACGCTCGGACGAAGCTTCCGTATCGGTGACCTCGCCCGCGTTGTCTTACATCTCTACGGCGCTCTACCGCTCCCCGAAGAGGAGAACGCTGGAGGGAACCTCGGACAGGTACCCGGCCACAAGATTCTCGTTATGGCGGATAGTCCGTCTCGCCTGACGACGGCATCGACGCTCCGGCGTGCGCAGCAGCAGCGGGACACCTTGATGGGTGGCTTCGACAAGGTTGTTGTACTCGGATGGAACTTCGCTGCGAGTATCGGACAGGACATCACGGCGATGAACGATGACCGGCTCGAAGTGCTCGTCATCCCGCCCGACCTTCTCGACAGACTCAAGAAGAAGGGCAACGTCAGCAAGCTCGCGGGAGACATCCGCTTTTCGAGCCTCCAATACCTCCAGGCGCACGTCGCCTCCCGCAAGGTCGTCTCTGACGGTGAGGAGATTCGTGTCGTTCTCGACAACTACGTACTCTTGTCGCCCGAAGCGATCAACCTCGATGAGAGCAACCGTCAGGCGCTCCAGAAGGTGATGAACGCGGAACCCCTAGCGCTCATCGAGTACTGGGCGGTGGACCCGCACTATGACGGGGAGGTGTTCCGATCCGTCTGGCAGGACTATCGGGGGAACACGGAGAACGACGGTGACCCGCTGCGAGTCATCACTGAAGCGGCAGTCAGGGTCCCGAGCCACGAGGGTCCGCGTCGGGTTTGCGTACGCGCAGTCGATGTGTTCGGTTTCGAGTCGGAAGTATTGGTGGATGGTGTCGAGGTTGCGACATGAGCCGCGACCTGTTCCCGCTCGCGACCGGGCTGTCGAAGGTCGTTGACCCGCAGATAGACGCGCTCCGAGATGGGCAGCCGACGGAGCTGCTCAGCCAGGTTACGGACGTGACCGCGGAGCTGCTCAAGTTTTGGTTCCAGCAGGACTATTGCGACCTGCGCGAATTGAATTTTCACGAAGGGCAGCGTGCTGCGATCCTCAACACGATCTATGCCCATGAAGTCCTTGGCGCGAAGCGACTCCGAGACCTGTACGAAGCGGTGGCGCCGGACGCGTTGCTGGAGGGCCACACGCTCTCCGAGGTCACTCGGGCCGTGCACGACCATCCGAAATACGCCGCCAAGATGGCGACTGGCACTGGCAAGACGTGGGTGCTCAATGCGCTGCTTCTCTGGCAATACTTGAACAAGATCGCCGACCCGTCGGACGACCGCTTCACGAGCAACTTCCTCATCGTGGCGCCGGGCCTCGTTGTGTACGACCGTCTTCTCGACTCCTTCCTCGGCAAGGAGCGCGACGGTGAACGGCACTTCGAGTCGTCAGACATCTTCAGCACGAGCGACCTCTTCGTGCCGGACAATTGCACGGATGCCGTCTTTGGCTTCCTTCAGTCATCGGTCGTAACGAAAGCTGACATCGGCCGGAAGGTGACCGGGAGCGGGATCATCGCGGTGACGAACTGGCATCTCCTCGCTGGAGAGGAGGACCCGGACTTTGTTCCCGACACGGAGGCGCCAGGGGTGGACCTCGACCCAGTGGTGGCTGTCGAAAGCATGTTCCCACTGACTCCGGGGACGGCAGCGGGCAACGCGCTTGACGTATTGGACCGTCGGTTCTTGCGTGGCGGTCCGCTCGCGTCGCTTGTGGACCTTCCAGACCTTTGCGTCTTTAACGATGAGGCGCACCACATCCATGAGATCAAGAGGGGCGGAGAAGTCACCGAGGTTGAGTGGCAGCGAAGCCTCGCGGAGATTGCGTCCACCAAGGGGCATCGGTTCATCCAGGTGGACTTCTCGGCGACGCCCTATAACCAGGTCGGCAGCGGCAAGAACGCTGGACGCGAATATTTCCCGCACATCGTTGTGGACTTTGACCTCAACCAGGCGATGTCCTCCGGGCTCGTGAAGGCGCTTGCGCTCGACAAGCGGAAAGAGGTGGCGGCGCTTCCTTTGGACTTCAAGGCGGAGCGTGACGAGCAGAAGCAGGTCGTCGGTCTCTCGAACGGGCAGCGGGTCATGCTGCGGGCCGGACTGACGAAGCTCAAGATTCTCGAAGAGCACTTTGAGAAGACCGACTCGACGAAGCATCCGAAGCTCCTCGTCGTCTGCGAGGAGACGAGCGTCACCCCGCACGTCGAGGAGTTCTTGAAGACGACCGGACTGAGCGACCAGGACATCTTGGCGGTTGACTCCAACCGTAAGGGCGAAATGCCGAAGAAGGAATGGGAGAAGGTCCGGGAGCGTCTGTTCGACATTGACCGGCATCAGCAGCCGAAGGTGATCGTCAGCGTCCTGATGCTGCGGGAAGGGTTCGATGTCAACAACATCTGCGTCATCGTGCCACTGCGGTCCAGC
Organism: Actinomycetes bacterium; assembly: GCA_021818615.1. Lineage (GTDB taxonomy): Bacteria > Actinomycetota > Acidimicrobiia > Acidimicrobiales > Bog-793 > JAKATT01. The sequence continues at coordinate 11,460 of JAKATT010000187.1, read as the reverse complement.
CAGGCGCAGATTCTCCTTGAGCAGACGATCGGTCGTGGGCTCCGCCTCATGTGGCGCGGCGATAAGCAGATCGACGAGCTGAAGCGAGAGACCCGAGAGCGATTCCGGCAGAAGCTCGAACCGAGCAACTACTTCGATGTGCTGTTCATCGTCGAACACCCGGCTTTTGCCCAGTTCTATGAGGACCTGCTCTCCGACGGCCTGGCGGGCGAGGTGGGCGACGGCGGTGACAACGTCAACCCGAGTGGCGACCTCATCAGTGTCGATCTTCGCGAGGGATACGAGCAGTTCGACATCAGCATCCCGCTCGTCATCCGCGACGAGGAAGAAGAGCTGCGTGCGCCGTCGCTCGATCCGCTCTCACTGGATCCGCCTTTCTCTCTCCATGACCTGTTGTGGCTGAAGCGGACTGTCGGCACGGGTGACCGCTTTGTGTCCGAGGACGCGCAGACGGGCACCCAGTACGGGGACTACCGCGTGGACGGCGGAGTCATGACGGCGACGGGGTACAACGACTACCTGTCTCGGATGACGAACCGCATCGCTGAAGCGCTCAGCAGCGGAATCACGAGAAGTGCGAAGCAGTACAGCGAGATTTCCCGGTTCCCCTTCCTTCAGGCGTACCGGCCGATGCTCACCGGATGGCTCGATACCTACATCCGGGGGCGGCTTTTCGACGGGGAGTTTGACCCGCTCGACGACGAGAACTGGCGTGTCTTGCTCATCGACGACGTGGCGAAGCGTATCGCAGGAGTGTTCGCCTCCGCTCTCGTGAGCACTGCGATGAACGAGTCAATCGAAGGCGCCGAAGTTTTGTACCGCAATTTCTCGGACGTGAAGACGATCTCGGTGCGCGAGCACAGTGCGGTAGACGTGACGAAATGCATCTACGCGAAGCTGCCGATTCCGACGAAGGCGGGCGGACTGGAGCGGACGTTCATCCAGTGGGCCGACGCTGACTCGAAGGTCGAGGCGCTCATCAAGGTCCATGAGTACCGTCACGATTTCATGCGGCGTCCCTATCTAAAGGCGGACGGAATGCCCGGGTCGTACTCGCCGGACTTCGTTGTTCGCACGGCGAAGGCCGTCTATATAGTCGAGACGAAGGCGCAGACGGCACTCTCAGACGAGAACGTTGCCCGCAAGCAGCGGGCTGCGCTGTCGTGGGTGGAGCAGATTTCGAGCCTCCGGGAGGACCAGCGTCTCGACCGGACGTGGCACTACGTTCTCCTCGGAGAGAGCAGTGTCTACGACTGGAAGAACAAGGGCGCGCAAGCAACGGACTTGCTGGAGTTCGCGCGCATCCGTCCGTCTGTCCGGCCGGAGCAGCAGAGGTTCGGCCTGACGTCGTGACCTCGTGAGATGCCATCGGCGAAATGGCGACTGGCAGCTCCAGCCCGGTGAGCCCCGCGCCTTCTCCGTCACGGGATGGCCGTCCAACATGAGACGCTGGAGAGGTAATGCACATCAAGACGTTCGATGAATTGATTGCCCCTGATGAGTGGACGCTCCGGTTCACGCCCCTCGGGCTCAGCACGGGGCCGCAGGTTCTCAAGCCTGAGTATGCGGCGGAGTTCCAGCAGCAAGTGATCGCTGGGTGCGACCTGCACCCGGACGTCCCCGAAGGCACGAGGAGCGCCTTCGAGCGAGTGCGCACGCTCCACACGCACGGCATCCTCTGCTACGAGGCATTCACCGTCGCGTACGACCTCTCCTGGCTCGTCATGGAGCAAGCGTTTCGGGAACGGTTCATCACTTACTTCGGCGGAACGATCCCCTTCATCAACACCAAGTCTGGTGTCGAGGAGACGATCACCGTGCAGAACTTTGAGGAGGTGTACGCGGCCGTCCAAAAGCGAGGGACACACCCAGGCAATAGGTGGCACCTCAAGGTCAAGGCTACGGGTCAGCCGATGGAGTTTCGAGCGACGTTCTCGTCCCTCTTGAAGTGGGCACGCGCCGAGCGTCTCCTTCACGGTCAGAGGAACCGTCGAACCGAGGAAATTTACCGGAGGATTCGGAATCACGTCGCGCATCCGAGCTACCACATGAAAATGCCGCCCGACTCAGCTCGAACGATCCACGACCTTGCGGAGATCATTAACCGGCTATGGGGGCACGCCACTCCGGGTGGTCGCCTCTACCCTGCACCGCTGGAGCGGGAGGTCCTTGTTGTCGCCTGGACGGACGCAGAAGTCGGACCGACGCATACGATCATGCGGGACTATCAGCTTACCACCTTTCACGAACCAGGGGATTGGCAATGCCTGATTGTGCGGGCTGCCTTCGACGACGAGGGAGTCTGGGCGTTCAATGCGCAGTACGAGCGCACCCAGCTCCCGGCCGAGCTGCTCTGGGGTCCTGGTCGACCTCAAGAGGCACTGGCTTGGATCAACGAGGAGAAGCCGAAGGCCGATGCGACTGAGTACCTCGACCGACTGTTCGCCCTACGGATTCATGCGGAACGGGCCTCGCTCGCAATGAGGCCCGAGGTTGCGATTGGTCTTCCTCGCGAACGTCAGGACGGCCGCTGGTTTCTCATTCGTGCCGACTATCCGAACGATGCCTTCGCGCACGTTCGCCACATCAAGAACGGCGTTACGTGTGGCGACCCCAACCCTATGGTTCGTGAGTTACAACCAGGAGTCCTAGCGACGTCCCCTCCGATCCCGCACTGCACGGTGGAGGGTGTGTTCGATGGAAACTGGGACGACATGGTCGGGGTTCTTGCCGATCGCTTCAAGATCAGCGAACCGGCACCGCTTTCTGCGGTGAGGGTCCGGCCACGATTCAGCTTGGACGTGGCTCCGGACGTCGAGGCGGAGTAGCCCGGTCAGTCGAGCAGCTCCCAGCAGTCGGCGCAGTAGAAGTCGCCATCGTCGGCGTAGTGGTGCCCGTCGGGGTCGATGAGGTCGGTATCGACCGAGCATGCGCACCGGTCACAAAACACCCACGCCACCTCCCGCCAGAGCGGACGTGGCGCCAGCAGCTCGAGCTTCTGCACGAGCTGCACGAGGTTCGAGTGGGCAGCGTTGTCGTTCGGAGCAGATGCGACGAGGTGATATTCCACCAGCTCGGCGATGTCGGTGATGGTGTAGGTCATGATGGCGCTCCTCTCCCGTGTGGGTTCTTGGGCGCGCAAAGGGCACGGAGCGGGAGCGCGGGGTCAAGGGAAGAGGACGGAGTCCTCCGCGAGTACCGGAGCGAAGGACCGACGGGTCCGAAGCGGCGGCTCGCAGCGCCTTGAGGCCGTGCGGCTCCGTGTGATCCTGGGAAGCACCGAACCCCACACGACGGAGAGCGGGCGTCATGATACCGTCATGACGTCATGACGGAATAGTGGTACACTTTGGGCATGGCAAAGAAGAAGACGACCGTCTACCTGGACTCCGACGTGCTCACGGCGGCGAAGGCTGCGGCGCTCACGTCCAACCGGTCCGAGAGCGCGGTCATCGAGGATGCGCTGCGGTCATATCTTCGGAGCGGCCACGGCGATGCCGTGCGGGAGGAGCTGCAAGAACTCCTGGAGCGTGTCGGCTCGACCAGCGACCTCGACGAGGACGCAGCACTCGCGCAGGCAGTCACCGAGGTGCGTGCGGTCCGTCGGGAGCGGCGGGCACGAACGGTGAGCGGTGGGTGAGTCGCGCCGGATTGTCCTCGACACGAACGTCCTCGTAGCGGCTGTCACGTCGCGAGAAGGCGTGTCCGCTCGCCTGCTCCTTGCTGCGAGCGCAGGGCGGTTTCAGCTTGTCGTGTCGCCGTTGTTGCTCGACGAGCTGTCGGACGTGCTCGCTCGCCCGAAGTTCCGCCGGTACCTGAGCATCGAGGATGCGCACCAGTTCGTGGATGCGATCCGGAATCTGGCCATCATCGTGGACGATCCCCCGGAGGAGGACGATCCCATCACCGGTGACCCCGACGACGACTTCCTCGTCCTCCTGGCGGAGGTGGCAGGTGCCGACGTGCTGGTATCCGGAGACCCGGACCTCACCACGGTGCAGCGTCCCGGTCTTGGCGTGATGACGCCCCGGGCGTTCCTGGAGGACCTGGAGCAGCCGATCTGACGCCGGACGTCCCCGGCAGGGCTCAGTGAGCCCCACCGGGGACGCGCCCGAGAATTACGCCTCCGGGGTGGCCGGAGTGCTCTTCCTGGAGAGCGCCTGAAGCCGGTTGGCGACGATCTCGACGGTCCGTCGAGTGCTGCCGTCGGTGGCCTGCCACTGGCGTGAGCTGAGCCTGCCAGCCACGTACACGAGCCGACCCTTCGTCAGGTATCGGGTCGCAAAATCGGCCATCTGACCCTAGAGCACGACGTCGAAGAAGTCCGGATGAGACCCTGCCTGCACGGCGATCCGTGCGGTCGTGACGTGCTTCCCGGAAGGAGTCTCCCGAGGATCGGGGGCTGCGACGAGGCGGCCGATGAGGGTTATCTGGTTGACCGAGTCTCCCCGGCTCTGGCGGGTTGCCGCCTTCGTGGCGGTCGTCGTGGTGGTTGTGTTGCTGCGCATTGTGTGCACCTCCGTGGTGTGTTGGATCGATGCCACGGGGGAAAGCAGGCCGACTGCCGAGCGGAACAGGTCACGCCGGAACGGCGTCTCGCTCTTGGGCCTTGCAGCGGACAAGGCAGCGGCCTGCTACCGGGGACGCTCGCGTCCCGTATGGCGTTCGTAGACGATCCACACCTCCACGCAGGAGGTGCTGCGCAGCAGCGTCCACCAGCGGCGGATCGCGAAAGGCCGTCAGGTCGGGAGGATCACGAGGTGAGCTGCAGCACCTCGGCAAGCCTCTCCCGGGTCGGGTATCCGGGAGCACGTCCGGCAGCGTCGGCACAGCAGGGATAGCTCCGGCAGGAGAGCCCGACAGGTGCGGATGGTCCGGGGAATGGGTCGTTCCCGTCAATGAGGATGGTCGGGGAGCCGTGGAAGCCAAGGCGCAGAGCGTCGTCATCGGAGCGGACTGGCGTCGCCGTCAGGGTGACGTCGTCGCGGCCGTCGATCAGGAAGCGCAGCTCGGCGAGCAGCGGCTCCAGGTTCGGGCAGTCTTCGGTGTGCAAGACGGTGACGTTCATGGCGATACCTCCTACGATGAGGGTAAGCCTTCCAGTGCACTGGAAGGTCAAGGAGGTGACGCATGAAGATCGGGGAACTAGCTGAGACGAGCGGGGTCCCGGCGAAGACGATCCGCTACTACGAGGAGATTGGGCTCCTGCCCCCAGCAGAGCGGGAGGCGAACGGCTACCGCTCCTACGACATGGACGCACTCCAGCGGCTCCGGTTCGTGCAGCATGCGCAGGCAGCCGGGCTCACCCTGCGGGAGATATCCCAGGTGCTCGCCATCCGTTCCGAGGGCCGAGCGCCGTGCGTGCACGTCCGGGACCTCCTTCACCGTCACCTTGTACAGATCGACGAACGCCTCGCCGAACTGCGGGCAACGAAGCGGGAACTGCAGAGCCTCGCTCGCCATGCGGACGCTCTCGATCCTGCGGATTGCCCGGAGGACGTCATCTGCTCGATCCTCGTGCGCGAGCGGTGAGCAGCTTCGTACGATGCCGGTAGCGGTTGCCGATCCCGGCCCTGAGACGTTCTTCTCGTCCGCATCGGTAGCTCGCCCATGCCGCAATGCTGGGGCTGGAAGTACCAGTCGCGACACTGAGGACGAGACGGCTCACGCCGCCTCCTCCGTTGCTGCGGGCTCGAAGGCCCGCAGGATCGTCGCCGCCGTCTTCTGGATGCGCTCGCAGGATGCCTTGATTCCGGCGACGGCCTGCTCGCCGCCACCGGCCCAGGTTGCGACGTACCCGAAGGAGTAGTCGCTGCTGTCGATCCCGAGCGCCTGGCAAACGACGTATGCGGTCGACTCCGCCTCCAGCTCGGCGAGTGCCCGGCTGTCGAACTGCTCGTGGAGCAGGGCGTGTGCGATCTCGTGGGCGAGCGTCTTCACCCGCTGGGCGGGGGTGTTCCGGGTCTCGACCCGGATGCGGTGCTCGCTGTGCGTGCAGTCGCCGTTCGTGGTCCCGTTGAACTCGTGGTCCTCGACCGTGAAGCCGATGGAGTCGGCCACCGTGAGGAGGGTCGTGTAGTGCCCGGCAGGGTCATCGTCGTCAAGGCGGTTGCAGATGGTGGGAAGGTCTTCGCCGTCGGTCTGGGCGACATCGAACACCGGGATGAACTTGAAGCCCCTGACGATGCGCTTGGGATCGCCGTCTTCGGCGTCGGCGTTCTTGTAGACCATGGGGGCGAGAATCCAGATGGCCTTCTCTCCCTTGCGGACGAAGCGGTTCATCTTCCGCCAGGCGTTGAAGCCTGCGACCTGGCTCGCCTCGTGGCACTGGGCAGCGATGAGGAGCACGTTGTTGAAGCTGTAGCGGTGGAACTTGGACTGGAAGTCGAGGTGGCGCTGCCACTCCTCGGACGTCGTGAGGTTGCTGATCCCCTCTGCCAGCTTCTCGATGAGTTCCGGGTGGTTGTTCTTGGCGGTCATTGCTGAGTCCCTCCATGTGGTGCTGATCTGATGCACCCAACACGGCAGGGCAAGGCCGAGCGGAATAGCCCCGGAGCGCAGCTCCGTACACTTCAGGGCTTGTAGCTCGTAGGACGCAGCTCTGCCAGGGTGAAACAGCAGAGAGGCCCGCATGGAGCGGGCGAGGGACCGCTCCAGCACACCCGGACATCCCGAGGCTGGCGGTCGGAAGGGGATCACAAACGATCCGAGCTGGCAGGAAACGCTACCGAGGACCAGTGACAGCCATCGCGCCATCACCCGTGCTCCCGATGCCTCCACGGGGCGACCGGCGGGCTCCCCGGCGGGACCGCTACGTCAACGGGAAAGCCATCATGGATCCCACGCCCCGGTCGACCGATGCCGAGATGGGATCGGGGCGCATAACGGGCTTCGACGTGGCCTGCCCGCTCGCCCGTACGACGGGGTCCTCCCACGTCAACCGCCACGGCTGTACCCTGGAGCGAACACCAGTTCGCTTCCGTGGAGGAACTGACATGAGCTTCGAGTTCAACGAAGACGCGATCCGAGACCTCGCCAACCGAGCCGTCACGATTCGAGCGCAGGAGATGCAGGCGCTCCTCGACGAGGTGCGCACGACGGCGCCGACCCGTTGGTGAGGGCGTAGGCGGGTACCCCCGCGTCGTGCAGCCGCTCGAGTGCCGGCATCACGTCCGGGTGGACGGGCACCCGGCGCAGGGCGTCGAGCACCTCGTCGCCGGCCCCGTCCGGCAGCGAGTGCCCCGCGACACCGGCCACCTCGGCCAGGGCGCCACGGGCCAAGTCGGCGAAGCGGGCCGCCCCTCCGGCGGCCGCCAGTGCCATCCCGTCCCGGAGGAGCACGGCGAACCACCACGGCACGCTGTCCGGGCCGAGTCCCAGCCGTGTGAAGGCCCTGGCCACGGGGGCCAGGTCGGTGAGGGTCTCGTTGACGTCGAACGCCACAGCTCGCGGCCGGGGGGTGCCGGTCACCCCGCAGACTGGCGGCGGTGCCCCTGCCGCCAGTCCTCCTCAATCCCGACCGAGTCGGAGGCCACCCCCAGCGCCGGTAGCTGGGGCACCTCGCGCAGGCTGCGCTTGAGTTCGGCGAACCCCGGGAAACGGGCCAGACCCACCACATGGTCCCACAGGGCCAGGGCGTCCTCCGGCGACGGCGACCGGCTGATGACCGGGCCGAACAGGGCGACCCCCGCCGGTGGGTCGAAGTGCAGGATGGGGGTCCCGACGTCCCGACCGGTGAGACCGAGGGCCCGTTCGGTCTCCGAGCCGATCAGCTGGTCGAAGCCGGTGGCCCCCACGGCGTCGGCCAGCCCGGCATCGAGGCCGGCGCCGGCCAGGGCGGCGGCGGCGGTGGCTCGGGGGGCGGCCAGGGCGGCCGCCTGCCGCTCCGGTCCGACCTCGAAGATCCGGGCACCCATCGACGCGTACAGGTCGGCGACCCCGCTCGGTCCGGCCTGGTCGCGCACCGCCGCCGCGACCCGTAACAGGGCCAGGCCGGCGCTATGTGCCCGTTCGTACCCATCCGGGAAGTGCACGGCGTAGTCCACGTCGGCGTTGACCATCCGGAGGGAGATGAACCGCCACTCCACGTCATAGGCGCGCTGACCGGCGACGTCGCGCACCCACTTGGACGTCATCCACGCGAACGGGCAGATAGGGTCGAAGTAGAAGTCGAGATCGGCCACGGCTCACCTCCTCGGTTCGGTGCCGGTCAGTCGGTGGGCGGCGTCCCCGGTCCTCACAGCGCCCGGAGCGCGGCCACCACATCGTCGGGCTCGGCCCGCTTGGTGTAGTCGGCGTCGGCGAAGCGCCACGCCACCGTATTGTCGGTCCGGATCACGAACGTGGCGGGCAAGGGAAGCTCGAAGGACTCGTCTCCGTTAGCCGCTGGCAGGTCCAGCCCCCAGCCGTCGTAGATCGGGCGGAGATCGTCGGCCAGGGTGAACACGAGCCCGTAGGAACGGGCCACGGCGTTGCCCACGTCGGACAGGACGGGGAAGGCGAGGCCGTGCTTCTCGGCGGTCGACAGGGAGTTGTCGGGGGTCTGGGGGGAAACCGCCACCAGGCGCCCTCCGGCAGCCGTGATGTCGCCGAGCCGGTTCTGGAGCGTCTTCAGCTGAATGTTGCAGTACGGGCACCACCCGCCACGGTAGAAGGACAGCACGACCGGTCCCTCGATGAGCAGCTTGGAGAGGACCACCGTGTCCCCGTTGGCGTCGGGGAGGCTGAAGTCGGGGGCGGCGGCCCCCACGGCCAGCGACCGCTCGGCCAGGTGGCTCGCCTCGAGCGCTGCCGCGGCCGCGTCCATGACGGCCAGCGTCTGGGCCGGGATGTTGGCCCTTGCCGCCTCGTTCTGCTCCCGCAACGCCTGCGCCAGCGTTGATGTCATGTCGCCTTCCTCCTCAGCTGAAGTAGACAGACCTGTCTGTCCACAGAATAACCATACCAGGTACGCTGGGAGAAGTGACACCGTCCACACTCGACCCGGAGCAACGCCTGCTCGACGTGGCCAGTCGGCTCTTCTACGCCCACGGGATCCACGCCGTCGGCGTCGACCGGGTCATCGCCGAGGCCGCGGTGGCCAAGGCCACGCTATACGCACACTTCTCGGGCAAGGCCGACCTCGTCGCCGCCTACCTGGCCGCCCAGAGCCGGAAGTGGGTGGAGGCCGCCGAGCGGGGGGTGGCCCGACGGCGAGCCGGCACCCCCGACGCCGTCCTCTCCCTCTTCGATCTGCTCTACGAGACCAGCCGCCGGCCCGGCTACCGCGGATGTCCCTTCATCAACGCGGCCGCCGAATTCCCCGGACCCGGGCCCGTCAGCACGGAGATCGCCGACCACCGCCAGCGGGTCCGGGCTGTGTTCGCCGGTGCCGGCGGGACGCTGCTCGACGACCGCAGCATGCTAAACGCCGTCGTCGCCCTCTACGGCGGGGCCATGTCGGCCGCCGACCTCGACCGGGATCCGGAGATCGTCCTGCACGCCGCCTCCGCCACCCGCCGGCTGCTCGAGCCGGACACGGGAGCGCCGCCGGCGGCATGAGGGTGTTGAGCCGCCACGGGGACGGCAGCCGCCTGGCAAGACAAGGCGCGACGCCTGGTGGAGGGGCTCACCCCGGAATCGCCGGAGGGGCGGTTCTACTGCTCCCTTGAACGGTCTGCGCAGGAACAGATGCAGTGGCGGGCGGATCATGACGCCAGGCTGCTCGATGGGCGTGAGTAGTGACCCGATCGAGGTAGGTGGGATCAGCCGCACCCGTTGGGTTCCATCTCCTTGCCGCTCCGGTAGCGGCTGGCCTCGCAGAGCGGCGTCGCACGCAGAATCAGATGTTGTCCGTCCATGGAGACCGCTGAAGCCGGAGGGGCTTGTTGCCGAGCCGGCAACTGGCCGGACTCCCGTTCAGCCGGACAGGGCGGGCCTGTGAACCCCGCCGGGTTTGATGGAGACTCTTTGAACCGAATCTTCGTACCTGCTACGGCGTCGCTTCCGACGTAACTGTTATCGAGCAGGCCCGAACCAGAACGACGTTGACGAGGTACTTAGGTACTCCTATACTGAGTACCTATGAGCCAGGCACCCATAAAGGTCGACGAGGGAACCAAGGAGCGGATCCGCTACCTTGCTGCGCTCATCGACACCACCCAAGCCGATGTCGTCGACCGGGCCGTCCGTGAGTACGTCGTCCGGCACGCCGATCTCGTCGAGAAGGGCATCGATCACGCTCGCTCCGTCCTCGGCGCGGGCAACGCAGCCATCGCCGCCCATCTCCTCGACGTTCCGGTCGCCGCAGTCGAGCGAGTGGCCGGTACACGGAGTCGCCCGGCTAGCGCATCCCGAGCCTGACCGCCTCGAACCATCCGACGTCGCCGGTCGGCCAATCGTTCCTCGCTTCGAACTCCACTGGAGTCAGGTGCTCCTCCAGTGCCGCGAACAGCAGGTCGCGCATCTCCGGGCGGATGAAGTTGCCGTCAACGGCGCGCACGCTGATGGCACACCAGATCTCCTCGACATCGACGCTGCGGTAGACGACAGCCCGAGCCGGGAGCCACCCATCCAGGTCTCCGGCGTGCTCGGTTCCGGGGTCGTCCCGTGCCCCATCAACCAGCTCGAACACCACTTCCCTGAGTCGGTGGAACGAACGGATCGCCTCCTCCGCCTGATCGCGCAGCCGGTCGTCATCAGTCGGCAGCAGCCGACCGTCCCGCTGCAGCTCCTCGAACCATTCGTAGGCGTCGTCGTCAGATCCGTCCTCCCGGCGCCGGACCGCACACAGCCAGACGATGCCCGCCTCGCCGTCGACCCAGGTGGCGCCGCGCTGGGACGAGACCCGCAGCCGGTAGAGCAGCGGATGGTCGATGGCGAGGATCCGCCTCTGGCCGGTCGGCGAGGTCGGTGCGACGCGCCGCAGTTCGACCAGCCATGGATCGTCCAGCTCACCGAGGTCGGTGGTCAGATCCGGCAGCTCGACGGAGCAGGGCAAGGACGTCGATGACGTCAAGGCGGTCCTGGCCGCTCGTTGGCGGGGGACCTTCGAGCGCGACCTCACCGATCCCCACCTGAGCGCCTGGGCCGAGCAGTTGGCCAAGGGTGGTCAGGTCATCGTCAAGCCGGAGCTGGAGGGCGCCTGACGAGCGGGTAACCCTGCGTCTTCGTCTTCTGTCATTCCGGTCCGGAGCGGAGCGCCTCCAGCGCTTCTTGGATAGTGGACTTGGCAGACTGCACGTCTGCCATCGGCCCCTTGAGCCCGAGGAAGTCCGCCGCACGTTCGGCAGAGAACAAGAGTGCGCCAGCGGCCAGGTACGTGTCATGCCAGAACCACGTCCAGTTCGCGCCCGCGGCGGGTGTCAACCCCTGAGAGGCAGATTCCTCAAGGAATCACTGTGTCGTCGTGCTGACCTCCTGTGGTCGGTTGATCCACGCCGCTGAGGGGAGCGCGGGAGGCTCTGGGTGCTTTCGGACGAA
>JAKATT010000033.1 GCA_021818615.1 Actinomycetes bacterium | reverse complement strand
CCAGCTGCGCCACACCGGCGGGAACCTCGTGCGAATCTGCCGTAGACTAACGCCCACTTGGCGCCCGGCCGGGTGCTTCGGCCCGGCCTCCTCCCATCGTCGCGAAGCGAGGCGATTCCCGCTGTCACACGGCGCGGCCGTGAGGTCCTTTCGGTCATGTTCGCTGGCCTGAGGCGGCGGCGCGGTCTGCCCCCGGGCCACCGGTCGCCGCGCAGGGTGATCGGCTGGGCGGTGCTCGTCCTTGCCGTCGCCATCGTGATCGGCGAGGTCACCGCTGACGTGGTCGGCTCGTCCCGCTCGGCTACGTCCATGCAGGCAAGGACATTTGCGGTCGCCGTCGGGCCGATCATCGACGAGTCGACCGCCCTCGTGAGCTGGATCACCGATGTCCGTCGGGAGGCCCTCGGTCTCGGCCGGGTCGGCATCGACGCAGCCCTCGGACGCCTCGTCGCCGGGGCCGACGACGCCGTCGTGCAGTACGAGTCGCTCGGCGTAGCTCCTCCGAGCGCCGAGTCAGGGCGGTTGCTCGCCTCCGTGCTGACGCTGCGGCTCCGCGCTGCAAAGGCGTTCACCGGGGCGGTCTCCATGGCGATCGGCCCGTCCCCTTCGGCCTCGGCCGTGGCCGTGCGGCTGGGTGCCGTCGGGCGGGCGTTCGCTCTCTCCGACGGGCGCTACCGGCGCTTCCTCGCATCGCTGCCGGCGCCGGCGCGCAGGGCCGGCAACCTCGGGCCCTCGAGCTGGGCCGGCAGTGCCGATTGGTCGAAGCCCGCGGTGCTCGCCTACGCGGAGCTCCTCGCCCACGCGACCGGCCTGCACGAGAGCCGTGCAGTCTCGATCGTCGCGGTGGCGCTCGAGCCGCCGGCGCTGCGGATAAGCGGGCTTCCGACCACCACCACCACGACCACGACGACGTCGACGACCACCACGACGACGTCGACGACCACCACGACGACGTCGACGACGCTCCCGGGATCGCCCAGCACGTCGTCGACCCTGCCGCCCACGACGACCACCACGCCGACGACCACCACGCCGACGACGACCACGACCACGACGACCACGACCACGCTGCAGGTCCCGCCGCCGGGCTCGACCTCGTGGCTCCCGGCCACGTCCTCCATCTCGGTCGTCGTCGTCGTCGCAAACGCCGGTGCGTCGATCGCCCGCGATGTCAGCGTGACTGCGACGGCGTCTCCGCTGCCGCCGCCTCCCGCTGGCAAGGGGCACCATGGCGGGCCGGCAGCGAGGATCGCGGCGAGCTTCTCCCACAGGCTCATCGGCGAGCTGCTCGCCGGGGCCTCGATCGAGCTCGTCATGCCGGCGCTCGGAGTGCGGCCGGGTACTGGCTACGTCCTCACGGTCCGCCTCGGCGACCAGGTGGACACGATCAAGCTGGAGGTGGCACCGGGCTGAGGCTGCCTGCGGGCGGTCCCGCTGCAGTGCCCTTTGCCTCGCGCCACGCCGCCTCCGCCCGGGCGGCGATCTCGATGATCGGGCTTCCGGTCGCGGCTGCCGCGCGCTCGACGTCGCGGTGCTCGGCCTTCACCCGCCCAGGGCTCAGCTTCATCCTGATCCGCTGGCCGAGCACCTCGACGTAGTCGAGCCGGCGGGGGGCGGTCCAGCGGTCGACGCCGTGCGCCCGCACGCCGAGGGTGCCAGTCAGCCTATGGAGCAGCACCATCAGGTCACCGGCCAGCACCGGCTCGCACAGCACCGAGACGGTGTGTGCCGGCCGTCCCTTCTTCATGACGATCGGTGTGACCCAGGCGTCGAGCGCGCCTGCCTCCACGAGAGTCGTGAGCGCCGAGGCAAGCGTCTCGCCGGTGGCATCGTCGAGATTCGTCTCCAGCTCGACGAGCGGCTGGCCGCTCACCATGCCGGGCGAGGCCGAGGCGCCGAGCTCTCCGGTCACGACCTGGGTGCAGTTGGGGACGCCGTCGAGCTGGCGAAGCCCCGCTCCGAAGCCGCTCGACTCGACCCTCATGTCGGGGATCCGGCCGTAGCTCGACGACCAGGCCCGCAAGATGGCGGCACCCGTCGGCGTGGTGAGCTCCTCGGTGAGGTCGCGCCCGACGACCGGGATCCCGCCGAGCAGCTCGCAGACGGCCGGTGACGGGTTCGGAAGCAGCCCGTGGGCGCTGCGGATGACGCCGCTTCCTGTGGCGACGGCGCTCGAGGCGACGACGTCGATGCCGAGCACCTCGAGCGCCGAGGCGGAGCCGACGATGTCGACGATCGAGTCGTGCCCGCCGACCTCGTGGAACTGGACCTCCCCGGGCGCCTTGCGGTGCAGCCGTCCTTCTGCTGTCGCAAGCGCCGAGAAGGCACCGAGCGCCCGGTCGCGTACCCGCTCCGGCAGCCGCGCCTCCTCGATGACCGCCGTGACGTGCATGAAGGTACGGATCACGCCGTCGCCGTGCGTGCCCACGACGGCGCGGGTGGCCGCCAGCCCGTTGCGCATGCACGGTTCGAAGTCGAGGCTCCAACCGCCGATCGGGAGACGCTCGAGCAGACCCATGAGCTCGGCCACGTCCGCCCCGGCGTCGACGAGGCTGCCGAGCGCCATGTCGCCGGCGATGCCGGCGAAGCTGCAGTTGAACCACGCCACCCGCCGGCTCACGCTGTCGCTCTCCGGAGCGTCCGTGCGACCGCCGAGGCGGCGCCGTAGCCGTTGTCGATGCCGACGACGGTGATCCCGGCCGCGCACGAGGCGTGCATCGCCAGAAGGGCCGTCACCCCCTCGAGTGCCGCCCCGTAGCCGGCGCTCGTCGGCACGGCGATGACCGGCGCCGGCGTCAGCCCGCCGACGAGGCTGGCGAGCGCCCCCTCCATGCCGGCGATCACGACGACGGCGTCGGCCTCGAGGAGGTCCTCGTAGGAGGCGAGCAGCCTGTGGACCCCCGCCACCCCGCAGTCGCCCAGCGATTCCGGCCGAAACCCGTACGCCCTCAAGGTGATCATGCACTCGTCCACGACGGGTTGGTCGGCTGTCCCCGCAGAGCAGACGAGGACGCGGCCAGGCCGCGACCTGGCGGCGCGCCAGCTGAGCGTCACGAGGCGGTTCTCGACCGGCTGTGCCGGGAGGCGCTCGGCGCCGGGAGAGGCCGCGGCGGCTGCTTGCGCCTGGGCCTCGGTGGCGCGGGTGAGAAGGACCGGGCCGCTCCCGCCCGAGAGAAGCTCGGCGACGATGGCAGCGCACTGCTCGGCGGTCTTGCCCGGGGCGTAGACGGCTTCCGGGATGCCCTGGCGCAGCGGGCGGTGGTGGTCGACCTTGGCAAAACCGAGCTCGGCGAAGGGCAGCTTTCGCAGCGCGGCGGCGGCGTCGTCGGAGGAGAGCGCGCCGCTTCGTATCTCGTCGATCAGGCGTCGCACATCGAGGTCGTCCATGAGGGTCACTATCCTGCCCGCCATGACTGGCCGGGCGCAGGTCGAGCGGCAGTGGGCAAGCATCGGCTACCTCGGCCCGCCCGGCACGTTCACCGAGGAGGCGCTGCTCGCCGATGCCGAGCTGGCCCGCGCCGAGCTCGTCGGTTTCCCGACGATAAAGGAGGTGCTCGGGGCGAGCGACCGGGGAGAGGTGGGGGCGGGTTTCGTGCCTATCGAGAATTCGATCGAAGGGACCGTGCCCGCAACGCTCGACCACCTCGTGTTCGAGTCCGAGCTGCTCATCCAGGCAGAAGCGGTCCTCGACGTCCACCTGCACCTGCTGGCGCCGCCGGGCGCTGCGCTCAGCGACGTCCGCGAGGTCGTGTCCTTCCCCCACGCCAGCGCGCAGTGCCGCCGCTTCCTCGGCGAGCGCCTGCCCGGGGTGTTGCTCGTCGCCTCGAACTCGACGGCCGAGGCGGCCCGCCTCGTCGGCGAGCAGGTGCGGCCGGGCGTGGCGGCGATCGCCCCCCGCCTTGCCGGCGAGCTGTACGGTCTCGAACCGCTGGCGGAGGGGATCGAGGACTTCTCGGGGAACCAGACCCGTTTCCTGCTTGTCGCGCCCGAGCGCGTGCCGGCGCCGACCGGCCACGACAGGACGAGCATCGTCTGCTTCCAGCACGCCGACCACCCGGGCAGCCTGCACGAGATACTGAGCCACTTCTCTGCCCGCAGCCTCAACCTGACGAAGATCGAGTCTCGCCCCACAAAGCAGGGGCTCGGCGACTATTGCTTCGTCATCGACCTCGAGGGCCACCTCGCCGACGAGGTGGTCGGGGACTGCCTGTGCGAGCTGCACGCCAGCCTGGCGGGCTTGAAGCTGCTCGGCTCGTACCCGGCGGCCGGGGGCGAGGGACCGAGGCGCCGCGAGGAGAGCTCGCTTCGGCGGAAGGCGGCGGAGGAGTGGCTCGCGGGCCTGCGGGCAGGCGTCACGCCCTGAGCGCCTCAGCCCGTATCCTCGAGCTGTCCAGGAGGGATGGCAGAGCGGACGAATGCGTCGGTCTTGAAAACCGTTGTGCCTTCGGGCACCGTGGGTTCGAATCCCACTCCCTCCGCGCG
>JAKATT010000093.1 GCA_021818615.1 Actinomycetes bacterium | reverse complement strand
GTGTGAACCTGACCGAGTGGGCACGTCGCCAGGGCATCCACCCGCAGACCGCGTACAACTGGTTCCATGCGGGGACGCTTCCTGTCCCCGCAGTCAGGGTGAACCAGCGGACGATCCTCGTCTCGCCTGACGCCGCCCTCTCGGCCCCGACCGAAGCCCTCGGGCTCTATGCCCGGGTCTCCTCCCACGACCAGCGGGCAGACCTCGACCGCCAGGTGGCCCGGCTCTCCGAGTGGGCGGCACAGAGCGGCCAGCCGGTGGTCCGGGTCGAAGCAGAGGTCGGCTCGGGGATGAACGGGTCGCGGACCAAGCTCCGCCGGTTGCTCGCCGACCCCAAGGTCACGACCGTCGTCGTCGAGCACCGCGACCGCCTGGCGCGGATGAACGCCGAGTTGGTCGAAGCAGCGCTCTCTGCTCACGGACGGCGCCTGGTGGTGATCGACGACGGCGAGGTCGACGACGATCTTGTGCGGGACATGACCGAGGTGCTGACCGGCTTCTGTGCCCGCCTCTACGGGCGCCGCTCGGCCCGCAACCGTGCGGAGAAGGCCCTGCGCTGTGCCCGCCACGACGTGGGGCCGATGGCCTTGGCGCAACAGGCCAAGGCGGTTGCAGTGTCGCAGCCGAAGAGGAAGACGGGCTCGTGAGCCGGCGCCTGCGAGAGATAACCGCAGCGTTCGTAGTGGCACCGCCGAGCGGTGCCCGGGTCCGAACCCGGCCAAGGAGAAGGCCGACTCCAGCCGTCGGCGCAAGCGGGCATTGACCGCTGCCAGCTCATCTCGCTGGGCAGGGGCGATCACCCGGACGAGCGAGGATGCCTTCGGGCCCGCCCTGGCAATCTCTTGGCCGAGCGCCGGAGCCTCCAGGCCCGCATCTCCCGGATACGCAGGAGGCTCTCGGTCCCGGTGGCCGAGCGCCATGGGCGGCTCGGTGGGTATGCCACCAAGGCCGAGCGCTACCAAGAGCAGCGCCGGTTCCAGGTCCTCTCTCACCGCCTGACGGTGGTGGATCAACGCATCCAAGGCGGCCGGGTCTCGGTCTGTCGTGGCGGGAAGTCCCTGAGAGGTGGCGGCCCAGGCGGCCACCGGTGCCGTGCGCTACGACATCTCCATCGATCCAGCAAAGGGACGCTGGTACCTGGACGCCTCGTGGAAGCGCCCGGTCTCCGCCACCCCGGTCATCGACCAGCTCCGGGCACGCCGGGTCGTGGCCGTCGATCTCAACGCCGGTCACCTGGCAGCGACGGTGATGGACCCGTCGGGGAACCCGATCGGTCAGCCGATCACGATTCCGGTTGCTCTCGCCGGACTGTCAACCACCACCCGTGACGGGCACCTACGAGCGGCGATCTCCACACTGCTCGCGACCGCCCGAGCCAACGGCTGCCAGGTAGTCGTGATCGAGGACCTTGACTTCCACGACGCACGGGAGCTGGGCCGGGAGCGCAGCGGGCACCGCTCTTCTCGGGGGAGGCGGGGCAGGAGCTTCCGCCGCGTGGTCTCGGGGATGCCCACGGCCAGGTTCGGTGCCCGCCTCGCGCAGATGGCCACCAACGCCGGCCTCTCGGTCATCGCCGTCGACCCGGCCTACAGAAGCAGGTGGGGAGCCGAGCACTGGCTCGGCTCCCTCCAGCAGATCTCGGCCGATGCTTCTGGCCACCATGCGGCGGCTCTTGTCATCGAGAGGCGCGGCCTTCGACAGCGAGCACGGCAACAGAAGAGGTGTGACTCGACCCCAGCAGAGCATGGGGAAAAAAGAGCTGCCCATCGGGTCGTGCGGTCCAAGGGTGTCGGGCAACCGGTGCTCCTGTCCGAGCAGCGAACAAGGAACACCGGGACCCGCGAGGCCCAAGGTGCAGTTGCACCTGCAGCACAAGACCCGAACGGCCGAACGGCCACCCCCGGTTGACCAGGCGACTCAAGGCCGTTCGGGGCCACCCGCAAGGCGGGACTCAGTTCCGCTGAGTGTCTAGGAACGGTGAAAAAGACGAACTGCGAACGGTTGCCGGCCTTTGGCGGCTGGGAGTCTCCCGGTGGACAGCCTGGCTGAGACACATATCCGATAGGATAATGCTGTGCAGACCGCAGGTGAGCTGCTCCGACGAGCCCGCAAGGAGGCGTCGCTCTCGCAAGAGCAACTGGCCGCGCGCGCCGGCACTTCGGCGGCGACCATCTCTGCGTACGAGTGCGGGGCCAAGGAACCCCGCCTCTCGACCCTCGCACGCCTCGTCGAGGCGAGCGGCGCGGAGCTGGTCATGGACGTGCGCAGGATTCTCACTCGGGAAGAGCGGCGCACTCTTGAGCTTCACAAGGCAGCAGCGGCAAAGCTGCGGTGCCGGCCGGAGTGGATGCTCGCGGAGGCTCGGAGGGTCCTTGAGACCATGCGGCAGGCCGATCCCGACGGTCACAGCGATCCGTACTTCGACACCTGGGAGCGGCTCATGGCGAGCGACCTGGAGACGCTTCTTGGAGTCATGGCCTCGACAGAACAGATCGCGCGGAACCTGCGCCAGGCGAGTCCCTTCGCGGCGCTGCTGACCCAATCCGAGCGCCTGGCTGCATTTCGGAAGGCGGAGGGAGCAGAGGCGTGAGGCGGCGGACGGAGCGCTGTCCTCATCCACGGCTCTGCGGAGTCACCTTCCACATGGTCGGATCAAGTGCCCACGCGGCCTGTAGGTCTCGTGGCACAGTGTCGGGCCTCGGGACGACGGGAGGCAGCAACGTGGCACCGCCCGTGGTGGGCGAGCTCGACGAAGTGGCGGCATCGTCAACTGTGCACTGGGAGACAGTCACCCCCACGATGCGTGACGTCGCCCAGCGGCTCTTCGCGTCGAGGCTCGGCGGCTCCTATCGCCTGGCGGGCGGGACCGGGCTCTCGCTTCAACTCGGCCACCGGCGCTCGAACGATCTCGACCTCTTCCCGGAGCGGACAGACGGCACCCTCGACAGGCCCTCCATCAAGAGCTTCCTCGACCAGTTCGGCGCCGCCGCGTACGCCGTGGATCAGTCGAGTGAGGTCACCGCCGTCGTCCACGGCGTGAAGGTTTCCTTCGTCGCCTATCCGTTTCCTTGGCGTCACGACCCGGACCGCGCCGGCTCGCTGCGAGTTGCGTCAGCTCGCGAGATTCTCCAGATGAAGGCCTATGCCCTCGGCAGGAGGGGGACCGCCAGGGACTACGCCGACATCGCGGCTGGTCTTCGAGAGGCCGTGACCACCCTCGCCGACCTCGTCGTCGAGAGCGAGGGGCGATTCGTCCTCAACGGTGAGGCCCAGTTCTCGGAACGTCTCTTCCTCCAGCAGTTGGCCTACACGGACGACATTCCGGAGTCCGAGAAGCAGGCGGTGACTTCCGAGCTCGTCTCGGGGACGTTCGAGGACATGACTGCCGAGATCGGACGACACCTCCGCGCCTACCTCGAAGACCTGGGGAACGACAGATGACAGGGTGGGTCCAGGTGCCTGAGGAGCTTGGGAGACTCGTCTGGTTTCGACCGTCGGGTCCACTCGACAGGGAACGGGATGCCGAGCCCGTGATCCTTTGCACTCTCTACCTCGGCTCGATGGGTCAGATCCGCCTGCTGTTTCACCTCTACGGTCGCCGGCGGGTCACCGAGGTCGTTCGCAAGGATCTCGCAGGCAACCGCGTGCTGCCCGACTCGGTGGTAGCGCTCTGGCGACTCGTCCTTGACATCGGTGACATCTCGCAGGCTCCACGCATGGAGCGAGCGAACGTCGACTGAGGTTGCGAACACTGGTTTTGACCTGCCGCGCCCCGCAAGCCCCTGGCTTTAGCCATGGGGAGGATGTCAGTGCTCCCACGGCTGAAGCCGTGGGATTCTTGGGCTCAGGCTGCCAGGACCCCCGCAGGGACCCTGGGCTTACTGCCGTCGCTGCCCGCTGGGACACCTCCGGACAGTTCAGCCCCGCCGCCCGGCCCCAAGCGAACCGGGTGCAGGTTCCTGGCCGCATTGCGATCTCGGTCCAAGACCAAGCCACAGCAATGGCACCGAAGCTCCCGGTCCGACAACTCGATGCGGGGCTTGGCTTTCATCCCGCAACTACCACACGTCTGGGCGGTGTCCCGGGCGGGGAGCACCACCACCTCCTTGCCGGCCTTCTTCGCTCCAGTGCAGCGTGGCGAGGAACGTGCCCCACCCAACGTCAGCTATCGAGCGGTTGAGCCCGGCCTTGGCGGCACCTCGTCCTTTGGCCGACATGTTCTTGATCTCGAGGTCCTCGACCGTTGCCCGGACCACCGCCTCCGTGCCGTAGGATGCACCCTCGCACCTGGACCTGTGGTGCAGCTCGGAGTGCACGCCGGCCTGTCAAGCCGGAGGTCGCGGGTTCAAATCCCGTCAGGTCCGCTCGGCGGTTGCCGTTCTCGCACGGCAGACCGTCAGCGCAGCGAGAGCTGCGTGGTCGGGTAGCTCAGTTGGTAGAGCGCGCGCCTGAAAAGCGCGAGGTCACCGGATCGATGCCGGTCCCGACCACT
>JAKATT010000055.1 GCA_021818615.1 Actinomycetes bacterium | reverse complement strand
TGCTCGACTGCTACACCATCCGCGAGGCGCTCGGGCGGGACGACCTCACCGGCCTCAAGGTGGGCATCATCGGCGACGTCCGCCACTCGAGGGTGGCCCGCTCCGACGTGCTGGCGCTCGACCTGCTCGGCGCAGAGGTCGTGCTCGTCGCTCCGCGGACCCTGCTGCCGCCCTCTCTCGAGGGCTGGCCCGTAAAGGCCACGGCCGACTTCGACGGCATCCTCGACCAGCTCGACGTCGTGTACCTGCTGCGCATCCAGCAGGAGCGGGCGAGCGCCGCGCTGCTGCCGTCGCTCGAGGAGTACCACGAGCGCTTCGGGCTCACCCGCGAGCGAGCGGCCCGCCTCGCGCCCCACGTGGTTGTGATGCATCCCGGGCCGATGAACCGCGGCGTCGAGATCGCGCCGGAGGCGGCCGATCTCCCGAGCTCGCTCGTCACCCGCCAGGTGCGTAACGGCGTCCTCACGCGCATGGCCCTCCTCTTCCACCTGCTGGGCTCGGGCCAGAGCCTTGGCTCCTCGGGCGAGGTGGGCGGCAATGCCTGATCGCCGGGTCCTCGTGCGGGGCGGCACGGTCGTCGACCAGCACGGCGAGCGCCGGGCCGACGTGCTCGTCGAGGGTGCCACGATCGTCGCGCTCGGCGAGGCGCTCGCAGTGCCGCAGGGCGCCACCGTGCTCGACGCCGGCGGTTGTCTTGTCGCTCCGGGCCTGGTCGACCTGCACACGCACCTGCGCCAGCCGGGCGGTGAGGTCGCCGAGACGGTCGAGACCGGCACGAGAGCTGCCGCCCTCGGCGGCTACACCGCCGTCATCGCCATGCCGAACACCGACCCCCCGCTCGACAACCGCTCGGTCGTGCGCCACGTGCTCGCGCTCGGGCGCAGCGCCCCGGCCGAGGTCGCGGTGGCGGCTGCCATCACGCTCGGCCGGCGAGGAGAGCAACTGTCGCCGATGGGCGAGCTCGCCCAGGCGGGCGTCACCCTCTTCACCGACGACGGCGCAGGCGTGCAGGATGCCGGTGTCATGCGCCGGGCTCTCGAGTATGCCGGCGACCTTGGCGTCGTGCTCGCCGAGCACTGCGAGGACGCCTCGCTCGCCAGAGGCGGCCACATGCACGAGGGAGCATGGTCGAGCCGCCTCGGCATTCCCGGCCAGCCAGCCCTTGCCGAAGAGGCCATGGTCGCCCGCGACATCGGCCTCGTCCGCCTCACCGGAACGGCCATGCACTTCCTCCATCTCTCCTCGGCCGGCTCGGTGGAGCTGGTCCGACAGGCGAAGGCGGCCGGGCTCCCGGTCACAGCCGAGGTGACCCCGCACCACCTCGTCCTCAGCGATGCCGAGGTCGCCTCGTTCGACCCTGTGTTCAAGGTGAGCCCGCCGTTGCGCAGCGGAGCTGACCTCGCCGCCCTCAGGGGGGCTCTCGTCGACGGAACGCTCGACGCGGTCGCGACCGACCACGCGCCTCATACCGCCGAGTCCAAGGAGCACCCCTTCGACCAGGCTCCGGCGGGCATGATCGGTCTCGAGACCGCCCTCGGCGTGGTTGCCACGTACCTCGACGGCTCACTTGCTCCCGTCGCGCTCTTCGCAGCGTTCTCCTGGCAGCCGGCGCGCATCGCCCGGCTCGACCAGGCTTCGGGAGGGCGCCAGGGTGGTCCGCTGGAGGAGGGGCGGCCCGCCAACCTCGTCGTCTTCGACCCCCGCGAGACCTGGACGGTGGACGCGACCCAGATGGCGTCGCGCAGCCGCAACACTCCTTTCGGGGGGCGGCGCCTCATCGGGCGCGTCCGGCACACGCTGTACGAGGGAGAGCCGGTCGTCGTCGACCACGCAGCACAGCGGTGAGCGAGCCGGCCGCCGCCTTGTCCGTCGGACAACCTCGCCCGGCGGCGCTGCTCGTCCTCTCCGACGGCAGCGTGTTCGAGGGCGAGGCGCTGGCCGCTCTCGTGGCCCCCGACCCGGTCGTCGCAACCGGCGAGATCGTCTTCAACACGTGCCTGTCCGGCTACCAGGAGGTCCTCACCGATCCGTCCTATGCCGGCCAGGTCATAGCCTTCACCTACCCGCACATCGGCAGCTACGGGGTCTCCCCCGAGGACGAGCAGGCCGGCCGGCCCTTCTGCCGGGGGGTCGTCGTGCGCGACCTCGTCGAGCGGCCGAGCAACTGGCGGTCCGCCGAGACCCTGGAGGGCTACCTCGTCCGCCATGGGATCGGCGGCATCACCGGCGTCGACACGAGGCGGCTCACGCGCCACATCCGCGAGAAGGGCGCGATGGGCGCGGCGATCGGCACGGCGGGCGAGGCGGAGCTGCTGGCGGCCGCGCGGTGCGAGCCGGGCACCGACGGCGTCGACCTCGTGGCCGAGGTGACCACGAAAGAGCCCTACGCCATCGCCCCGTCTTCGCCGAGCGGCCTGTTCGTCGTCGCCTACGACTTCGGCATCAAGACGACGATCCTTCACAGCCTCGCCCAGATCGCCTCTGTCGAGGTCGTGCCCGCCACGACGCCGGGGCGTGAGGTGCTCGAGCGCCGGCCCGACGGCATCTTCCTGTCGAACGGCCCGGGCGATCCCTCGGCGCTCGGCCACCTGGCGACCGAGCTCCTCTCGATCATCGGGGAGGTTCCCGTCTTCGGGATCTGCCTCGGCCACCAGCTGCTCGCAAGGGCGCTCGGTGCCAGGACCTACAAGCTGCGCTTCGGGCACCACGGCGGCAACCACCCGGTGAAGCGCCTCCGAAGCGGCACGGTCGAGATCACGAGCCAGAACCACGGCTATGCCGTCGCCGAAGGGACTGTCGAGGCGGCCCGCCTGACGCATGTCAACCTGAACGACGGCGTCGTCGAGGGGCTGTCGTGGGGGGCCTTGCGTGCCTTCAGCGTCCAGTACCACCCCGAAGCCGGCCCCGGCCCTCACGATGCCCGCTACCTCTTCGAGGAGTTCCGTGCGCTCATGGAGGCCGGCCGCTGATGGGCCGCCGCCAGGACATCGAGTCGGTCCTCGTCGTCGGCTCGGGCCCGATCGTGATCGGCCAGGCCTGCGAGTTCGACTACTCGGGCGCCCAGGCCTGCCGCGTCCTTCGCGCCGAGGGATATCGCGTCGTGCTCGCCAACTCGAACCCGGCCACGATCATGACCGATCCAGAGCTGGCTGATCGCACCTATGTCGAGCCGCTCGACGCCGAGGTGCTCGCTGCCATCATCGAACGGGAGAGACCCGACGCGCTCCTGCCGACCATGGGGGGCCAGACCGCTCTCAACCTCGCCGTGGAGCTCGCAGGCCAAGGAGTGCTCGACGACCTCGCCGTGGAGCTGATCGGTGCCAGCACAGAAGCTATCCGCACTGCGGAGAACCGTGACCGTTTCAAGGCGGCGATGACCGAGATCGGCCTTGGCGTGCCTGCCTCCGGCCTTGCCCACGACCTCGACGAGGCGACCGCCGTAGCAGAGGAGATCGGCTACCCGATAATGGTGCGCCCCTCGTTCATCCTCGGGGGGGCCGGGACCGGGATCGCCCCCGATGCCGCCGGCTTCGGCGAGCTGGCGCGCGCCGGGCTCGAGGCGAGCCCTGTGAAAGAGATCCTCGTCGAGCGCTGCATCGCGGGTTGGAAGGAGTTCGAGCTCGAGGTCATGCGCGACCGGGCCGACAACTGCGTCGTCGTCTGTTCGATAGAGAACTTCGACCCGATGGGCGTGCACACGGGCGACTCCATCACGGTGGCGCCCGCCCAGACGCTCTCCGACGTCGAGTACCAGAGGATGCGCAACGCTGCCCTTGCCTGCATCAGGCGGGTGGGCGTCGAGACAGGCGGTTCGAACATCCAGTTCGCAGTGGACCCGCGTACCGGCGAGCTGCTCGTCGTCGAGATGAACCCGAGGGTCTCTCGGTCCTCGGCGCTCGCGTCGAAGGCGACCGGTTTCCCGATCGCGAAGATCGCCGCCCGCCTGGCCGTCGGCTACACGCTCGACGAGCTGCGAAACGACATCACGGGCGTCACCCCGGCTAGCTTCGAGCCGGCCATCGACTACGTCGTGACCAAGGTGCCCCGCTGGGCCTTCGAGAAGCTCCCCGGAGTGCCCGACCACCTCGGCACCCGCATGCAGTCGGTGGGCGAGGTCATGGCGATCGGCAGGACATTCGAGGAGTCGCTGCAAAAGGCACTGCGGGGCCTCGAGCTCGGCAGGGCAGGCCTCAACTGCGACCCGGGCGAGGCGCGTCTTGGTGCCATGTCGACCGACGAGCTCGTAGAGGCGGCCAAGGTGCCGACACCGAACCGCCCGTTCCAGCTCGAGGCGGCACTGCGCCGCGGGGTGGGCGTCGAGCGCCTGGCGAGGGCGACCGGCATCGACCCGTGGTTCCTCGACCGGATCGAGGCCATCGCGGCGGAGCGTGGCCGGCTCGCAGCCCTGGCGGCGCAGGCGTCCGACGGCGGCGCCGGATCCTTGGGGGCGGCGGACTGGAAGAAGGCGAAGCGCCTCGGCTTCGGGGACGGCCAGCTGGCCCATCTCTTCGGCGTGCCCGAGCAGGACGTGCGGGCCGCCAGGCTGTCGGCCGGGGTGTCGCCGACCTTCAAGACAGTGGACACCTGTGCCGCCGAGTTCGAGGCGGTGACGCCGTATTACTACGCGACCTACGAGGACGAGGACGAGGTGCGCCCCGGGTCGCGCCCGAGGGTCGTGATCCTCGGGTCGGGTCCGAACCGGATCGGCCAGGGAATCGAATTCGACTACTGCTGCGTGCATGCCTCGACGGCGCTGAGGGCGGCCGGGTACGAGACTGTCATGGTCAACTGCAACCCGGAGACCGTCTCGACCGACTACGACACCTCGGACCGCCTCTATTTCGAGCCGCTCAGCGAGGAGGCGGTGCTCGACGTCGTAGCGGCGGAGGCGGCGGGGGGCGGCGGTGGGCTGGCCGGCGTCATCGTCTCGCTCGGCGGCCAGACTCCGCTCAAGCTTGCCGGCCGGCTGCCGTCCGAGCTGATCCTCGGCACACCGCCGTCGGCGATCGACGCGGCCGAGGACCGGGAGCGCTGGTCGGTGCTGTGCGGCCAGCTCGAGATCCCCCAGCCCGCGGGCGGCACAGCTCGCAGCATCGACGAGGCGCTCGCCGTCGTGCGCCGGGTCGGCTACCCGGCGCTCGTCCGGCCGAGCTACGTCCTCGGCGGCCGAGCGATGGAGATCGTCTACGACGAGGACGGGTTGCGGACGGCCTTCGGGGCCCTGAGCCTCTCGGCTGAGGGGTCGCTCGCCTCGGAGCGCCCGGTCCTCATCGACCGCTTCCTCGAGGATGCCGTCGAGGTGGACGTCGATGCCGTCCGCGACCGGACAGGCGAGGTGCTGATAGGTGCCGTCATGGAGCACGTCGAGGAGGCGGGCATCCACTCGGGTGACTCCGCCTGCGTGATCCCTCCGCCGACGCTCGATCCCGCCACGGTCGCCGTCATCGAGGCCCACACCCGCCACATCGCCGAGGCCCTTTCTGTCGTCGGTCCGGTCAACGTCCAGTACGCGGTGCGCGAGGGGCAGGTCTTTGTCATCGAGGCCAACCCGCGGGCCTCGCGCACCCTCCCTTTCGTCTCCAAGGCGACCGGGGTAGCGCTCGCCAAGGTGGCCGCTCGCCTCATCGTCGGGGGCACGCTCGAGGAGCTGCGAGGCGAGGGCCTCGTGCCCGAGGCCACCTCCGGACGCCCCGACCACGTCTCGGTGAAAGAGGCAGTGCTCCCCTTCGAGCGTTTCCCCGACGTCGACTCGTTGCTCGGTCCCGAGATGCGCTCGACGGGCGAGGTGATGGGCATCGACCGGACGTTCGGCCTCGCCTTCGCAAAGAGCCAGATCGCTGCGGGCAACCGGCTGCCCGGCGCCGGGGTTGTCTTCTTCTCCCTGGCGGACAGGGACAAGGAGAGCGGCTTGTGTGCGGCGAGGTCCTTCGCCGACCTCGGGTTCTCGCTGGCAGCCACGTCCGGCACGGCCTGCTTCCTGGAAGAGCGCGGCGTCGAGGTCGAGACGATCGTGGCCAAGCTCGGAGAAGACCCGCAGGGACAGGGACTGCCAGACGCGATCGAGCTGATCGCAAGCGGCCGGATCCGGCTCGTCGTGAACACGCCGCGGGGCCGCGGGCCGAGAGCTGACGGCGCCTACATCCGAAGGACGGCGTCGGCCAACCAGGTGCCGTGCCTGACGACGGTCGCGGCTGCGCGGGCTGCCGCGGCTGGGATCGCCGATTGGGGCAGGCTCCCGCTCGAGGTTCGCTCCCTGCAGGAGTACCACAGCGACATGGACGGCCGCTCCCGACGCCCGGTCCCATGAGCGTCGACCTGAGAACGGCGGTCGGCTCGCTCGAGCTCTTGAACCCCGTGATGACGGCGTCGGGGACTGCAGGTCACGGCGCCGAGCTCGCTTCCTACTTCGACCTCTCGAGGCTCGGCGCCGTAGTCGTCAAGTCGCTGGCGAGCTTCGCGTGGCCGGGGAACCCGGCACCGCGGGTGGCGCCGTTGCCGGCCGGGATGCTCAACGCCGTCGGCCTGCAGGGTCCGGGGCTGTCCGCCTGGGCGCGCGACGAGCTGCCGCGGCTCGCTGCGACCGGGGCGCGCGTCGTGGTGAGCATCTGGGGCCGCTCCGTCGAGGACTTCGCCAAGGTGGGAAAAGAGCTCGCCGAGCTCGTCGCGCCCGGTGCCGCCGCCCCCTTTGTCGCCGTCGAGGTCAACGTGAGCTGCCCGAACCTCGAGGACCGGAGTCGGATCTTCGCCCACTCGCCCGAGGCGACGGCCGCCGCCGTGGACGCCGTCGGCGAGGCGGGGCTACCCGTCCCGCTCTGGGCAAAGCTCTCGCCCAATACCGCCGACCTCGTCGAGGTCGCCGGCGCAGCGCTCGATGCCGGCGCCGAGGGGCTCACGTTGGTGAACACCCTGCTCGGCTATTTCGTCGATCTGGCGACGCGCCGCCCCGTGTTGGGAGCCGGCGGCGGCGGCCTGTCCGGGCCCGCGCTCCACCCGGTGGCACTCCGGGCCGTCCGCGACTGCCGGGTGGCGTTCCCTTCGGCCGGCATCGTCGGCGTCGGCGGGATCGGCGACGCCGAGGCGGCGCTGCGGATGCTCCTCGCAGGGGCCGACGCGGTGCAGGTCGGAACGGCCACCCTCGCCGACCCGCGGGCACCCGTGAAGGTGCTCGACGGGCTCTCGGCCGCATGCGAGCGCTACGGGTTCGCCTCGGTCCGCGAAGCTGTCGACGCGCTGTCGCTTGGGACCGACGCGCTGTCGCCTGGAACCTGAGGAGGAGAGGTGGCCATCTCGTCCGGCAAGCAGGCACTTCACGACGAGGCCCGGATGCATCTCGCTCTCGCCCTCGACGTTGCCGAGCTCGAGAGAGCTCTCGTGCTCGCCCGTAGGACGCGGGAGCACTTCGGTGTGGTCAAGGTCGGCCTCGAGCTCTTCTCCGCCTACGGACCTGCAGCCGTCAGCGCGCTCGGCGAGGAGGGCTTCGTCGTCTTCTGCGACCTGAAGCTGCACGACATCCCGACCACCGTCGCTCGGGCCGCCGAGCGCATCGGCGCTCTGAGGCCGCGCTATCTGAGCGTGCACGGCGGGGGCGGCAGGGAGATGGTGCGGGCCGCAGTGGAGGGTTTCGCCGTGGGGAGCCGAGGTGCACCAGGCGGGATCCTTGCAGTCACGGTCCTCACGAGCGACCGGAGCGCGGCACGCCGCGACCTCGAGCACCGCAGCGCCCTGGCGGCGGAGACCGGCTGCGCCGGAGTGGTCTGCGCCGCGAGCGACCTGGCGCTCGTGCGGCCGCTGACCGAGGGCCTCGTCCGGGCGGTTCCCGGGGTCCGCCCGCAGGGGGCGGCGCGGGACGACCAGGCCCGTGTCGCTACGCCCGCCGAGGCAGTGGCGGCCGGTGCCTCTCTTGTCGTGGTCGGTCGTGCCGTGACGGCGGCGGCGGACCCGGGCGTGGCCGCCAGGGACGTCCACGCCGAGGTCGCGTCGGCTCTCTTCCAGCTCGGCAACCAATTTTGATTGGAGCCTGTACGAATCATTACGAATGCGCTACGGTGACGTTGTCCGGCTTGTAGGAAGCCAAGGACGGGGGGCGGGTCGTCCCCACGCACCGGGGGCGGGTCGTCCCCACACAAAGGTGTTGTCGAGTCAGGAGGTCGGCCACGACAATGAAGAACAAGCGCAGCCTGAAAAGGCTGACAGGCCTGGCGAGCGTGCTCGCTGTGGGAGCGATCGTGCTCGCGGCGTGCGGGTCGGGGGCCTCCACAGGGACCAGCGGCACGCAGGCCACTACGACGAGCAAGGGTTCCGCCGTGATCAAGGGCGGGACCGTCACGTGGGCCGAGCCGCCGAGCGGCGCGCCCAACTACATCTTCCCGTTCATGTCGCTGCAGTACTTCAGCGTCTCGAACCTGTCCGAGTTCCAAGAGCTGATGGAGCGGCCGCTTTACTGGTTCGGCCAGGGCAACACTCCGGACCTCAACACCACGCTCTCGCTCGCCAACGTGCCGGTCTTCAACACGGCGAACAAGACTGTCACGGTCACCCTCAAGAGCTGGAAGTGGTCGAACGGCCAGCCGATCACCGCCCAGAACGTGATGTTCTGGATGAACATGTTGAAGTCCGACTTCACCGGTTGGGCGGCATGGGTGCCGGGCGCCTTCCCGCAGAACGTGACGAACATCACGATCACGAACTCCCACACCCTCGTGTTCCAGCTGAACGGCAACTACAACAGCCACTGGTTCACCTACAACGAGCTCAGCCAGATCACCCCGCTGCCGACGGCCTGGGACATCACGAGCGCCGGCGGCGCGCCGGGCTCGGGCGGCTGCTCCAGCGCGTCGTACAGCTCGGTCACCGTCTCGCTCTCCTCGAGCAACGCCCTGACCGACGTCTCGCCGGCCGCCAAGAAGTGCGCGGCGGTCGAGGCATTCCTCGCCGGCAAGGCCAATGCCGGCGACCTCGGCACCTATGCGACCAACCCGCTCTGGCAGGTCGTCGACGGCCCCTGGAAGCTGTCAGCCTTCGACGCCACCACCGGCAAGGTGACAATGGTGCCGAACGCCGGCTACTCGGGCACCCCGAAGCCGACCATCAGCGAGTTCGTCGAGCTCCCCTTCACGACCGACACCGCTGAGTACTCCCAGCTCCAGTCGGGCAACGTCGACGTCGGCTACATCCCGGCTCAGGACGTGACTGCCTACTCCGGCCAGGCCTTCGTGAACGGGGCGCCTGCTGCAGGGAGCAACCCGAGCTCGCTCAGCGGCTACACCCTGTCGCCGCTCTACAGCTGGGGCATCAACTACTTCCCGCTCAACTTCACGAACACCCAGGACGGCACCGGCCCGATCCTGAAGCAGCTGTACGTCCGCCAGGCGATGCAGTCGCTCATGAACCAGCCGCTTTGGATCAAGCTCTACGCGTCCGGCTACGGCGTGCCGACCTACGGTCCGGTGCCCGTCGTGCCGCCGAACCCGTTCGCTTCCTCGTTCGAGAAGAGCGACCCGTACCCCTACAACCCGGCCCATGCCGTGTCGCTGCTCAAGTCGCACGGTTGGACGGTCGTCCCGAACGGCGTCTCGACCTGCACCAAGCCAGGCACGGCTGCGAACGAGTGCGGCCAGGGCATCCCGGCCGGCGCCAAGATGTCGTTCAACTACCTCTGGGCGACGGGCAACACCAACTTCGAGAACCAGCTGAAGGCAATGCAGACGAGCTGGGAGCAGGCCGGCATCCAGATCAAGCTGATCGGCAAGCAGTTCTCCCAGGTCATCGGAGCTGCGACGCCGTGCAAGCCCGGTGCCACCTGCCAGTGGGACATCGCCAACTGGGGCGGCGGCTGGTCGTACGCGCCGGACTTCTACCCGACAGGCGGGGAGATCTTCGCCACGGGCGCCGGCTCCAACTCGGGCGACTACTCCGACCCGGTCAACGACGCCAACATCACGGCAACCCACACGAGCACGTCGGCGTCGTCGCTGACGACCTACCAGGACTACCTGGCAAAGCAGCTTCCTGTCATCTGGCAGCCGAACGCGGCGTACTCGCTCACCGAGATCAAGGCCGGCATCTGCGGCGTCACGCCGCAGGCACCGACGCTCATGCTCACTCCTGAGTACTGGTACCGCTGCAAGACCTCGTGAGATCGAGGTAGGCCGGCTCTCGTGAGAGCGCCGGTCGTCGGGCACGGCCCCGGTCCCGGCTCCTGCCGGGACCGGGGCCGACCCGCATCGGCGTGCTGCCCGGTCAGGCGGCCCGGCGAAGGTCCGTCTCAGGTGCGCGCTGTTACACTCGCCTCGCGCCCGGAGCAGTGACGCTCCTGGTGGCCTGCCCGCTGTGGGGGTTGCACGATGGTCGGCTATCTCATACGCAGAGTGATCCAAGCGGTGATCGTCATAGTCGGCGTCATCATCATCTGCTTCATCCTGTTCCATATCTATCCAGGAGGCAGCCGGGCAGAGGCGAGAGCGGTCCTCGGCCAGAGGGCGACCGGTGCCGCCATCACCAACTTCCTGCAGGTCGAGGGGCTGAGCAAGCCACTCTGGCAGCAGTTCTTCCTCCTCATCGCCCACGCTTTCAGCGGCAACCTCGGGTACTCGTTCAAGCAGGGCCAGCCCGTGTGGACGATCATCTCCGAGCGGCTTCCCCGCACGGTCATCCTCGTCGGGCTCTCGGTCATCTTCGCCGTCCTCGTGGCGATCCCGCTCGGGATCTTCCAGGTGCTGCGGCGCAACAAGCCGGCCGACTACGCGCTCACCGGGCTGTCGTTCGTCGGCTACGCGACACCGACGTTCTTCCTCGGCATCGTTCTCATCCAGCTCCTCGCGATCACCTGGCACCTGTTTCCTGCGGAGGCACCCCAGCAGTCGGGCCTCCTCGCCATCCTCGGCGACTGGAAAGCGCTCGTGCTGCCGGTCGTCACGCTCGCCACCGTGACGATCGCCGGCTTCTCCCGCTACATGCGCTCGTCGATGATGGAGGCACTCACCGAGGACTACGTGCGCACGGCGCGGGCGAAGGGGGCGGCGAACCGCCGGGTCATCTTCGTGCATGCCCTGCGCAACGCCCTCATCCCCATCGTCACCTTGCTCGGGCTGTCGCTCCCGGCGATCGTGAGCGGGGCGGTCATCACCGAGAACGTCTTCAACTACCCAGGCATGGGGCTGCTCTTCGTCACGTCGGCCTCGAACAACGACTTCCCGCTCATCATCGCCACAACGCTCGTGGCAGGTGTCGCCACGGTCATCGGCTCGCTCCTCGCCGACATCCTTTACGCCGTGCTCGACCCGAGGATCCGGTATGTGTCCAAGTGACGACGGGACAGCTCTCGCCGTCCCCTGTCGGCCCGTGATCGACTGGTCGGCTCGAAGCCTCCCGGAGGTGCTCCTTGTCGCGGATCGATGACGAACAGCTCGCCGGGGCCACGAGCCCGGACGCCAACGGCGACGGCTCGTTCTTCCCCGAGCCTCGAGCAGCAGACTCGGCCGCCGACTCCGGCGCGGCTCAGGTACCCGGCGGCCAGCTCACGCCGTCGGGCGGAGAGGCGAGCGGGGTCGGCAGTCTCGGCCGGCTCGTCTGGGGCGTCTTCAGCGAGAACAAGCTGGCGCTCGTCGGCGTCGGCGTGGCGCTTTTCATGATCCTGTTCAGCTTTCTCGGGCCGTTCTTCTACCACACCAACCAGACCAGTGTGATCGTCTCGGCGCAGAACTACTACACCCCGCCGAGTGCGGCCCACCTGCTCGGGACCGATCCGAACGGCTACGACGAGCTCGGCCGCATCATGGTGGCCGGAAGGACGACGCTCGAGATCTGCCTCATAGCGGCGGCTCTTGCCACGGCGTTCGGCGTCATCTACGGCGCCATCTCCGGCTTCCTCGGCGGCGTGATCGACGCCGTCATGATGCGCGTCGTCGACGTCATGCTGTCGATCCCCTCGCTCTTCCTCCTCATCGTCATCGCCGCCATCTACGGCACGACGTTCTGGCTCCTCGTCGCGATCGTCGCCCTCGTCGCCTGGCTGGCGCCCGCCAGGCTCATCCGCGGTGAGACGCTCACGCTGCGGACGCGTGAGTACGTCCAGGCCGTGAGATCCATGGGCGGCAAGAATTGGCGCATCATCTGGCGCCACATCGTGCCGAACGCCATCGGCACCGTGATCGTGAACGCCACGTTCCAGATCGCCGACGCCGTCGGCGTGCTCGCCGCCCTCGGCTACCTCGGCTACTTCCTTCCCGGGGCGGGCAGTTGGGGCCAGATGCTCTACAACGGCATCACCTACATCGAGGCGCCGGTGTCCGGCTGGTGGCTCGTCTACCCCGTCGGCATCTGCATCATCCTTGTCGTCGTCGCCTTCAACTTCATCGGCGACGCGCTACGCGACTCCTTCGAGGTCCGCCTGCAGCGCCGCTGAGGACCGGCGGCCGGTTGGCAGCCGCAAGCGCAGTCGGGCGGCGCTTGTGGCTCAGCCGAGGCGCCGCGCTCCTGTCAGGTCGGAGCGGCTCGCCACGGCTTGCGCACTCGCTGTAGCGGCCACCTCGGGCGAGCTGGCGTCGCCCGTCGGCTCCCGGAGCGGGAAGTGGCAGGCGGCGATGTGGCGAAGCCCGAAGGGTCGAAGCGGCGGCTCGGCCTCGGCGCAGATCTCCTGGGCGTAAGCACAGCGAGTGCGGAAGCGGCATCCCGACGGCGGGTCGATGGCGGACGGGAGCTCGCCGGAGATCCCCTGGTTCTTCTTCGCCTTCTCCTGTGCCGGGTCGGGCGTCGGGATGGTGGTGATGAGCCCTTCGGTATAGGGGTGCACCGTCTGCTCGTAGACGAGCTGGGCGGGGCCGAGCTCGACCAGCTTGCCGAGGTACATGACGCCGATCGTGTCGGACAGGTAGCGAAGCACGGCGAGGTCGTGCGAGATCACGATGTAGGTGAGGTTGTGGCTCGCCTGCAGGTTCTTCATCAGGTTGAGGAGCTGAGCCTGGATGGACACGTCGAGGGCAGAGACGGGCTCGTCGGCGACGATGAGCTTTGGGTTGAGGGCGAGCGCCCTGGCGAAACCGATCCGCTGACGCTGTCCGCCCGAGAACTCGTGAGGGTAGAGCCCGGCCGCCTTCGGCGACAGCCCGACCTCCTGGAGGAGCGAGCTCACGCGGTCCCACTGGTCGGCGCGCGACCCGATCCCCTGGACGACGAGCGGCTCCCGGAGGATAGAGCCGACGCGCATGCGGGGGTCCAAGGAGGCGTAGGGGTCCTGGAACATGAGCTGCATGTCGCGGCGCTTGCGGCGCAGCGCCGTGCCGTGCAGCTTGGTCACGTCCGTCCCCTCGAAGACGATGTGCCCGCTGTTGGCCTTCTCAAGCTGGACGACGAGACGACCGATCGTTGTCTTGCCGCAGCCTGACTCGCCAACGAGGCCGAAGGTCTCGCCCTGGCGAACGCTGAAGGAGACGTCGGAGACGGCTTTCACCGAGCCGATCCTGCGCTGGAGGACGGCGCCCGCCGTGACCGGGAACTCCTTTACGAGATTGGTCACCTCGAGGATCGTGCCGCGCTGGTCGAGGTCGTTCACCCGCAGGGCCGCCCGGGCCTTGGCAGCTTCGGAGCCGGCGCTGTCGACGTCGATGCCCTTGGCCGCCCGGCGCTGGGAGAGCGTGCCTTCGACCGGGTTGAAGCAGGCGAACGGGTGGCCGGCATCGTTGGGGTCGGCGAGCGGGGGGTACTGCTGGCGGCAGAGGTCGGTGGCGTAGCGGCAACGCGGCTCGAAACGGCAGTGGGCCGGAGGGTTCGACAGGTCGGGCGGCACTCCCGGGATGGAGTAGAGCTGCTGGGTCGCATCGTGCTCGAGGCGGGGGATGGACTCGAGGAGGGCCTCGGCGTACGGGTGGCGCATGTGCTCGAAGAGCTCCTCGGTGCTGGCGCCCTCGACGATCCTGCCGGCGTACATGACCATCACCCGGTCACTGCGACCTGCGATCACGCCGAGGTCGTGGGTGATCAGAAGCACCGCCATGCCGAGGCTCTCGCGCAGGTGGTCTATCAGATTGAGGATCTGCGCCTGGATCGTCACGTCAAGGGCGGTCGTCGGCTCGTCGGCGATGAGGAGCTTGGGCTCGCAGGCGAGAGCGATCGCGATCATCACGCGCTGACGGAGCCCGCCGGACAGCTGGTGGGGGTAGTAGTTCATCCGCTCGGCCGGGCGGGGCATGCCCACGAGCTGGAGCACCTCGATGGCGCGCTCGCGTGCCTCCTGCTTGTTGGCGCCCCGGTGAAGGCGCACCGGCTCGGCGATCTGGCGGCCGATCGTCATCGTCGGGTTCAGCGACGTCATCGGGTCCTGGAAGATCATGGCGACCTCGTTGCCGCGATAGTCCTCCATCTCCTTCTCGCGCAGGCTGGCGAGATCGACGCCGTTGACCTTGACCGACCCCCCGACGACATGGCCGACGTTCGGCAGCAGTCGCATGACCGACAGGCCGGTCGTGCTCTTGCCGCAGCCGGACTCGCCGACGAGGCCGACGCACTCTCCCGCGTTGACGCTGAAGCTGACGCCGTCGACTGCGCCGACGTTCGCCGAGCGGAGGTGGAATTCGGTACGCAGATCCTCGACTTCGAGGACGACCTTCGCCACGAGGACCCCTCCCTTCAGGTGATCAGGCGCCGCCAGGAGAGCCTCAGGGTCCTGGTCGCGGCGGTAGTGCTGCGCTATGGTAGCGGCCCATGCCCCAACCACCCAGCCTCACGCAAGAACAGCGACAGAAGGCTCTCGAGAAGGCTGCGGCCGTTCGCCGCGAACGTGCCGAGCTGAAGGATCACCTGAAGGCCGGACGCGTCAGCCTGAAGGATCTCCTGCAGCGGGCGAGCTCGGACGAGACGGTCGGCAAGATGAAGGTGCTAGCGGCCCTCGAAGCGCTGCCGGGCACCGGCAAGGTGAAGGCCCGGCGCCTGATGGAGCAGGTCGGCATCAGCGAGGGGCGTCGCCTGCAGGGCCTCGGTGCCAAGCAGCGCGCAGCGCTACTGGACGCGTCCGAGCGCGGCTGACAGCTGCCCCGGCCCGATCGCGATCCCGACCCGAGCCCCTGATCCTGGTCGTCGTCGGCCCGGGCGGGGTCGGCAAGGGGACCGTCATCGAGCGGCTCCTCGAACGGGACCGCCGCCTGTGGTTGAGCCGCTCGTGGACGACTCGCGCCCGCCGGCCCGGCGAGCCGGCAGGGGCCTACACCTTCGTCGACCGCCAGCAGTTCGAGGCATTCCGCGACGCCGGGGGTTTCCTCGAATGGGCCGAGATCCTCGGCGAGCTCTACGGAACGCCGGCGCCGGTCGCTCCGCCCGGCAGTGACGTCGTCCTGGAGATCGACATCCAAGGGGCCCGCCAAGTGCTCGAGCGGCACCCGGACGCGCTCTGCGTCCTCTTGCTGGCACCGTCGGTCGAGGTGCAGAGCGAGCGGCTACGACTTCGCGGCGACTCAGAGGACCATGTCCGGCGCCGCGTCGAGCTCGGGCGTCTCGAGGAGCCGGCGGGCCGGGCGCTGGCCAGTCGCGTGATCGTGAACGACGATCTCGAGACGACCGTCGACCAGCTGCTGGCTATCATTGACGATGCCCGAACCCGGGCGGGCGGTGCGCCGCGCCAAAGCGGCGAGCTGCCCGGACCGGGCAGCCACTCGTAGATCTCTCGACCCCGCCACGCCTTCGAAGGAGCCAGATGGCCGACCCCCGCAACACGATGATCGATCCGCCGATCGAGGCGTTGCTCGACAAGGTGGACTCCAAGTTCACCCTCGTCACGCTCGCCGCCAAGCGGGGCCGTCAGGTGAACTCCTACTTCTCGCAGCTCGGGGAGGGTCTCGGCGCCATCGTCCCGCCGCAGGTGGCCTCGATCGCCCGCAAGCCGCTGTCGATCGCGCTCGAGGAGATCGCCGCCGGCAAGGTGACTGCCGTCTTCCCTGACGAGGTCGGCGAGGCAGGCGAGGCAGGCGAGGCCGGCGAGGCCGGCGAGGCCGGCGAGGCCGGCGAGGCCGGCGAGGCAGGCGGGCCGTCGCCCGAGGCGCTCGCGGAGCTGGAGCCCGACGGTGACGGCCGGGCCGGCTGACCGGCCGCAGCCCGACGATCGACTCTCCTCGCTGCGCGGCGCCCGCATCGTCCTCGGAGTGAGCGGCGGCATCGCCGCCTACAAGGCGATCGAGCTCTGCCGGCAGCTCGTCGACGCCGGCGCCCACGTCAGCCCCGTGCTCACAAAGGGCGCCCTGCGCTTCGTCGGCGCGGCGACCTTCTCGGCGCTCGCCTCCGAGCCCGCCGAGACGTCGCTGTTCGGCGGGGCCCATCCGATCCCGCACACCCGCCTCGGCCAGGGTGCCGACCTCGTGGTGGTGGCACCTGCGACGGCCCGGGTGCTCGGCTCTTACGCGGCGGGCATCTCCTCGGACCTTCTCGGCGCCACGCTGCTCGCCACGCGGGCGCCCGTGCTCGTCTGCCCTGCCATGCACACCGAGATGTGGCAGCACCCGGCCGTGCAGGAGAACGTCGCCACGCTCCGCCGCCGCGGCGTGCACATCCTCGAGCCGCTCGCCGGCCGGCTTGCGGGCGGGGATGCCGGCGTCGGCCGCCTGCAGGAGCCCGAGGCCGTTGTCGCCGAGGCGGCCCGCCTCCTCGCAGCGCGGGCAACGGCCGTCTCGCGCGACGACTACGCCGGCCGGCGCGTCCTCGTGGCCGCGGGGGGCACGCGCGAACCCATCGACCCGGTGCGCTTCATCGCCAACCGCTCCTCGGGCAAGCAGGGCTACGCGATCGCACGCGCCGCCGCCAAACGGGGCGCCACCGTGACGCTCGTCACCACTGTGGCGCTCGATCCCCCGCCCGGCGCAGAGGTGCTCGAGGTCGAGACGGCGGCCGAGATGGCCGAGGCGGTGCTCTCCCGTGCTCCTTCGCAGGACGTCGTGGTGATGGCGGCAGCCGTGGCCGACTTCCGCCCCGCAGCAGCAGCACCGTTCAAGCTGCGAAAGTCCGACGGGCCACCCGAGCTGGTGCTCGAGCCGACGCCCGACATCCTCGCCGAGCTGGGCCGTGCGCGGCGGGCGCAGGTGGGCAAGGGGGGCTTTGCGCCGGTGCTGGTGGGTTTTGCTGCGGAGACCGAGGACCTGGTGGAACGGGCCGGCGAGAAGCTGCGCTCCAAGGGCGTGGACCTCGTCGTCGGCAACGACGTGGCGGCCGAGGGCGCCGGCTTCGCGCACGACACGAACGCAGTGACCATCGTCAGCGCGAGCGGCCGGGTCGACGTCCCGCTCGCCTCCAAGAGGGAGGTCGCCGAGGCAGTGCTCGACGCGGCGGCGCGCTTTTTCGACCCTTCGACCCCCTCGATCGCACCTGAAAAGGAGTCCCAGTGAGCAGCTACCACTTCACCTCGGAGTCGGTGACCGAGGGCCATCCCGACAAGATGGCCGACCAGATCTCCGACGCCGTCCTCGACGCCATTCTCGCCGAGGACCCGAACGGCCGTGTCGCCTGCGAGACGCTGCTCACCACCGGACTTGTCGTCGTGGCCGGCGAGATCACGACGACGGCCTACGTCGACGTGGCCCGCCTCGCCCGCGAGACCATCTGTCAGATCGGCTATGACCGGGAGGAGCTGTGTTTCGACGGGAACACCTGCGGAGTCCTCGTGTCGATCGACGAGCAGTCGCCCGACATCGACATGGGGGTGAGCACGGCCCGCGAGGTCCGGGAGGGCAAGGCAGGCGAGGACTCGCTCAACGCCCAGGGTGCCGGCGACCAGGGGATGATGTTCGGCTACGCCTGCGACGAGACCGCGGATCTGATGCCGCTGCCGATCTGGCTGGCGCACCGGCTCGCCGCCCGCTTGGCTGCAGTGCGCAAGGAGGGCATCGTCAACTACCTCGGCCCGGACGGGAAGACCCAGGTATCGGTGCAGTACGAGAACGGGCGCCCCGCCCGCCTCACGACCGTGCTCGTCTCGACCCAGCACACCAAGGGCGCCGACATCGAGACCCAGCTGCCCGATGACCTGCGGGAGCACGTCATCGCCCCGCTCCTGCCCGAGCTCCCCGAGCTCGACTCGGAGGGCTACGAGCTGATGGCCAACCCGACGGGGCGTTTCGAGCTCGGAGGGCCGAGGGCGGACACCGGCCTCACGGGGCGCAAGATCATCGTCGACACCTACGGCGGCGCGGCCCGCCACGGCGGAGGGGCGTTCTCGGGCAAGGACCCCTCCAAGGTCGACCGGTCCGGCGCCTATGCAGCCCGCTGGGTAGCCAAGCACGTCGTCGCGTCGGGTGCGGCGCGGCGCTGCGAGGTCCAGGTCGCCTACGCGATCGGCGTCGCCCACCCGGTCTCCCTCATGGTCGACACGTTCGGCAGCGAGGTCGTCGATCCGGGCAAGATCTCTGCAGCTGTCGAGGAGCTGTTCGACCTGAGGCCGGCCGCCATCATCAGGGAGCTCGACTTGAGGCGCCCCCTCTACAAGAAGACAGCCGCCTACGGCCACTTCGGCCGTTCGGACGCCGGCTTTCCGTGGGAGATGACGCCGAAGGTCGACGAGCTGCGCCGCTCGCTCGGGCTGTAGGAGCTCGGGCGGCGTTGGCCGCGGCCTCCTCGCCCGAGCCGGCCACGACGAAAGAGGTCGCCGGGCCGGTTGCCGGTCGCGAACGCGCCGTCCAGCGCCTTGGTCGCGTCGTCGAGGTGCTGCCCGACGTCAGCGGGATCGACCGGTCCTTTCACTACCTGGTGCCGGCCGAGCTCGAGTCGGCGGTCGCCGTCGGCACCCTCGTGCGAGTGCGGCTGCACGGCCGCCGGGTGCGCGGCTGGGTGATCGCGGAGGGCTCGAAGGCCGCGCTGCCAGACGGCGTCGCGCTCCAGCCTCTCGCCGACGTGGTGTCGGCCGGTCCGCCGCCGGAGGTGGTCGCGTTGTGCCGTTTCGCCGCCTGGCGCTACGCGGGCCGGCTGCGTCCCTTCCTCCTTGCCGCCTCGCCCGAGCGGATCGTGCGGGACGTGCCTGCGCACCCGCCTCGA
This sequence comes from Actinomycetes bacterium, assembly GCA_021818615.1. Lineage (GTDB taxonomy): Bacteria > Actinomycetota > Acidimicrobiia > Acidimicrobiales > Bog-793 > JAKATT01. The sequence continues at coordinate 4,692 of JAKATT010000055.1, read as the reverse complement.
GCAGGCGGCTCTCTCCCCCTGCGCACGGCGGAGGAGGACCCGGGCCGCAACCCGCTCGAGTCGGCGGTCGGCCGGGCTCTGGCGGCGGGCGACGCCGTCCTGCGCCTGCCGCCGGCGACTTTGAGGCTTCCCGTCGTCATGGCGGCCCTCGAGTGGAGCGACCGGCACAGCCCCGGGGCGAGCGCAGGCTCGGTCGGCCCTGAGCGGGGATCGGCCCTCGTGCTCGTCGAGTCGAGGGAGGATGCCGTCCGCCTCGTCCAGCATCTCGGCGCGCTCGGGCGAGACGCCAGCCTGCTGCCCGAGGACTGGCGGGCGGTGGCGGCGGGAGGCCGTGTCGGCATCGGGACGCGAAATGCCGTCCTCGCGCCCAGCTCCCCTTCGGTCATCCTCGTCCTCGATGCCCACTCCGAGGCGTACCGGAGCGAACGCGTCCCGACCTTCGACGCCCGTGTCATCGCCGCCGAGCGGGCGCGCCGGGCCGGTGTCCCGGTCCTCTACGTCTCGCCGTGCCCCTCCGTCGAGCTGCTTTCCGGGCGGGTGCTCGTTCGCCTGGAGCGGTCGGCAGAGCGCGCCGGCTGGGGGAGGATCGGAGTGCTCGACACCCGCCGGGAGGATCCGAGGGAGGGTGGGTACCCGTCCCGTCTGGCGACGCTCGTGCGCGAGGCGCTCGCAGCGTGCCCGGCGCGCCAGGTGGTCGTGGTACTGAACCGGAAGGGCCGGGCGCGCTTGCTCTGCTGCCCGTCCTGTGGCGAGGTGCAGCGCTGCGATGCCTGCGGCAAGGCGATGGTCCAGCCGGCGAAGCCGGCCAAGGGCGAGCTGGGCGAGCTGTCCTGCCCGACGTGCGGCTCGGTCCGCGCGGCCGTCTGTCCGACCTGCGGCTCTGCCCGGCTGCGGATCCTGCGACCTGGCGTCTCACGCGCCCGGGAGCAGCTTGGCGCGCTGCTCTCCCTGCCCGTCGGCGAGGTGGCCGGCGGTGGCCCGCCCGGTGCCGGCGTGCCGGACGACCCTGTGCTGATCGGCACCGAGGCGGTACTGCACCGCGTGGGCCGGGCGTCAATGGTCGTGTTTCTCGACTTCGACCAGGAGCTGCTCGTAGCGAGGTTCCGGGCCGCCGAGCATGCCCTCGTTCTCGTGGCGAGAGCGGTCCGGATGGTCGCTGAGCGCAGCGCTGCCTTTCCCCAGGTCGTGCTCCGCACGAGCATGCCCGACCACGAGGTGGTGGAGGCGGCCCGGCGCGGCGACCCTGACATCGTCGAGGAGGCCGAGCGCCGACGCCGCAAGCTGCTGGCGCTACCGCCCGAGCGGGCGTTCGCCCTCGTGAGCGACGACGCAGCGGTCGCCGCTGGCGACGATGGGCTGCCCGGCTGGGCGGCGGCACTGCCGAGCAACCTCTCGGTCGTTCGGGCCGCCGGGGGTCGCTTCCTTGTGAGCGGTCCGGACAGCCGCCTCCTCGCCGACGGCCTGGCTGGGCTCGTGGCAGGCGAGCCGGGGGGTTGGGCTGCGGTCGGGCTGAGGGTGGAGGTCGATCCGCTCGACGTGTGAGGCCTCCCGGCCGGCGGGGCGGCCGGGAGGCACCGCCGCTTCCGCCGTGAAGCCAAGGCCGGTGGCGGCGCGCAAAGGTCCTGCTAACATGTTCCGTGCCGGCAGAGCCGGCGCCGCGCCGAGGCATGCCTCTGCGCAATCCTGTTGCTCGCCCGCCTGCCATCGCAGCCGGCCGGAACCAAGAGAAGGTCACCCTCCTACGCATGCCCGACAAGACGGCGACGATCGCCGAGCACCGGCTCCACGAGACCGACACCGGCTCGCCGGAGGTTCAAGTGGCGATCCTGACGGAGCGAATCAACCACCTCACCGAGCACCTCAAGGTTCATCGCGGTGACCACCACACGCGGCGGGGTCTCATGAAGTTGATAGGCCGCCGCCGCCGCCTGCTCGACTACGTGAAGGCGAACGACGTCGACCGCTACAGGGCGCTCATCGCCCGTCTCGGCATCCGGCGCTAGCGGCGAGGCCCAGGGAGCAACATCCCACGGGCGGTCTCCGAGCCGCCCGACACATAGCGGGCGACCGGAGCCACGAGCATCCCGTCTCCCGTCGAGACCAAGCATGGTGCCGGCACCAGCCAGCTGCCAGTCGCCGGGTCCCGGACGCCCTTCGCGATGGGTCGGTGCCGGTGCACGACGACTGGGAACTGGCACCGCCGGCGCCTCGAGCAACCGAGGAGTGTCATGGCGGATGCCATCACCGTGTCGGCCCCGATAAGTGGGACCGACCGAACCCTGTCCTTCGAGACCGGCAAGCTGGCCGGTCAAGCTGACGGGGCAGTCGTCGCGAGGCTCGGCGACACCGTCGTGCTCGTCACGGCGACCGCTGCGCGAAAGGTCCGGGAGGGGACCGACTTCTTTCCCCTCACCGTCGACATCGAGGAGAGGATGTATGCCGCGGGCAAGATCCCGGGCTCGTTCTTCCGCCGGGAAGGACGGGCGACGGACCAGGCGATCCTCACCTGTCGCCTGATCGACCGGCCGCTACGGCCGTCGTTCCCCGAGGGCTTCCGCAACGAGGTCCACGTCGTCGGCACGATCTTCGGCGCCGACCAGGAGAACCCCCACGACGTGCTGGCCATAAACGGTGCATCGGCCGCGCTCATGATCTCGGGGATCCCCTTCGACGGCCCGATCGGCGCGGTGCGGGTTGCCTATTCGACGGGGGGCGAGTGGCTCCCGCATGCCACCTACCAGGAGGGTGACGCCTCGACCTTCGAGCTCGTCGTCGCCGGGCGGGCGCTCGGAGAGGAGCCTGGCTCCGACATCGCCATAATGATGGTCGAGGCCGGGGGCACCGAGAAGGCATGGCAGTTCTACGAGGAGGGTGCCCCGAAGGTCACCGAGGCCGTCATCGCCGACGGGCTCGAGGCGGCGAAGAAGTGGATCCGCGAGTCGATCGAGCTGCAACGCGAGCTCGTCGCCAAGGCAGGGCGCAAGCCTCCCGTCTCCTTCGAGCTGTTCGTCGACTACGGGGACGACGTCTACGACGAAGTGACCTCGGTCGGTACACAGCAGATCACCAAGGCGAACGCCATCACGACGAAGTCGGAGCGCAGCGCAGCACTCGAGGAAGCCACCGAGGCGATCCTGGCCGAGCTCGCAGCGAAGCTCGACGGCAGGGAGCGCGAGATAAGAGCGGCAGTCCGCTCGCTCACGAAGAAGATCGTCCGCAAGCGGATCGTGGAGGAGGGCATTCGCATCGACGGGCGCGGCCCGACCGACATCCGTCCGCTCTCGGCCGAAGTCGGCCTGATCCCGACGGCGCACGGTTCGGGGCTCTTCGAACGGGGCGACACCCAAGTCCTCAACATCGCCACCCTCGGGATGCCGCGCATGAACCAGTTGCTCGACACGATCGGCATCGACGACACCAAGCGCTACATGCACCACTACAACTTCCCTCCGTTCTCGACCGGTGAGACCGGCTTCATGCGCGGCCCGAAGCGCAGGGAGATCGGCCACGGCCTTCTCGCCGAGCGGGCGCTCCTGCCTGTCGTGCCGCCGGAGAGCGAGTTCCCCTATGTGCTGCGCCTCGTCTCCGAGGTCCTCTCCTCCAACGGCTCGACATCGATGGCGTCGGTCTGCGGATCGACGCTCTCGCTCATGGACGCCGGCGTGCCCATCAAGGCACCGGTCGCCGGCATCGCGATGGGGCTCGTGTTCGCCGAGGGCAGGTACACGACCCTCACCGACATCCTTGGTGCCGAGGACGCCTTCGGGGACATGGACTTCAAAGTGGCCGGCACCTCCGAGTTCGTCACGGCCCTGCAGCTCGACACGAAGATCGACGGCCTCCCGGCCGAGGTGCTCGGCCAGGCGCTGCGCCAGGCCCATGAAGCCCGGCTCGTCATCCTCGAGGTGATGGCGTCCGCCATCTCCGCTCCGCGCGCAGACGTGAAGCCCCATGCCCCGAAGATCGTGAGCTTCGAGATCCCAGTCGACAAGATCGGCGAGGTCATCGGCCCGAAGGGCAAGGTGATAAACGCCATCCAGCAGGAGACCGGTGCCGACATCAACGTCGACGACGACGGCACCGTCGGGCACGTGACGATCGGGGCGAAGGAGCGTTCGGTGGTCGACGAAGCACGCCGGCGCATCGAGCTGATCCTCGACCCGCCGACCCCCGAGATTGGGGCGAGCTACAAGGGCAAGGTCGTGAACATCACCAAATTCGGTGCGTTCGTGAACATCCTCCCAGGGCGTGACGGCCTTGTTCACATCTCCCGCCTCGGGCGCGGCAAGCGGGTCGAGCGCGTGGAGGACGTCGTCGAGCTCGGTCAAGAGATCGAGGTCCGGGTGGACGACATCGACCCGCAGGGCAAGGTCTCGCTCTCGCTCGCAGGCGAAGAGCCTGCCGGCGAGCGCGCCGCGGCCGGCGGCCAGAGAGAGCGGGGTGGCCAGGTCCGGCGGGCGTCGTTCGAGGACGAGTTCGAGGCCGAGCTCGAAGCCACCTACGGCAGCCTCGGGCCGAACGACTCCGGGGAGAGCCATGGCGGCGCGCCGGGTGGTCGGCGAGAGCGCGAGGGCGGCCGCCGCCCCGAGGCCGGCCGCCGCGAGGGCGGTCCGGGCGGCGGGCCCCGCCGCAGGCCGCGAGGCGGACGCTGAGGCGTAGGGCTCCGGCCCTCCTTCCAGCAGGGGGGCCGGC
>JAKATT010000126.1 GCA_021818615.1 Actinomycetes bacterium | reverse complement strand
GATCGACGTCCTGGTCTTGCGGACAGGCGCACCTCACGGTCGCACCGATCCCAGCGAGACAGCGTCGCCTCTAGAGTCGATCGCCTCGCAGAAGCTCGCACTGGCACACGACAGCGCGCTGAAACCCACCTGGTCCACCTTTGCCGGCAGGGACCAACTCCTCCCGTCCCAGGTGATCTCGTGGCCGAGACTGTCCGCCGCCATGCAATACGACGCCGTGGGGCACGAGACCCACATGCTTCCCCCCGGACCACACCCACTGGTCGAGGAGGAGGAAGTGACTGAACCTGCAGTTCCCACACAGGCAGCCAGCGGCGGGTCGATGGTGAAAGCCCGCGACCAGGTCCCATTCGTCCAGGTCCACACGCGGCCCCCGGAGTCGGCGGCAACACAGAAGGCGGAGAGCGCGACACAAGAGACCGAGTCGAGCGCCGGGCCACTGGCGTGATCGTCATTCGGAGCGATGGGGGTAGGAGGCGACCAGGCTCCGTCGCTCTCCACGAAAGCGCTGCCGAAGTCGCCGAGCGCGATGCACGAGGAGGGCAAGGAGCACGACAGCGCTACCAGGCCCTGGCTCCCGTTGCTCTGAGCGGAGTGAGCCGACCATTGCGCTCCGTCGTAGGTGAACACCGCATTCGTGGAATCGACCGCCGTGCAGGCCGACGTCGCCAGACACGAGACCGAGCTGAGGTCACCACCTGGGTCGACGACGACAGGAGCCGACCAGTGCCCCCCTGCGTACTCGAGGGCAGAGCCACTCGCATCCACAGCCATGCAGAACGACGAGCTCGGGCAGGAGACGGCGTTGATCTGCTTCGAGACGGAGCTGCTCGGCGGTTCCACGCTCACCGGCGCTGCCCAGGCACCGCCCTGGTAGGCGACGGAGAAGCCACTCGTTCCGGTGACCGTGTCTTCGGTCCCGACGCCCATGCAGAACGAGGCCGTGGGACACGATAGCGAGAGGACGTGGTAGCCAACAGGCACGGCCTTTGTCCCGGGGTAAGGACGGGGAGCCTGCAGCGCCGTCGTCGGCGGGACGCTCACAGCTGTCGCTCGCGGCGACGAGGTCGCGGGTGGCCCTGGCGTCGCGGTTGGGGTGGATGCTCCACACGCCGCAACCAATAGGCCGAAGATCCCGGCGAGGATCGCGACGAGCCACCGCCGAGGAGGGCCGCAATCCCGAGGAGGCCTCAGCGCCTTGCTCGTGGCCCAACGCCCCTCCGTCATGTGCGCGGGCTCGCCTGCGTCGGCACATCGCGACCCACACCGGCACTGGGAAGCGCCAGGCCTGGGAGCTTCGGCAGTTGATGCCAGCGCGACGCCCGTCGCTCGCAGAGGTGCCCAACCCTGGTGACCATCGAAACCTCCTCACATCGTTATCGGGTGAGACGGAGGCCGACACCTCAGATTACAGGTCAAGGCACTACAGACGCCCCGTCCCACGGGATAGCCGGGGTCGAGGGGCGTCAATCGAGCATCGCTACCAGGGACCGTCACACAGCGGTGCCTTCGCGGCCAAGACGGCACACGCTCCTCGCGCTCTTGCTGATGAGAGGGGGTGGACATGGGTGAGCGGCTCGGCGATGAGCCCGGGGCGAGGCGGGCGCCAGCGCGGGCGGTGGTAGCGCCGTGTCACCCGGCGGTGCCGGCGGAGGGGACGATCATGACCTTGGTGGCGGTGAACGCCCCGTTGGGTCCAGGCTGGATGAATCGCCGCGTTCGAGCACTACGCGACGGGCGAGTGGACCCTCCAGCGCCTCGCCGGAGGGCTTGCCCACCGGGGCTCACCAACCGCGGCCGGCGGGGCAAGCCCCCGGCGCCGGTCACCTGGCAGCAACTGGCCAAGGTCCTCGCCAACGCCGTCTGCGTCGGCATCGGCGAGTGGAACGGCGTCCAGCATCCCGGCGCTCACGAGCCGCTCGTCGGTCCCGGCCGCCAGAGCGGAAGGCGCCTGTCTATCCAGAACTCCAAGGGCCACTACACCTACTTCTTCTGCCTCGGCCAGAAGAACGACCCCGCCGGCACCTGCCGAGAGCCCTGCGTCCCCGCCGACGACCTCGAAGCCCAGGTCGAGGAGCTGTGCTCGCGCATCTGGCTGCCCGAGTCTTCGGCGGAGCGACTGCGCGAGGAGATGGACGCCGAGCTCGTCGAGCGCCAGCCGGCCGGCGCCGGCCTTCGACGACATCTTCAACGTGCCTGAGCTCGAATACGGAACACGAGTGGACCTACGTAGAGAGTTCTCAAACTCTGACTCGGCCGCAACATCCCTGATAAAGCGGTCGGGACGACCGGCGAGTGACAGCGAGACACGCAGTGACCCGGGAGCGAGAGCTCGGTCGCCAATTGATGGCCAGGCGGTTCCATGCTGCCAAGTCCGTCGGGGTCAATGGGCGGTGATCGTGAGCTCGCTCGCTTTGCCCACGACAATGGTCGCTCGGCCACCGATGGGCAACGTCATGAGAGGATTCGTATGGCCGAAGTCCACATTGGCCAGAACAGGTACAGCAGCGAGGACGGGCTGGCGCTCGATGATCTGCTCCAGGAGCGGGCGGGTCATGCCACTCGCCTGCTGGAAGCGGCCGATCACCAGCCCGCTGATAGCGGCGGCGTCGGGAACCTGGAGCACCGAGGCGAGGTCCCGGGCGAAGTCCACGACATGACTGGCCTCGTCGTCCTCGACCAAGAGCAGCGCGCCGTCGAGGGCGGGCATGAACGGGGTTCCCTGCAAGAGGTTCAGCGTGCAGAGGTTGCCGCCGACGATGCGACCCTCAGCGGCGCCCTCCCGCAGCGGCCACCAACCTTCATTCGCCAGCAGACTCCGGTGATCCTGGTCGAGGAACCACAGGTCGTCAGTCCAGATCTTCGCCGGGCGCAGCTCCATCGGGTCGTCGGAGAACACGGCCTCGGTAAACCAGGCCAGGCTCTGCTCGAAGTGGTCGCGCATCCCGAAGCTCGACCAATGGGGTCCCGAGTAGGTCACCAGGCCGGTCATGGCGAGGATCGCGTTCTGCAACGCCGTGATGTCCGAGAACCCACAGAACACCTTCGGGTTGTCGCCGATCAGGCTCCAATCGAGGTAGGAAAGCAGCTCATTGCTATTGAACCCGCCGATGACGGTAAGGATCGCTGCCACCTCCGGGTCGGCCCACGCCGCATGAAGATCGGCGACGCGCGAGGTGATCGACGACGAGTCGAAGTCGTCCCGCTCGTCGACATGCTCGCCGTACGTGAGGCGCAGGCCCAACGCAGCGAAGCGTTCGGCGATCACCGAGCGATGGTCGTGCTCGAGGACGAACGCGCGGCTACGTGCCGGGGCGACGACACGCACCGTGTCGCCAGGGCGAAGCTTCCGAGGGAACATGCGGGCGCCGCTCATCGGCCCATCGTCTCCGGTCCGACCGCAAGACGCACGCCTGTTGCCACACCACGGGCCAACGCATCGACTCCAACGTCCAACGCTCGGTCACCTCTCGTAGTGGAAACGGGCTTGCAGCACCACAAGGTCGCTGCCTGACACCTGGTAGACGAGCCGGTGCTCCTCGGTGATGCGTCGCGACCAAGCACCGGTGATCCCGTACTTGAGCGGCTCCGGCTTGCCGATCCCGCTGGTCGGATCGCGTAGCGCGTCATCGATCAGCCGGTTAATGCGCCTGACGAGCGTTCGGTCCGCTCGCTGCCAATAGGTGTAGTCCTCCCAGCCTTGTGGAGCGAAGACCAGTCTCACGCCCGGTCGAGCGGATGCTCGACCGTCTCGCCACGCGCCGCCGCCTCAACGGCATCGAGTAGGCGCCGCGCGTTAGCTGGCGAGCGGAACAGGTACGCCGTCTCCTGCCATGCCGCGTACTCATCCGCCGACATCAGCACAGCATTACCGCGCTTGGACGTGATCTCGACCGCCGTCCGATCGTCATTGACCTTCTCAATGAGCGGAAACAGCCCTCGACGCGCTTCGCTAACCGTGATTGCCATCCACCCTCCCTTCAGTGGTACCAAATATAGTACCATCTCGCGGGCTAGCAACGGCGTTTCGGCCAAGGCTCGACACGATCCGCCAGCTGACGGTCCGAACAGACCACACCTCTTGCACCACGAGTCCTACACGACCGAATGCCCCGCCCGACCCCTCGTGCGTCATGTCGATAGGGGTTCGAGTAAGACGCGTGGAGTGGAGCTGACGGGATTCGAACCCGTGGCCTCCTGGTTGCAAACCAGGCGCTCTGACCAACTGAGCTACAGCCCCTCGCCTCCAAGCCTAAGCGGGAGCCGGGCCGGCGGTGCAGGTGACGGCCGCGATGCTCGCAAGAGCCCGGCCGGCAAGCCTGGGAAGCCTATGCCAGCCCGGAGCCCGGAGCCCGGAGCCCGGAGCCCGGAGCCCGGAGAGGGCCGGTCAATCCTGCAACGACGCGAGCAGCGAGCTGTCAATGCGTCCCGACAGCCGCCCGGATCGACTCGCGCATCGACTTGGTCGTTGCGATCACCGCCGAGGGCTCGTAGCCGCAGTGCGCCATGCAGTTGTCGCAGCGCACGTCCTTGCCACGAC
>JAKATT010000153.1 GCA_021818615.1 Actinomycetes bacterium | reverse complement strand
GGGCGAAGATCGGCGTGCCGTAACGGTGGACCGCCTCGGTGATTCGGCGGTAGCCGGGCAGCACCTCACTGCGGAAGGCGTGGATCAGCTTCTCGTACGGCCAGTCGGTCGGGTGCGTCGAATGCTCCTCGGTGATCACGAGGCCTGCGCCGCCGCGGGCTCGCGCAGCGTAGTAGGCGGCGTGCTGCTCGCTCGGCAGGCCGCCGGCCGCGTAGTTCGTGAGATGGGCCGAGAACACGACGCGGTTGGCAAGGGTGAGCGGACCGACCCGCAGGGGCGAGAAGAGGAGCGGGTAGCGCAGGGAGCGAGTCACGCCGGTACCGGCTCACGAGGGCCCGGCGGGCAGTCCGGCGACGCCGCCGACACGAGCCGCAGCGCGCTGCGGCGCCCTTCGAGGACAGCCTCGAGGATGCTGCGGGGCGCAACGGCGTCGCCTGCCACCTCCACGCGGCGCCTCGCCTCGATCGATCTCGCGAGGGAGTCCTCCGAAAGGCGCTGCCCGGCGTCGACGAGCAGAGAGGCCGCCAGCGTGCGCCGCTCGCCGCTGAAGCGGTCCTCCACGACGACGCCCGCGGGCTCGACGAGGCGGACGATCGCGTTGCGGACGATCTCGGCGCCGAGGCGATGCAGCCGGGCGTTCGCCGGCGCGAGGTCACCAGAGCGCGCCAGCTGCTCGCCGGCCACGAAGTGCGGGGAGACGAGCGACACCGCAGAGCCGAGCCGTGCGAGCAGCTCGGCCACCCCGACGCCGATCGGACCGCCTATCGGGTCCCAGACGACGGCTGGGCTCGGCGGGGCGCCGCCCACGAGCAGGTCGGCTGCCATGACGTCTCCGGCGAACAGCACCGTTGCGTCCGGAGCGACCTCGTAGCTCCTTCGGCCCGGCCGCGAACCGGTCGCGACGACGACGGCCCAGTCGTTCCAGTCGTTGGCGTCGAGCTCCTCGAGCGTCGTCTCGTGCCCGGTGGCGATCTCGACGCCGAGCAGCCGGCACTCCGCCTCGAGCCAGGCCGCCAGGTCGGCGAGGCGCTCGCGCCCGGGGATCCGACTGGCGACGGCCCTGAGCGAGCTGCAGACGCCCTCCTCCCGCTCGACGACGGTGACCGCCAGGCCCCCGAGCGCCGCAACCCTGGCGCACTCGAGACCCGCAGGCCCCGAGCCGACGACGAGCAGGCGGCGGCGCCTCGAGCCGGGCGCTCTCGGCCGGTCAGCCGGCTCGGCCAGGGCGTCGGCCGCCTCCCACTCGTAGCCCGAGCGCGGATCGCCTATGCAGCTCACGAGCGGGTTGCGAGGGTCGCGCACCTGGCAGGCCTGGTTGCACAGCACACAGGGACGGACCCGCGCCGCACTGCCGGCGGCGATCTTCGAAGCGAGCTCGCCGTCGGCGATCTGCGCCCTTGTCATCTCGACCAGGTCGGCCTCGCCGGCCGAGACGATCTCCGCCGCCAGGCGAGCCTCGACGATCGAGCCCTGGGCGACGAGAGTGACGGAGGGACCGAGCGCCTGGCGCACGACCCTCGTCGCCTCCCGGTTGAAGCCGGTGCCCGTATGGCCGTCCGGCCTCGTCGCGCTCGTCTGGTAGGCAGAGCCGCGTACCACGGTCACGTAGTCGAACAGCTGCTCTGAGCACAGCGCTGCGAGCAGCTCGGCTGCGGACTCGGGGACCATGCCTGCCCACGGCGCCAGCTCGTCGGCAGCGAAACGGAGGCCGAGCAGGGCACCGCCCGCCGAGGAGCGGACCGCCCGCAGCACCCGGCGCACGAAGAGGGAGCGGTCCGACCCGTACTCGTCGCCACGCAGGTTGGTCAGGCCTGAGCAGAACTGGCGCGCCAGGCTGAACTGGCCGGCGTTCACCTCGACGCCGTCACAGCCCGCATCGACCGCCAGCGCCGCTGCGGCGGCGAAGGCCGCCACCAGCGCGTCGATGTCGGCGGCCTCCATGACCTTTGGCACCTCACGGGTCACGATGTCGGGCACGCTCGAGGGAGCCCACAGCTCGCGCTGGTGGTACGCGCTCGATCCCTGGCCGCCGGCATGGCCGAGGGCGGCGACGACGAGCGCTCCCTCGTCGTGGCAGGAGCGGGCGACGGCGCTCCACCCCTCGCCGCACTCGGGCGCGAACGGCGCCCTTTCGTAGGGCCAGTCCGTCTCGTGGACCGACGCCTCCTCTGTCACGATGACTCCGGCGCCTCCTGCGGCCCTCCGCCGGTAGTAGGCCACGTGGCGATCCGACAGCCTCCGGCCCCGGGCGAGATTGGTCTCGTGCGGACCGAAGACCAGCCGGTTGCGGGCGACGGCCCGTCCGGCGCGAACCGGCTCGCCCAAGACGGCGAGCAGGGCCTCGTCCACCTGCGCGTGGACCGTCGCCGAGGAGCCTCGGGCCGTTGCCGGCGAGGCGAGCGCCGAGTCGCTCACCTGGGCATCCGGCGGGTCCCGAAGGCGACCGGCACCGGCCGCCCGGGCATGGCGTGGCCAGTACCCGGAGCGGGCCTCGGGGAGCCTCCCGCAGCGACAAGGGCCAAGAGAGGCTCGCCGCGACCGAGCACGCACTCGGGGTCGGGACCGTCGAGCGGCAGGCCGGTGAAGAATTTGGCCGCCATGCAGCCGCCCCGGCACGACCCGAACGAGCCGCAGGCGTTGCAGGCCCCGCCGTCGCTTGGCGCCCGCAGCTCGGAGAAGAGCGCCGAGGTCCGCCAGACGCGTGCGAAGCCGCCCTCGTCCCGCAAGCTCCCCGCCCTGAACTCCGGGTGCATCACGAAGGGGCAGGCGTAGACGTCGCCCACCGGGTCGACGAGGCAGACGACCCGCCCGGCGCCGCAGAGGTTGAGCCCGGCGAGCGGCTCGTCGCCGAGCGGTCCGAGGTGGAAGAAGGAATCGCCGGTCAGCACCTCGGGGTGGCAGCGGAGAAAGCGATGGACCTCGACGAGCTGGGGAGGCGTCGGTCGCAGCTCCGACCATGACGCCGCTCCCCGGCCCGAGGGACGGAGCCTCGCCAGACGCAGCTCGGCCCCGAAGCGGCCCGCCAGCGCCAGCAGCTCCTCGAGCTCGCCGGCGTTGTGCCGCGTGACGACGACGCTCACCTTGAACGGCCCGAAGCCCGCCTCTGCAAGACGGGCCATCGCCCTCGTCGCGGCGAGGTACGAGCCGGCTCCGCGCACCGGGTCGTTCGTCGCCGGGCTGGCGCCATCGAGGCTGACCTGGATGTCGAGGTACTCCATCTCGGCGTAGCGGCGCGCCCGCTGGCGCGTGATCGTCGTCCCGTTGGTCGAGAACTTCACGCCGACGCCACCTGCCATGGCGTGCTCCACGATCTCGACGAAGTCGGGCCGCAAGGTGGGCTCACCCCCGCCGATGTTCACGTAGAAGACCTGCATCGCCGCCAGCTCGTCGACGAATGCCGCCGCCTCGGAGGTGGAGAGCTCCGCCGGGTCCCGGCGGCCCGAGCTCGACAGGCAGTGCGTGCAGGCGAGGTTGCAGCTGTAGGTGAGCTCCCAGGTGAGGCAGATAGGGGCGCCGAGGCCGAGAGCGAGGTCGTCAGCGAGCACGGATCACCTCACTGGCCTGGAGCAAGGCCAAGGCCGAGAGGTACGCGGGCCGTTTCGGCTCGGGGACGCCGGCGGCCGCGAGGGCGTCCGCCAGCGAGTCGTGGCTGCGAAGGGAGCACACGAGCTCGACCATCGCCGGCGAGCGCAGGAAGGTCAGGCGGCGGTTGTCGTAGTGGTACGCCAGCGCGCCGAAGGGCTCCGGACGCAGCGCGACGTGGGGATGCAGCTCGTAGGCGCCGGCGGCGTCAAGGCTCGCCAAGGGACCTCAGTACGAAAAGAGCCCGGATGCCAAGGGGGCAATGCGCGGCGCCAGGCGCCGCCGGGCGTCACAAGCCGGGGCCAAAGGCAGCCCGTAGGGCCGTCCCGGAGGGACCCGGAGCAAAGCGGAGGGTCCTTGACGCTGGCCGTGTGGAACTGTGACGCAGGCGACCATGGTCGTCGCCCTGCAGCCCTCGAGCTGTGGAACCTGGCCGAAGGCGCCGTCTCCGGCCTTGAAGCGAGCAGCACTCATCTCTCTATCGCCTCCTCGGGAGAAGATCGAACCGGGTGGGCGACTCGCATCGACTCGATCACCCCATCACCTCCTCTCCTGCATAGCGCTCTCGCACGTGGACGAAGAGGTGGCACAGCCCGTGTCTCTCCGACGGGTACGCCGAGACCTCGAAGCTCTCACCTTCCTCGTCCATGATGTGCACATCAAGGCGCTTCCTCTCAGGTCCATTCGAACGTGCAACATGGCGGAGGCCCGCCTTGCCACGCGGCCACGTGGGCATCACCACCGCCGCCAGGCAGTGCTGGGTCACAACGTCGCCGCGCCAGTCACGACCTCACGGCCCAGAAGCTCCAGGCTCTCGCGGTCACCGTGGTCCAACAGCTGGAGCATGACCCGCGAGATCCCGGCCGCCGCGAGCACAGCCATCTGCTCGAGCACCTGCTCGACCCGGCCGACAATCCAGCCCCGGCCCAGAAGGTGCTCGATGCCGGATCCCGGGCTCCCAGAC
>JAKATT010000095.1:19678-24311 GCA_021818615.1 Actinomycetes bacterium | reverse complement strand
AGGCCGGCGGACGGGCCGACTATCCCTTCCGAATTGAGATCGACGGCAAAGGGAAGCCCGCTCACCCGGTACCAGTCCTCGGTCCCGAGCGAGCCCATGCAGGCGACCGGATGCCCGTGCTGGCCCTTCGGCGGCAGGCCGATCTGGCCGTGCTCGCTGAACAGCTCGGCCACCGGGTAGCGCGAGGGCGAGCCGAAGGGCCGGCAGAGCAGCTGGGCGTTGGACCCCTTGCCCTCGACGCGCCAGACGCCGAGGGTCATCGCGGCCGAGTGGACCGCCGCAGCGGAGTAGGAGTGGAAGCGAAACGTGACCCTCTCGCCAGGCTTCTTCGCCTGAAGGGCGCTGCCGAGCCCGATGGCGGAGCGCACCGGCGTCGAGTCGAGCGCTGTGACCACGTCTCCGACAGAGAGGGCCTGCTCGGCAGGTGAGCCTGGCTGCAGGGCGTAGAGGAGCGCACCCGCCGGTGTCGCCGCCACGTGGTAGCCGAGCCGGTCGAGGGCGACGACGGTCGCTGCCTGCTGGGCGTCGGCCATGTCGACGATCCCCTCGGTGTTGTACTGGGCGGGCGTCTCAGGACCGAGGATCGCCGAGCGCGGCTCGATCGTGGCATCACTGTTGAGCTTGAAGTAGATCCAGTCGATCGCCCGGATCGGGGTGATCTCGACGTCGACGAGGTCGACACTGCCGCGGTGGCGCTGGAGGAGCCTCGCCGGCACGGTGATGAGCGGCTCGACCGGTTGGGCGACGCCCGGGGTGATCGCGTAGTACGGCAGCGAGATGAAAGACGCCGCCGTCGCCGCCGCGACAAGGGCGGCGGCGCAGCCGATCACGATCCTCCACGGTCTCGACAGGCGGCGGCGCGCCGGCAGCTCCTCGTCGGGCGGGCGCGTTCCTAGGCTGTCGCCGTCATGGCTGATCACGAGGCAAGAGCCTTGCAGAACGAGGAGGCAGTAGGGCGCGCGCTACGCAGGCGGCGCGCGGCGCTCGCCGGCCACAACGGCGACAAGGCCGCCGCCCGGGAGCTCCTCGGCGACAGTGACGAAGGCGTCCGCGCGGCTGCGCTCGGGGCGCTCGTGCGCCTCGGCGCGCTGACCGGCGACGACATCGCCGCCGCGCTCGGCGACCCGTCTCGCTCCGTCCGGCGGCGGATCTGCGAACTGGCAGCCTCACTGCCGCAGACCGACTTCGGGCGGCTCCTTCGCGACGACGACCCGGCGGTGGTCGAGGCAGCCTGCTTCGCAGCCGGCGAGCAGCACGACGCCGGTGCGGTCGGGGTGCTCGCCGGCATCGCCGGCGGCCACCCGGACCCGCTCTGCAGGGAGTCGGCCGTCGCCGCCCTCGGTGCGATCGGCGAGCCGGCGGGGCTGCCGGCGATCCTGGCGGCGCTCGGCGACAAGCCGGCCATCCGGCGTCGCGCCGTCATCGCGCTCGCGCCATTCGACGGCCCGGAGGTCGACGCGGCCCTGCACGGGGCACTCGAGGACCGGGACTGGCAGGTGCGCCAGGCGGCCGAGGACCTGACTGACCGGGCGTCCGGCGGGCAGGGATGACTCTCAGAGCTCAGCGAGGACCTTGAGGCAGCGCGAAGCGCCGCGCACGGCTGCCAGCCCGGGCTCGTCCACGAGATGCACCGGTATGCCGGTCGCGGTCGCGAGCCGCTGGCTGAAGCCGTCCAGCAGGCCGCCGCTGCCGGCGAGATGCAGCCCCCGGGCGAGGAGGTCGTTGGCGAGATCGGGAGGCGACGTGGTGATGCACCCGACGGCAGCCCGCACGACCGCGTCGACCTGCTCGGCGAGCGCGGTCGCCACCTCGCCCCGCGAGAGCACGACCGCTCGCGGCTCGCCGTTCGAGGCGTCCCTGCCGCGCACCTCCACCTTGTCCTCCAACGAGGGCCACGCCGTCCCGATGGCGAGCTTCACTGCTTCGGCAGTGCCGGTGTCGATGAGGAGGTCGAAGCTCCGCTCGCACAGCTGACGGATCGCCTCGTCGAAATCGCCCCCGCCTACGGGGACGGAGGCTCCCGTCACGACGCCGCCGAGCGCGATGACGGCGATGTCGGTCGTCCCCCCGCCCACGTCGACCACCATGGAGGCCACCGGCTCCTCGAGGCGGAGGAGGGCGCCCATCCCCGAGGCGACGGCATGTTCGAGGAACTCGACCCGCCTCGCGCCGGCACGGCGGAAGCTGCGCTCGAGCGCCCGGCGCTGCACGCTCGTGGCTGCGGACGGGACGCAGCAGAGCACATCGGGGCGGGCATGCCCGGCGACCCGGGCGCGGCGGAGAAGATCGACGCAGACCTGGTCGGTCAGCGCGAGATCCTGCAGCTGGCCATGGCGCACCGGGCGGACGAGCGCCACCTCGCCGGCCGTGCGCCCGCGCATGGCCCGCGCCCGTTCGCCGAAGGCGATGAGCCGACCGGAACCGATCTCGACGGCAGCAAGCGACGGCTCGTCGACGAGAAGAGCCTTCGACATCGTCATCACCCGGGTCCGCGAGGAGCCGACGTCGACGGCGAGGGCTGCTCCCATCAGGAGGTGCTCCCCTCGACCGGCCGGAGAGGGCGGGACGACGGGCTCCAGCCCGAACCGCCCTCCCAGTGCTCGTGCTTCCAGATCGGCAGCGTCTCTTTCAACGTGTCGATCAGGAACCTGCAGGCGTCGAAGGCCTCGGCCCGGTGCGGCGAGGAGACGCCGACCACGACAGAGGCCTCGCCGACGACTATGCGGCCCGTTCGGTGCCAGACCACGATCCGACCGAGCCCGGGGACCCTGCGCCTCGCTGCTGCGGCCAGCTCTCCGAGGCGCGCCACGACCTGCTCGTCGTAGGCCTCGTAGTCGACCGCCTGAACGCCCTCGCGTCCCTCGGCACGGTCCCGCACATTCCCGACGAAACCCACCACCGCCCCGCAGTCAGTTCTGCTTGCCCACTCGAGCGCCGCGCCCCCGTCCAAGACGCCCTCGGTGAGCGCCAACCAGTCGTCGCCCTCAGGCGGTCGGAGCGGGCCTTCGGGCGTCACGCCTTGATGGTAGGCACGGACCGGGAGTGAGCGCGGCCGGGGGCGCGAGCAATTCGGGGGGTTTCGTTTGTAACCTGACGGATCGTGTTCGAGCCGGGAGATGAGTTCGACGACGGCTCGGAGGACGAACGGGTCGAACCGCTGCTCCCACCAGAGGACCGGCTGTGGCGCCACCCTTCGGAGATGGCTCTTTACGGCCGGCCGGTGTCGCCCGAGGCGCTCGATGCCCGCCGGCGCTGGCTGAGCCAGACCCCGAGCCGCGCCGGCGCCTGGGCAGCCGGGCTCGTCGGGGCGGTGCTCGCCACCGGGGTCGTCCTTGTCGGGACACATCTCACGAGCTGGCTCTCGCCATCGAAGCCTCTCAGTGCCCGGGCGCTCCGCCTCGAGATCCGCTCGCTCGTCGTGACCACCACGACGCTCGCCTCGGCCGTGATGCCGGTCGCCGCCCCGCGCGCGGACGTGGCCCTCGGGCGGCGGGTGGCGAGCGGCATGGCGCTTGTCGAGGGCTGGATCGACGGCCGCCGGCACGTCGTCGACAACGGCATAGTGGTCCGCTCCGACGGGATGATCGAGGCGCCTGCCTCCCTCGCCGAGAACGCCGGCGGCCTGCAGGTGACCCTTGCCGGCGGCGAGTTCCCGGCCCAGGTCGTCGGCATCGACCCGGCAAGCGACCTCGCCGTGCTGCACGTCAACGTGAAGGGCCTCGTCCCCCTCCGCCCGGCCTCCTCGTCCGCGCTGGCGACGGGCCAGTGGACGACGATCGAGTGGCTCACGCCGAGCGAGATCGTGCTCTCGTTCGGCGACGTCGTCTCGGCGCTGCCCGGGGTGTCCGAGGACAGCCGTGACCCGTCGCTGTTCACCGAGCTGCGCACGACGGCAAGCACCCTTCCCGCCGAGCCCGGCGGGGCAGCCATCATCGACGGCACCGGCAGCCTCGTCGGCGTCGTGACCGGCGCCCGGAACGGCAGCCTGTTCATGGTGCCCGCCCCGCTCGCCGAGAAGGTGGCAGGCGACCTCATCTCGGACCACCACGTGGACCACGGCTGGCTCGGGATCAGGGGCCGCCGCGCCGCGGCAGGCGTGAAGGTGATCTCGGTCGTCCGCGAGAGCGCGGCGGCGCGTGCGGGCATCCGACCCGGCGACGTCATCGAGACGGTGAACGGCAGGGGCGTCGAGACGATGGGCCAGCTGCAGGCGCGCCTCTACCTCATGGCGCCGGAGAAGACGGTCCGCCTCGAGCTCGAGCGGCACGGCCACCAGGTCGGCTGCACAGCCGTCCTGCAGGCCGCAGCCTGAGAGCCCGGGCGCGACGGCGCTCCCGCCCGTAGCATCGCTTCGGTGAGCGACCCCGTCTTCGGAGGGAACGAGTTCTTCCGCCAGATGCTCGGCGACCTGCTCCGCATGCTGCCCGGAGCCGGCAGCGGCGTGCCGTGGCAGCTCGCCTACCAGCTGGCGGCCGACATCGCGGCCGGGAACGGTGAGGACCCGAACCCCGATCCGTTGGAGAGGATCGGTTTCGAGCAGTTGAGCCACATCGCCGAGCTGCACGTGAGCGAGATCACCGGCATGGTGCCCGAGCCGTCCGGCGCGAGCCTCCGCCTCGTTCCGACGAGCCGG
>JAKATT010000095.1:17745-18946 GCA_021818615.1 Actinomycetes bacterium | reverse complement strand
CGGCGGCGCGTGGGACGGGGCGAGGGCGAGAAGGTCGCCGAGCAGCTCTTCGGGCTCTCGCTCGACCAGCCGCAGATCGACCGCGGGGAGCGTTTCGTGACAGGAGTCATCGAGCGCTCGGGCGACCGCGAGCTCGCGAAGATGTGGGCGGACGCGGCGAGCCTACCGACCCCGAGCGAGGTGGACGCGCCCGGGCTCTGGCTCGCCCGCATCAACCTGCCGGGCGACGACGGGAGCTAGGAGCTAGGTGTCAGCCCTGCGGGCCGGCCTGGTCCTCCTCGGGCACGCCGAGGTCCCACTCGAGGATGAGGTTCTCCCGCTCGGCATCGCGCACGATGCGCTCACGGTTGCGGCGGAACTGGGGGTCGTGCGGGGGCAGGAGCACGAGGCGGGCGAGGGCACGCAGGCGGAACTCCTCGATGACGCTGCGCTCGCCGAACTCGGACTCCACCTCCCAGTGAGGTGCCACGGGGCCGAGGTACACCATGCGGACATGCCCGCGGGGGGGCTCGGGGGCCTGCTGCTCGGCCGGAGGGATCGTCGTCACGGCGAGATCCTACCGGCTCGCCGCCGCCGTCCCGGGAGAAACCTGAGAGTTCGGTGTGAACCTTCCCCAATCGCTAGGCAGCCGAGCACGAACGCGTCAGAATGGACGCGATGGACACGACCTGGATGGGCCTCGGCAAGTGCAGGGAGCTGCCACCTGACACGTTCTTCCCGAGCGACGGGGTCGGAGTGGAGATCGCCCGGCACATCTGCGCCGACTGCCCGGTGAAGGGCCCCTGCCTCGAGTACGCCATGGAGAACCACATCGACCACGGCGTCTGGGGGGGCACCTCCGAGCGCGAGCGCCGCAGGATCGCACGGCGCCGGCGCCTCGCGGCCGCGCAGTCCGCCAACTGACCGTCACCTCTCCTCGCCGGCCGGGCGACCGCCCTCCCGCCGTGCTCGAGTGCGTGGTCAACGTGAGCGAGGGCGTCGACGCCAGAAAGATCCGGGCGATCGGCGACGCGGCGGACGCCGCCTTGATCGACGTCCACTCCGACCAGTTCCACAACCGCTCGGTCCTCACCCTTGCCGGCCCGCCGGAGGTCGTCGTGCCGGCCGCCCGCCGCCTCAGCCTGGCGGCCATCGACCTCCTCGACCTGCGGCATCACAGCGGGGTCCATCCCCGCCTCGGAGTCGTCGACGTCGTGCCCTT